>JAJKIV010000460.1 GCA_021154285.1 Gemmatimonas sp. | reverse complement strand
GGCTCATCCAGATGGAAGCTGGAAGAACCGATGACTAATCACCTAACGCGGATTTCGAACATCGATTGAGCCGATGTTCGCAGATTGCCTCCGTGCGCCCTGACGGCTCCGGCCGCACGTCTGGCTTCTCATCCTTTTTGTTTCGACTGCCCCGGGAAGCCACTAATGAGCGACGCTCATTGACCTCAAAAGAACTCGTCGAGTAGCTGGTAGTAGGCGAGCTTGTCCTCGTCGACGCGGTCGAGGCCATACCGCTCGAACAGCGGCTGCACCCACGCCGGCCCAAGGTTGTCCGCGACACTTCGGGCGCAGAGTGCGAGGTCCTGGTAGCGGTCGGCAATGCCGGCGTTTGCACAGTCCACGAAGCCGCTGACTCTGAATTCACCGGTCCTGTCCTCCGTCAGGACAACGTTAGGCAGGCAGTAGTCGCCGTGCGTGAACGTGCGGTCCTCCGACGAGGGCGATCGGGCGACCAGCTCCGAGTAGAGATCCACCGCGGTTCGTCCCTGACGCGTCGTGTCGAAGTCCTCCTCTCGCACCAGCCCGGCTCGTACGAGGGCCTCGGCCGCCGCCACTCGGACGCGACGCGACTGGTCGAACGGGCACGCGCTGATGTTCGTCGCGTGCAGCGAACGTAGGCCGGCAGCGAGCGCCGTCACGATCGCGCCATGCTGCTCGGGCGGGCGCGATACCGATGCGTCCGACCCCGGGACCGCCGTGAGCAGCAGGTACTCGCCGCCCTTCCACTCGTGGTACTGGAGCACCGCCGGCACCGGCAACCCGACGGCATGCATCCAACTGAGGCGCTCGGCTTCGTCGAAAAGCTGCCGGCCACCCGGTGGGGTCCCGAAAGCGCGAGATTTGAGGTACACCGACGAGGCGCCGGATCGTTCGAACCGGATGACCCGCGACCCCGATTCACCCGTGGTGACCTCGGCCCGGGAATGCTTCCCGAGATCGGCGGCGAGGGGCGGTGGAAGGAGCAGAGAGGTTGCGGTCGCGGTTTGCACGTGGCGGCTCGCGAAAGAGGGGTCTCCGAATAGGACAGACGGCAACGCGGGCGGGTTGCTTCCAGCCGTCTCGTGGCCCAGCCGCGCCCGCGGTTTGATGTCCCTACGGCGCAAATCGTTCGCGGTGTCCGCGTAACACTGGCCTCGTCTCGCGGCACCGACGCAACTTTGCGCGATGAACAACTCCATTCGTGCCGGCGCGACCATCCAACGCAGACTGAGCCACGTTGCTTCGACCGCCCTGGTGGCCTGCGGGCTATTCGTCCCGGCGATGCGTCCACTCGGCGCTCAGGGTACGCCGGCCGACCTCCTCATTCGAAACGGTCGAGTCATCGACGGAACCGGCGCACCGGCCCGGAGCGCGGACGTGGCGATCACCGGGGACCGAATCACCTTCGTCGGCGATGCCACACGCGCCAACGTCCGGGCCAAACGGACAATCGACGCTCGCGGGCTCATCGTCACGCCGGGGTTCATCGACCCGCACACGCACACGCTCGAGGACCTGTCGAGCGACGACCCGAGGCGGCGTGCGAACACGGACTACCTGATGCAGGGCGTCACCACGGTGATCACCGGCAACGACGGCGGCGGTCCGTACGATGTCGCTCGCACGCTCGCGAAATGGAAAGCGGATGGCATCGGGTCCAACGGTGCGCTGCTCGTGGGGTACGGGAGCGTTCGGCAGGCCGTGATGGGGATGTCGGATGCGAGAGCTGAGGGGGCGCAACTGGACTCGATGCGGGCTCTCGTCGGCAAAGGGATGCGCGAAGGTGCGCTGGGCATGTCGACCGGGTTGTACTACGCGCCACAGAGCTACGCGACGACGGACGAAGTGATCGCTCTCGCGAAAGTGGCAGCGACGTACGGCGGCATCTACGACACGCACTTGCGCGACGAAAGCTCGTACACGGTTGGCTTGCTGGCGGCGATCCGCGAGGCGATCCGCATCGGGCACGAGGCCGGCCTGCCGTCGCACATCTCCCACATCAAGGCGTTAGGTACGGACGTGTGGGGCCGCGCCGACTCGGCGATCGCGATCATCGAGGCGGCAAGGAAAGCCGGAGACAAGGTCACCGCCAACCAGTATCCGTACACGGCATCCGGGTCGTCCGTGGGCGCATCGCTTCTGCCGCGCTGGGCGGAGGTTGGGGGCCGAGACTCGTTGCGCGCGCGCGTGGCCGACCCGGCGACGAAGGCGCGTCTCGTGACGGACATGACGGAGAACCTGCGACGGAGAGGCGGCGCGAAGTCGCTGCTCATCACGTCGACGCGCGACACGTCGATTCTCGGGCGGACCTTGGAGGACATCGCGAAGGCGCGTGACGTGAGCCCGGTCGAGGCGGCGATCCAGATCGTCGTCGCTGGCGACGCGTCGGTCGCTTCCTTCAACATGGACGAGAAGGACATCGTCGCGTTCATGCGCCAACCGTGGGTGATGACGGGATCGGACGGCTCGGCCGGTCACCCACGCAAGTACGGGACATTCCCGAAGAAGTGGGCCGAATATGTACGAGTGAAGCAGGTTCTCACGCCGGAGCAGTTCGTTAGGCAGTCCAGCGCGCTCACCGCGGAGACGTTCGGTATCAAGGACCGCGGCGTGCTGGCGAAGGGGAAGTACGCCGACGTCGCCGTGTTCGACGATGCGACGTTCAAGGACCGCTCGACGTACCAGAAGCCGACGGAGCTCGCCACGGGCGTGAGGTACGTCGTCGTGAACGGCAAACTGGCTGTGGACGCCGGGGCGTATACCGGGGTCGTAGCCGGCGTCGGGATCACGCGCTGACGGCAGCTAGTGGCTGGCTGCTCGTGCTGGCGGCTGGCTGACGCTGGCTGCCATAGTGGCCCGCACGATAGGTTCATCGCGTGCTCACCCACGAAGAACTCCGCCGGCTGCTCGCGAGTGGAGAGCAGTTCACAGCCGAATTTCTCGCTGAACGCGACGCGCCGCTGACCGACGAACAGTTGGTGGACGCGGTGGTGTGTCTCGCCAACGGCCACGGCGGAGTCGTGCTCGTTGGCGTCGGCGATGATGGCCGTGCGACCGGTGCGCACCACCGACACGGCACCTACACCGACGCGCATCGCGTCGCCCTCATGATCTCGGGCCGCACCGTGCCGAGCTGTCCGGTGGAGTGCAGCGTGATGCTGGTGGACGGGGTGGAGGTTCTCGTCATCGAGATCCCCGCGGGCCGACCCGTGACGTCCACGAGCGAGGGCGTCTACCGCCGTCGCGGGACTGACGCGCACGGCCGGCCGGTGTGCGTGCCATTTCTCGTGCACGAGATCCAGGGCCGCGAGGCAACGCGCGGCGCGCTCGACTACACGGCGCTCGTCGTTCCCGAGGCGAGGTGGGAAGATCTCGACCCGCTCGAGATCGAGCGCTTGCGCCGAACGATCGCGCTGAATCGCGGCCGGGCCGACTCCGCGCTGCTCGACCTGTCGGACGCGGAGATCGTGCGCGCGCTCGGGCTTGGCGAAGGAGGGAAGGAGCGAGGCGATCGCGTGGAACGAGTGCGGGTGGCGGCGCTGCTCATGGTCGGCCGCGAGGAGGCGATCAAGCGCTACGTGCCGAATCACGAAGTCGCATTCCAGGTGCTCCGCGGGACCCGCATTGCCGTGAACGAGTTCGTCCGATGGCCGCTCGTGCGAGCGGCGGAGGAGATCGGGCTCCGGTTCGACGCGCGCAACCAC
Organism: Gemmatimonas sp.; assembly: GCA_021154285.1. Lineage (GTDB taxonomy): Bacteria > Gemmatimonadota > Gemmatimonadetes > Gemmatimonadales > Gemmatimonadaceae > JAJKIV01. The sequence goes on along the minus strand of JAJKIV010000460.1, from coordinate 7,831 downwards.
GAGGACGAGCTCGCGGTCGGGATGGTTCGTGTTGGCGTTCCGGCGCACAGCCCGTTGGGGTTTCGCGAGGCGCTCCACAACGCGCTCGTCCACCGCGACTACACCCGACTCGGCGCCGTTCATATCCAGATTCACGAATCGGGCGGGCCGAATGGCGAGGGCGACGAGATCGAGGTGTCGAATCCGGGTGGTTTCCCGGACCAGGTTCGGCTGGACAACATCCTGGTCGCTCCGCCCCGACCGCGAAATCCTGTTTTGGCGGACGCGTTCAAAAGAATCGGTCTGGTCGAGAGGACCGGACGTGGTATCGATACGATTTTCGAGGGGCAGCTGCGATACGGACGCCAACTGCCTGATTACTCGCGCTCTGGTGTCTCGACGGTGCAAGTCGTTTTGCACGACGGCCCCGCAAATTTTGGCGTGACGCGACTGGTGGCCGAGCGGGACGTTCCGGGTCGCCGGTTGTCGGTGCATGAGCTGCTGGTGCTCAACGAGATCGTTCGAACGCAGGAGCCGTTGGGTATCGGGCGGGCGGCGGGGATCGTTCAACGGATGGAGGGACCGACGCGCGCCGTGCTCGATCGATTGGCGGAGGCCGGTCTGCTCGACAGCTGGGATGATCGGCGGGAGCGGGTCTACTACTTCACGTCCCAGGTCGCGCGTTCGCTTGGCGTGGAGGACCTGGACGAGGGCGTGGCGGCCGAGCACGCCGGGGAGCGCGAGCGCAAGATATTGGATTATGTGGGGTTACATGGCCGAATCACCCGATCCACAGTGGCTGAACTGTGTGGGCTCGAGGGGCGTGAGGCGCGAACGGTCCTGGAGAAGCTCGTCCGTCGCGGCGAGCTGGTGGTGCGCGGTGAGAAGCGCGGCGCCTATTACGAGAGGGCGGGCGCGGGTGTTATGGACGAGCTCGGGGAGGCTGGTCCGAACGAGTGACGGGTTTTGGCGGAGGCGTCCAAAGTTTTGAACATTGTCCACAAGGTTTTGAACATTCGCCAAAACCGTCCGCCAAAACTCTCGACTGGGTTCAAGGGATTTCAAGGGGTCAGAGCCCTTGAACCAATCGGTTCAAGGGCTCTGACCCCTTGAAATCCCTTGAAACCGGCTAGTCGTCCTTACCGTCCATGCCGTCCACGAGCCTGGAGAGGCCGGTCGCGAGTGCATGGACTTCACGATCGCCCAGGTGAGCGGCGGCTCGAAGCAGTCGGGATGTTCCGGTTTCGGGGGCTCGTCGTAGAACTGCGCGACCCCGGGCCGTGAGCCCGAGCGAGAGACGGCGACGATCGTCGTCTGCGGATTTTCTAGCCACGAGGCCCTGTTCGACGAGTCGGCCCACGACGACGCTCACCGAGCTGATGTCGGTGTGAGTCCGTTCCGCGAGCTCGGTCAACGAGGTTGCCGGACTGTCGGACAGCCGACGCAGGGCGTGGAGCTGTGCCCCGTGCACGCCAACTCGCTGTTCGGCCTCCCGAGACGCGAGACGCAACTCACGAACGATCGAGCGAAGGGCGTCGAGAATGACTCCGACGTCATCGCCACGCTCACCGTTAGCCACTGCGTTGGTCAGTCGGGCCGAGACAGCCGAGTCAGAAGAGGTCTTCATCGGTCTCCTCCGTGAAGTTCCAGTAGAGTGCAGTAGGGCTGGCCGCACCCGACGCGGCAACGGCCCTGATGCGTATTCGACAACCACACGGCTTGCTTGCCGGACCATCCTTCGAGAGCAGCGTTGCCGGCCAATCCGAGACCATGCCGGGTGACAGGCTCCGCATCAACGCGGATCTGAATGCGCCGCGGTGCTCGAGCGGAACGCAGCTGATGAGCAGCTGCCCCGCCAGCCCGTTTCGACGCAGCCCGAGTAGTGTGCAGGCTGCGTGATTCGCGTAGCGAACACGGGTGTTCGGGGCCGTGACGACGTACGCTGCGGGCGCGAACTCGAAGAAGTCGCGGAACTGCGCGTATGCGTCCTCGACCTCCGTCCGCGCCGCGAACAGCGCGTCGTTCTGCAGGTGCAACTCCTCGACAGCGCGCTCAATGACATTGAGCGCGCTGTCGAGCGCCCGCGACACGTCGTTCAACTCGTCCGCCAAGGGCACCGGGTAGTGCGCCTTCGCCCGGTTCAGCGCGCGCCTAACGACTTGCTCACTCTGGAGGCGCTGCTTGCGGAGAGTGTCAGCGAAGTCGGCGAACTCGCTGAAATCAGGTTTCGGCTCGGCGCTCATGAGGAAGTGTTTAAGGCGGCTGGCCGGACTAGTCGTCGAAGTATGCATCGATACTCCACCTGACAATATCGTTCGTCAATGCTTGGGCGCCAAACCCTAACAATCCGTGGATACTGGTCGCCGCCTTGACGAGCACGAGCATTTGCTCCGGCGGCAGCCCATCAGCCTTCACGCGACGGGCGTAGGCCGTCGCGGCCGTACGCACCAGCGCCCGGTGGACACTCACTTCGTCGTCAGGCCTGTCGGCCGTACCGGCCGTGGAATAGCGGTCAACCGATCCTTTGGCATCACCGGCAAGCCACAGGCCGACAGCGCGGTCCGAGACCGTCGCTGCTCGAGCGAACGCAGCCTTGAGGTGTTCCCACGACCCCACCGTGATCTCAGGGCTGACGTTAGGCGAGGCGTCCGCTGTGGGGGAGTCACTCCCCGCGGTTGTGGAGATCGCTTTAGCCGTGGTACCGCGTCGATCGCTGGCGCCCATGTCGATCCGCTCCCCTTCACGGGCCAGTCTCTCGCCGAACGGACGTAATCATTTGGCGTCCAAACTATCTATAACCCAAATAATCGACCGAGGCAAGCGAAAGCGGCCAGCCAGCGAGGTCGTGATGTCGACCTCGCTGACGGCCCATCTGACCATGCGCTCAGCGCGCGTGCAGCTGGATACTTCCTCCGCCTAGTGTCGTGACTCCGCTCTCATCGAACGGCGCGCCGGGCCGGCTGTCGTACACGACCGTGCCACTTACGCGGTGCCAGATCCGAATCCGAACCGCACCGTCGGTCGACTGTCCGTCGAGCGCGATGAAAGCGAACGCGTAGTCGCCGGCGCCGTTCACGGTCCCGCGTCCCTGGATCTGTGCACTGGTCTCCGTGGCTACGAGCCAGTCGAGCGCCGTGCTGCGGAATTCCAGCTTACCAACGTTGAGGTTGAGCTCCGCCTTGCCAGTGGGAATGGTCGATCCCGGCTCGTACCGAGCGGTCAACGAGAACGTGAGTTTACCAGCCCCGGTCGGCGCAAACGCGACTGCCCCTGCCGGCGACGTGACCCAGCCCCCGGCTGTCAGCCGTCCGCCCGCCGGGTCGAAGACCACGATCGGCGCGCTCGCGGCCTTCGTGTCGCTGCCGCCGTCCTTGTCGCGAACCGTCAGCCGAATCGCGTAGATGCCGGGTGTCGAGAAGGAGCACGCGCTACTCGCCGTTTCGCCGACAACCTCGGACTGCGCGGTCACGCCGCTGCCGCAATCGAGTGCGGCGGTGTGTGTGTCGAGCGTACCGGGATCCGTGAAGCTCGACGAGATGGGAACGGTCACACCTGCTGGCGTTAGGGCGAGCGGTGTGGATGGAATGGAGAAGCTGCCGAGCGACGGGGCGACGTTCGAGATCGTCGCCGTGGTGCGGGCGGTGGCGGCACCGCCGCGGCCATCATCGACGGTCAGAACGATGTCGTACGCGCCATTGTCGGCGTACACGTGATTTGCCGGAGGAACAGAGCCAGTGCCCTTGGTCCCATCGCCCAAGTCCCAGGTGAACGTCAGCGCATCGCCATCGGCATCGGTGCTGCTGAGTGCGAGCGCCACGGCTGAACCTTCCTCACCGACGTACGGGCCGCCCGCCGACGCGACGGGGTCGGTGTTGGCGCTGGTCGCTCCCTTGTGACCGACGGCCACGTCATCGAGCAGCAGAGCACTACCCGATCCGCTGATGGAGAACTGAAAGCCCGTCAGGTACTCACCGGGCTTCGAGAGCGCTATCCCGAAAAAGCGCTGGCCGTCCGCGGCCAGCGGCACGTCAAGGTTGAACGAGTAGCCGCCGAGGTTCGTGCGAACGAGCAGCGTCACCGGAACCTTGTCCCCGATCAGCATGAGGTTCGCGCCGAAGAGCGTCGCGGGAACCGAGTCGGCAAACGTACCCGAAATGGGCGCGCCGAAGTCGGTCGAGATCGCGGCGCTCTGAATCCCAAGCTCGATCACGCGCCCGAGCACGACGTTGTTTGCCGAGGTGTAGGTGACGCCGCTCGCCGTCCATGGCGACTCCTGCGGGAAGAACAAGTCGTCGACATTGAAGTCGTCGAAACCGTTGAGGTAGTCGACGACACCGGCGCCATTGAGCTCCGAACGCGTGTCGAACGTCGAATAGCTCGGTGTCACCACGACGGACCGGTGAGCCGCGTTCAAGTCATCGGCGCGCGGCGCCATGAGGTCGTCGGAACCGCACGCGGCTGCCGCGAACGTCAGGCTCGCAACGAGCAGCGCGTGAACGCCACGCCGATCGGTGGACTCGCGCACGCGGCGGCGCTGTGAGGAAGCTGAGGAGGAGGCGTTGGCGATCATAGTCGTTCGACCCGTGAGTACCGCGTTAGGCCCCGATGCAGACAGGGGCGGGGTGCGCAGCGTTATGCTGTCGACCCATTCGTCGTACTCACAGTCGCCACTTTTCGCTTTGGGTGCGGTGATGAGTCCCACCGGCGAATTGTCAGCCGCGCACCGGGACGTTATGACCGCGGGGTGGACATTACGACTGAACGCCGACCAGCCGTTTTTCAAAGGGTTTTCAAGGGGTCAGAGCCCTTGAATGCGAGATCTCTGTCGAGCCGAGGTCACAAAATTTCAAGGGCTCTGACCCCTTGAAAACTGACCCCTCGAAAACACGGGGAACGGGCCGGCGTACACGTCCACGCGATGGGCACATCGATCACGGATGCGAGTTGACAGCGACTCCGCGGCCGCGTCGCCATCGACGATCGCGTAGACCGATGGCCCCCATGAGCTCTGGCCGACGCCTGGTGCGCCACACTCTCGCATCAGGCGAATGATCTCCGCGGACGGGCCAGGCGCGAACATTCCGCCCTGCGCGTGCGAGAACCAACGGCCATTGATCTCCTGCACTTCGCTGAGCGCCGCGCCGAACGTCTCGATGTCGCCTTCGATCACCGACGGCAGTAGCCCCAGGAGCACGAGTTGAGACACGCGCTCGACATCGCGCTCGTCAGGCAGCGGGAGCTCGGCGAACGCGCGAGCTTCCATGGCTCCGCTCACGCCGGGAGGCGCATCGGGCACGGCGAGCACACACCGCCACGACGACGGAAATGGCTGGCGGGCGAGCAGTGGGCCCACGTCATCATCGACGCCGATGCGGCGACCGCCCTCGACCACAAACCCACCGCCGGCAAACGTCCACGTCCCAACGGCCGACCGCTTCGCGCGACCCACCGCGCGTGCGAGCTCCACCGGCGTCGCGGTCACGCGATACAACTCGGCAAGTGCATTGGCGATGGAGAGGCCGAGCTGCGTTCCGGACCCGAGACCGGCGTGCGCAGGAATCGAGCGCTCGACCACGATGCGGGCACCGCCGCGGATGCGATGGTAGACGAGGAATCGCCGCGCGAAATCCGCCGCTCGCTCCGACTCGCTTCCCTCCGCCACGACGTCGCTCGCAGGCGAGACGGCCACGCGTACGGATACGCCGGGAGCGGGCGCGCCGACGCCGCCGAACCGCCGACCCATGCCACCCCGCAAATCCAGGAGGCCAAAGTGGAGACGGCCGGGAGCTTCGACGATGACCGTATCCATCACCTAACGAGTCCCAGCCTGCTCGGGCGCTGGCGCCGAGCGGATGTAATCCGACAACATCGCCATCGCTTCGTGCTCGTCGGGACCGGCGGTCTTGTCCACGATCACCTGCAAGCGCGCGAGCTCCGACTCGAGGAAATCACGCGCGAGCATGTGCACGCGCGTGGCGTAGATCGCCGTCTCGAGCACGGCGTGTCGTGCGCGATTGAATCCGATGAACTCGCGGCGAAAGCCATGGTGGACGATCTCGGTCTCGATGCGTGAGCGCGGCGGCGTGCTGTCGATCGACCGGACCTGAAGCTCGCGCCAGGAGCACGCGACCTCGAGGACAACGCCACGTACCACGCTGGCTGGCAGCACTGCGTATGACGGATTCGAAATGGCGGCTCGCGCGAAAACCCGCACGTCGTCGACCAGATTCACGACCGCGGCTCGTGTCGCAACGACGTTACGGTACGTCGACGTCGCGAGAAACGGCTTGAGCACCGGAGGCTCGTCGCCGCCGGTCCACTCGACGCCCATTGGCGCGACGTTCACCGCGCCGTCCGTGTCCAGCGTCGTGACGATGGTCTCGATGATCACGACGACGACCGCTGAGCGCGTTCCGACCGCTGCGTCAGGCGGACGTGCTCGGACTTCACATCATCCGGCGGGGTCAGATAGCCCCAGGAGAGCGACCCCTCCTGGCGATACGTCTTGCCGAGCGTGATCGCGAGCTTTGCCTTCGCGAGCTCCTTTCCGAGGTAGAACGCGTGTGTTGCTTCGGTCACGCCGAGCTGCGAGAAGATCTCCTGAATGTCGGTGCCGCGAACGAACCGGTCGCGGTTGAGCACCGTGATCACTTCGCGATCCGTGAAGATGCGGAAGTTCGGGTCCGTGATGCGGCGCTGCAGGTCGCGGAGCTCCTCCTCGGAGTACACGAGGATTGCCGGGCCTTTCACTGTGACGAGACGGTCGTCGATGTGCTTCGGGACCGTGCGCCCGCGCACGGCGTAGTGCATCAGCTGTCGAGCGATGACGACCTCGCGCACGGCACCGCTCGCCCAAGGAATCACTTCCGTGGTGAGCACGGTACGGATTCCGAGCTCCTGGCAGACCGCAACGAGGAGTGCGTTCACGCCTGTGGAGTCTGCCGCGGTCAGCTCCGTGATATTGCCGATCCCCATCATCATCTCTGCGTCGGGGTAACGGCGACGCACCTCCGCATAGCGCTCGAGCGACGCCATGAACCCGAAGCCGATGGGCTCGATCACAGGATCGATGAGATAACGCACGCCTGCGGCGTCGAGCGCGGCGAGGGTGCGATCCAGGCTTTCGAGTGACGCGCCCGCGTCAGGCACCACGACGGCGCGCGCGCCGGCAGCAGCCAGATCCGGGATGACGTCCAGATTGGAGCCGTTCACGCTTAGCACGAGCTCGGCCCCGGCGGCAACGGCGGTTCGGATCTCGCCGGCGTCGAAACTGTCGACGCTCACGCGCATGCCGGCCGACACGAGCTCGCGGACGACATCTCCCAGCGCAGGGAACGGGAGTCCGGGCGTGCAGCCCAAGTCGATCACGTCCGCGCCGGACTCGCGGAAGTAGTCGGCCATTCGGCGCGTCTCTTCTCGCGTGAGGCGTGGGACGTTGTTGATCTCCGCCACGACCTCGATGTCCCACGCGCCGTAGTCGCGCGGAACATTGCTGCCGAAATAGCGCGGGATCTCGCGGAGGTCCTTCGGGCCCTTCGCGACGCGGACGCCAACCTTCTCGCGAACGACCTCAGGGTCGCCCTCACACAGGCCGGGGATGAGCACCAGATCCGTGTCGGTGGAGGGCGCGGTCAGATGCTTGGCGATCCACGGCGTCGTCATGAGCGCCGCCACGGTGATGCCTAACACGGCGATATCGTACGCGAACGGTGGTGCCATGTCGGCGAGCACGCGGCGGAGCGCGGGTTCGGCGAGCTTGCCGGTCACGAACAGCACACGCTGCGGTGACTCGGTCACCGACGCTCGCCGCTCCGAACGAACTTGTTAGGCGTGCCGGCGAGCGCCCCGCCGG
>JAJKIV010000459.1 GCA_021154285.1 Gemmatimonas sp. | reverse complement strand
GGCACGAAGTTCCCGACGACCATCGGCGCTGAAGATCTGCACGTGATCCGCTACGCCGAAGTGATCCTCAACAAGGCCGAGGCGCTCGCTCGCCTGGGTCGCTTGGCCGAGGCGGTGACCGAGTACAATGCGATTCGCGTTAGGGCCGGGCTCCAGCCGCACGTGCTCGGCACGGATGTCACGTCGCAGACGGACGTGCTGAACGAAATCTGGAACGAGCGGCGGCTCGAGCTCGCGCTCGAGGGCGATCGCTGGCCAGACCTGGTTCGCACCGGACGGGCGATGGAGGTACTGGGCTTGTCGGCGGACCGCGCCTTCCAGCAGTTGTACCCGATACCGTCGCGTGAGCTGATCGTGTCGACCGGGCTGACCCAGAATCCGGGCTACTAGCGGATCAAGGGGATCAAAGGGGGCAGAGCTCTGACTCCTTTGATCCCCAAGCACGTTGCCCGCGCCGCCCGTATCTTTCCGCAGGACACTCGCCGCGGGCGACGCAGTGAAGGGGGCGGCATGGCGACAATGCAGAATCGTCCGGCCATCATCAGCACAACCCTGCTCGAGGACGTCGGGCCGATGCGCGACCGCGACCTCTGGCTCGAGTTGCGGGCACGCGAGCCGGAGAACCCCGCCCGGGGCTGGGTCCCCGCCTATCGGTTCGCGATGCGCCTCGACGGAGTGGCACACGCCGTCGGCCGGCTCGGATTTCGCGTCGGTACTACCCACACGATCGAACAGTACGCGGGCCATCTGGGGTACGAGGTGTCCCCCGCGTTTCGCGGCAACCGGCTCGCGGAGCGATCGTGCCGACTGATATTGCCGCTGGCGCGCCGCCATGGATTCCAGGAGCTGTGGATCACGTGCAACCCGGACAACTGGCCGTCGCGGCGGACCTGCGAGCGACTCGGTGCCGAGCTGATAGACACTGTGGACGTGCCACGTCACAGCGACGTTTTCGCGCCTGGAAGCGAACGTAAATGCCGTTACCTTCTAGCCTTATGAACGGCCAGGAAGCTGACCGGCAGTGACACAACTTTCGATCCCGACCACCGAGCTCTATCGCCTGCTGGTAGAGAGCGTCAAGGATTACGCCATCTTTGCGCTCGATCCCAACGGGTACGTCGTGAGCTGGAATCCGGGCGCGCAGCGCTTCAAGGGCTACACCGCGCCGGAGATCATCGGCAAGCATTTTTCCGTCTTCTACCCGCCCGAGGATCTCGCGGTAAACAAGCCGCAGATCGAGCTCGAGATCGCGGCCGAAGTCGGGCGCCTCGAAGATGAAGGGTGGCGGGTCCGGAAGGACGGCACGCAGTTCTGGGCGAACGTCATCATCACCGCGCTGCGCGGGGCGGATGGTGAGCTGGTCGGTTTCGCGAAGGTCACCCGCGATCTCACGCAGCGTCGCGCGGCCGAGTTACAGGCGGTGGAAGACGCTCGCCGCATCGCGGCCGAGGAGGCACTGCGCCGCGCGGCCGAGATGCGCTCGACGGAGCTGGCGGACCTGCTCGATCGAACGCAGCGTCAGGCGGAGGAGATCGAGCGCCGCCGCAATGAGGCGGATGTCGCCAACCGCACGAAAACCGAGTTCCTCGCCGCCATGTCGCACGAGCTCCGAACCCCGCTCAACGCGATCGCCGGCTACGTGCAGCTGCTGTTGCTCGGCGTGCGAGGTCCTCTCACCGACGAACAGTCCGGCGACCTCACGCGCATCCAGCGCAGCCAGCAGCATCTGCTCAGCCTCATCAATGACATCCTGAATTTCAGCCGCCTCGAGGCCGGAGCCGTCACTTACAATCTCGGGCCGGTGCCGTTAGGCACCGTCCTCGACGCCGCAGCCGGCATGCTCGGCCCACAGGCCACCGCAAAGCGCATCACCTTCGCGCTCGAGCCCTGCCCGCCCACGGTGCGTGCGCTCGCCGACGCGTCCAAGTTCGAGCAGATCCTGCTCAACCTCGTGTCGAATGCGGTGAAGTTCACACAGCCCGGTGGTCACGTGTCCATTCGGTGCGTGGTGGCGGATCACCACGTTCTGACGTGCGTCCAGGACAACGGTCCAGGCATCCCGGCGGACCGGCTCGCGGACATCTTCGAGCCGTTCGTCCAGCTCGATCGAACGCTGGGGAACCCACGCGAAGGAGTTGGACTCGGGCTGGCAATCAGTCGTGATCTCGCACGCGGGATGCAGGGCGACCTGACGGTGGAGAGCACGCTCGGGAAAGGCTCGACGTTCACCGTCTCGCTGAAGCGGGTAACCGCTGCGACCGACGCGGAGTCGCAAGCCCCATCCGACGGTCGTTAGGCGTCGCCGTACGACTCGGCATCATGGCGCGGTCGTACCTGGAGTCGACGCTTACGGGCACGCTCCCGTCGTTCGCGACGGAATGGGATGCGCACCGACGCGCGTACCCGCCCACATCGCCGCCGGGCGACGCTGATTTTCTCGCGGCGTTCCGCGCGCACGTGGTGTCCCTGCTCATCGCGGGGCGCATCGCCGAGACCTCACGCTTCTTCTACGCCCTCGAGCGCCTGCTCGGCGAAGCGGACCCGATCCTGCGCGACCTGCTCGACCGCGATCTCGTCCGGGCGCTGGCCCATGAGTGCCAGCTCGCGGGGATCGACTCGCGCCGCGTGGAGCCCTACCTCGGCCAACGCAGCCGAGTCGTCTGGAGCTCGCCGAGCGCTGAGACGCCGTAGTCGAGCTGTTATTCGCGAAGCACGACAGCCGGCGCGACACGCGTAGCTCGGCGAGCCGGAATAAGACACGCCACGAGCGCCACGAGCGCGAGCACGACAGTGGCCGCGACGAACGTCGGCACGTCGAACGCGCTCACACCGAACAGCAGCGACCGCAGGAACCGCACGACCCACATCGCGCCGAGCAGCCCGAGCGCGATGCCTGCACCAGCCAGCCACACGCCCTCCTGCAGCACGAGTTGCAGCACGTTCGCTGGCTTCGCACCAAGTGCGATACGAACCCCGAACTCTCGCATGCGCCCGGCGACCCCGATCGAGATCACCCCATAGATTCCGATGGCCGCCAGCAGGAACGCCGCCGTCGCGAATGCGGCGAGCAGTCCGTTCGTTAGGCGCCGAGTGAGGAGGGATTGCGACACGGCCTCCTCCATGGTCCGGACCCCGTACAACGGGATCTCCGGATCCACCGCCGCCACCTGCGCGCGGATCGCCGACACGAGCGACCGCGGCTCCCGGGTGCTCCGCACGACCACGTACGTCGCCCACTCGGTCTGCTGGGCGAACGACTCGTAGACCTGCAGGCTTGGGTCCTCACCGAGACTGCTGTGGCGCATGTTAGGTACGATACCGATGATCGTGCGCCAATGACCAGCGCTCGTATCGCCCTGAGGGCTGATGCGCTTGCCAAGAGCCTCGCCGTTCGGCCAGTGGTGGCGCGCGAAACGCTCGTCCACGATAGCCACGCGCGGCGCATCCGGCCCGTCGCTCGCGCGGAACGATCGGCCCTTGAGTATCGGTGTCCCCATGGCATCGAAAAATCCAGGCGTGATGGTGCGATTGTTCGAGACAACCACCTGCTCGCCCGGCTTCGGCTCCTGGCCCTCGGCGATCACGTTTTCCTGCCGGTTCCCGCGCGTGAATGGAGCCATCTGTGTCAGTCCAACTGAGCGCACACCGGGAATCGCGGCGACCCGCTCGAGCACACGATCGTAGAAGCGGCGCACCATCTGGGGGTTGTCATAACGCGGATATGGCGTCTGCAGTCGCGCGACGAGAACATTCTCGGCGCGAAAACCCGGATCGACCGAGAGAAGTCGCTGGAAGCTCTTGAGGAGCAGCCCGGATCCAGCGAGCAGCACCAGCGACAGCGCGAATTGGACGACCACGAACGCGTTGCTCATGCGTCGCGCGCCGCCTGACGCGGAACCGCGCGACCCGTCCTTCAGGTTGGTCTGGAGGTCGACACGTGCCGCACGAACGGCTGGGGCGAGCCCGAACAGCAGCGCACACGCTACGGTCACACCGACCGCAAACAGTACGACAATCGGGTCGAGTTTCACGTGGTCGATTCGCGGGATCTGCCCTTCGGGCAACTGTCGGAGAAGCTTGAGCGCCACGGCGGCGAAGACGAGTCCCAGCGCTGCACCTGTCCCGGCGAGCAGTGCACTTTCGGTCAGCAGCTGGGTCGCGATCCGACGTGGGCTTGCGCCAAGGCAGCATCGCACCGCCATCTCACGGTTGCGCACCGTCGCGCGTGCCAGCAACAGATTCGCAATGTTGGCGCAGGCGATGAGCAGCACGACGCCGACCGCGGCGATGAGCACGAGCAGCGGCGTGCGAATGTCGCCCGCGATCCGATTCACGAGCGGCATGACGATGATCTTTGCGTGATCCTCGGGTTTCGCGCCGGGAAAGATGTCATGTCGCGAGAGCGTGAACGCATCGACCGTGGCAATGAGATCTTGCTTCGCCTGGTCGGCGGTTATCCCCGCCTTCATGCGCCCGACCATGTCGAGACACCAGCAGCCGAAGGCCGCGGGATCGAGCGCCAGTGGCAGCCAGACATCGGTGCGTTCCGGCATCGCGAACTCGCGCGGCATCACGCCCACGACAGTCGACGGACTGCCATTCAGCTTGATCACGCGACCAAGGATCTTCGGATCGCCTCCGAACATCCGCTGCCAGAGCCCATAGCTGATCACGCTGACGGTGATGTTGTCGGGCCGGTATTCTCCGGCGATGAAGGTCCGGCCCATGAGCGGCGCCGTTCCGAATACGCGGAAGAAATCCTCCGACACCGTCGCTGCATCGACGCGAACGGGATCACCAGTCCCGGTCAGCGTGTACCCGGGCTGATCGAACGCCGCCATACTGGCGAACGCCCGGCTTTTCTCGTGAACCGCTACGAATAGCCCCGACGGAAAGCTCACCTCGGCGAGCTGCTTCTCGGGCGACGTGCCGTAGAACACGACCAGCTGCTGCGGGGCTCGATACGGCAATGGGGTGAGCAGCACGCCGTTCACGACACTGAAGATCGTCGTCGCGGCGCCGATGCCTAACGCCAACGTGAGTACGACGACGGCGGTAAACCCGAGCGAGCGCTGCATCGTTCGCAGCGCGTATCGCGCGTCCTGATGCAGCTGCCCCAGCACGCTGCCGCGAGCCGGTGTGCCAAGTGTCGCTGGTACGGAGCCTCGCCGAACGACGTCTCGAAGCTTTGACGCCAGACTTCCGTCTCCGTCCATCTCATCGAGCACCACGCGCCGCGCTTCCTGGTCGCTCATGCCCCGGAGGCGGAGCTCGCGGAACCGGTCCTCCAGATGTTGGGAAAGCTCGTCGGCGAGATCGGCTTCTTCCGCGGGCGCCAGCCGAAGGCTCGTCAGGCGCTTGGCGATCTCGGCTCGCCAGTCTTGCGAGCCCGCGTCACTGTGTGCGTCACGCATGCTGTACCCCCGTTATGCGGGCAATGGCTTCCACGAACTGACGCCAGTTCCGCCGCTGTGCCGCGAGTACGCGACGTCCTTCCGCGGTGAGGCGGTAGTACCGTCGCCGCCGTTGGCCGGCCTTCTCCACCCAGCGCCCTTCGATCCACCCACGCTTCTCGAGGCGGTAGAGCAATGGGTAGAGCGACGCGACGTGGAACCGGATCGCGCCGTTCGACCGCGAGTCGATCAGCTTGCTCAGCTCGTAGCCGTGGCGCGGCTCGTGTTCGACGAGCGAGAGGATGAGGAGCTCCGCGCTGCCCTTCTTGAGTTCGCGATCCAGCATTGCCGATGCCATGTATGGTTATGCCACATATGG
>JAJKIV010000458.1 GCA_021154285.1 Gemmatimonas sp. | reverse complement strand
CCGTTGATGCGCGTGCCGACCGGGTACTTGAGCGGCAGCACCATCCACGGATCCTGCTCCGTCTGCTTCATGCCGAGCGAGATCTTCTCCTCGTTCGGATCGACCTTGAGCACTACTGCTTCGATCGTCTCGCCAATGCTCACGAGCTTCGACGGGTGACGAACGTTGCGCGTCCAGCTCATCTCGCTGATGTGCACGAGGCCTTCAATGCCTGGCTCGAGCTCGATGAACGCACCGTAGTTGGTGATCGAGACGACCTTGCCGGTGACGCGGGTGCCCACCGGGTACTTCGCCGCGACATCCTTCCACGGATACGCCTGGAGCTGCTTGAGGCCGAGCGAGATGCGCTCACGCTGCCAGTCGATGTCCAGCACCTTGACCTCGAGCTCCTGACCGATCTGCACCATCTCCGATGGGTGGGAGATGCGGCCCCACGACATGTCGGTGATGTGGAGCAGACCGTCGACACCGCCGAGATCGATGAACGCACCGAAGTCGGTGATGTTCTTGACCACGCCCTTCCGGACCTGGTCCTTCTGCAGCTCCTTCATCAGCTTCTCGCGCTTGCCGGCACGCTCGGTCTCGAGGATCACACGACGCGAGACGACGATATTCCTGCGGCGCTTGTTGAGCTTGATGATCTTGAACTCGTACTTCTGGCCGAGCAGCTCGTCGATGTTCGGGACGCGTCGCAGCGCGATCTGCGAGCCGGGGAGGAACGCGTCGACGCCCATGAGGTCGACGACGACGCCACCCTTGATCTTCTTCTGCAGAACGCCTTCGACCGGCTGATCGTTCTCGTAGGCAAGACGGATGCGCTCCCACACGCGCATGAAATCCGCCTTCTTCTTCGAAAGAACGACCGACCCTTCCTGGTCTTCGAGGTGCTCCAGCAGCACCTCGACCTCGTCACCGGGCTTGATGTCCGGAAGATCCTTGAACTCCTCGAGCGGGATCGTCCCTTCGGATTTGAATCCGATGTCCAGGACGACCATGTTGTCGCGGATCTCGAGCACGCGGGACTTTACAATTTCACCCTCTTCGATCGACGCGAGGGTGCCATTGTACATGTCCATCATCTGCTCGTACTCCTCGGAGGAGTACTCGTCTTCCTCGTAGAGCTCGGGACGGCGGTTGGCAAGCGGCCGCAGCTGCGACTTCTGAAGGTCGCGCTTTTCTCGCGCTGTGAGCACGTTGCCGGTGGAAGGGGTGGTGGTTTCTAGCTCGGGCATACCGAAGAGTGTCTCCTGAACCGCGGATCTTTAGGCTCGCCGCGCCGAGTCGAGTGCGTGGAGTGAGACGAATCGAGACGACAAACACCGCCCATTAGGACGGGTTCAGGATTCGATTCGCGCGAACCGTCAAATGTATTGTCAGCTCGCGTGATCGTCAACGGGGGAAGTATCGCTTCCGCGCTGAGTTACGGCCTTCGCCAGGGCCACGATCCGCTCCACTTGTTCAGGCTGCGTGAGGTAGGTCGTGTCGATCAGCACCGCATCCTTGGCCTGAACGGTCTGCGTCGCGTCCTGTGCATCGCGATGAACGAGGCGGTCTGTTTCCTCGGCGATCTCAGCCTCCGTTGGCCGGCGACCGATCTGCTGCGTCAATCGACGTCTTGCTCGCTCCCAGGGATCCGCGATGAGAAACACCTTGAGGGTCGCCTTGGGAAAGACCGTCGTCCCCATGTCGCGTCCATCGACGACGATGTCGTGGCGAGTCGCAGCCTGCTGCACCAGCGAGTTCACCCAGGTGCGCACCCGGGGCATCTGGGCCACGCGTGATACGTGGCGAGTGACTTCCGCACCTCGGATCTCGGACTCGACATCGACGCCCTCGATGCACGGCGCGAACGATGTGCTTCGCGGGCTCAGCGTGACGTTCGCGGCGACACGCAGCACGAGGTCTTCCGTCCACTCTGCCGGCGCCGCGCCACTTCGGACCGCGGCTGCCGTGGCGGCGCGGTACAGCGCGCCCGAATCGACATGACGAAATCCGAGCACCGACGCGACCCATTGCGCAGTGGATGATTTGCCCGACGCCGCGGGCCCGTCGATCGCGATCACGATACGCGCCGCGCCCGACGCATCCGGGCTCACGCCGTCACCCGCTCGAGGTCGGACCAGAACCCTGGATACGAGACGGAAACGCAGTCCGGATCATCGACCGTGATCGCATTCCCGGATAGCGCACCGAGGACACCAAACGCCATCGCGAGCCGATGATCGCCGTGCGTGCGTACGGCACCGCCTAACGACCGCCCGCGCCTGTTCCCGCGCACGCGAAGCCCGTCCCGAAGCTCGTCGGCGTCCGCGCCCACGACGCGCAAATTTTCCACGACCGCCGCGATCCGGTCGCTCTCCTTGACGCGCAGCTCGCTCGCGCCGCGGATCTCAGTGACCCCATCTGCCAACGTTGCGAGACACGCCAGCATCGGCAACTCGTCGATCATCGCCGGCACCTGTTCGCTACGGACCTCCACGCCCTCGAGCCCCCGCGGCGCGACGGTGATCGTACCCACTGGCTCGCCGCATTCGTCGCGATGGACTTCCCACGCGACGTCCGCGCCCATGTCGCGCAGGACGCGAAAGAAGCCGAGTCGCGTCGGATTCAACGCGACGTCCGTCAACTCGAGTGGGCCACCGCCCCGGACGCCGCCGGCGGCAGCGAGTGCGGCGAAAAACGCGGCCGACGATGGATCTGCCGGGACGTCGAGTTGGAATGCCGAGAGGTCCGATGCGGGCTCGAGCGACGCCTCGAGACCTAACGAGCGGACCTGGACGCCAAGCGCCGCCAGCATCCGCTCCGTGTGATCCCGCGATCGCACCGGCTCCCGCACCGTCACGGGTACTCCGCCAACCAGCCCCGCCAGCAGAATCGCGCTCTTGACCTGAGCGCTCGCCGTTGGACTGTCGAACTCGATCGGCCGGAGTCGTCCGCCGGTGACGACCATCGGGAGGTGCTCTCCGGCATCGAACGCGAACTGCGCGCCCATCGTCGCGAGCGGCCTCGCCACCCGGCCCATTGGGCGGCGGCTGAGGCTCGCGTCGCCAATGAGCCGGCTCGGAAACGGACAGCCGCTCAATACCCCGGACATGAGTCGCGCGGTGGTGCCGCTGTTCCCACAGTCCAGCGGCTCGCTCGGTGCTGCCAGGCCGGCCAGGCCGCGGCCGTCCACGCGCATGTCGTCCGCGAGTTTCGGCACGCGGGCGCCTAACGCACCAAGCACCCCGGCCGTCGAGCGCACGTCGGCCGATGGGAGGATGTTCTTGATGCGCGACCGGCCACTCGCGAGCACGGCACAGATGAGCGCCCGATGCGAGATGGACTTGTCGCCGGGCACTCGGACGGCGAGGCTGGCCGGACGAGCAATCATCGCAGCCATTGCTCGAGCGCCGTCGCCAAATCGGTTTTCTCGTCTCGGTATTTCACGATCAGCGGCGTTTGCACGGACAATCCTTCGGCTCCGGCCCACGCGCCGCGAACGGCCCGGGCGCCAGGCACCACCACGGCTCCCTCGGGAATCTCCAACGGCCGGCCCGACTCTGCGCGGTAGACGCGTTCGCGCACGAGGTCGTACACCGGTGTCCCCCGCGTCAGCACGATGCCGGCGCCGAGAACCGCGCGCGAACGCACGATGGTCCCCTCATAGACGCCGGAGTTTCCACCGACGATCGCGTCGCTCTCGATGATGACCGGTGTGGCGTTGATCGGCTCCAGCACGCCGCCGATTTGTACGCCGGCGCTCAGGTGTACGCGTTCGCCGATCTGCGCGCACGAGCCGACTAGCGCATGCGAATCGACCATCGTTCCCGCGCCGACGTACGCGCCGACATTGATGAACACCGGCGGCATGCACACGGCACCCGGCGCCACGTAGGAGCCCCGGCGAATCGACGTGCCGCCGGGTACCACACGCACCCCATCGCCCAGCGTCAGCACGCGTGGCGGGATGGTGTGCTTGTCGAAAAACCCCGCCGGCCAGGCGGCGTCATTGACACCGTTCGCGTCAGGCATTGGCACGACGCGACCCGCCCGAAACCCCAGGAGGATGCCGCGCTTCACCCACGGCACGGCGTGCCAGGTCCCGTCGCTTTCGCGTTCGGCCGACCGAACCTCGCCACGCTCGAGCGCTGAAAGGAGCTGCGCGACGACGGATTCCGCGTCGTCAGGCAACGCGGCGTCCGACGGCGTGGACGACAGCGTATCGATGCGCTCGGCTAGTGTCGCAAACGAGGTTGTCGTCACGCGGGAATGGCTCCGGCCGCGGCCAGCGCCGCCTTGAGCGGTGCGTTGTGCTGATCGGTCAGCGGCACCAGCGGGAGCCGGAGACGGTTCTGAATTCGTCCCATCATCGCCAATGCCGCCTTCACGGGGATCGGGTTCGAATCGATGAATGCCGCCTCGAACCACGGCGTTAGGCGCATCGCCAACTGACGCGCCCCGGAGAAGTCGCCGCTCGCGCACATGTCCACCAGTCGGGCCATGAGACGCGGCGTCGCGTTGCTGACGACGGAAACGACGCCGTCGCCGCCCGCCGCCATGATGGGCAATGTGAGCGCATCGTCGCCGGACAGCACGCTGAACTCCGTCGGCCGTTCGCGAAGGATCGTGGTCACCTGGGCGAGATTGCCGGACGCCTCCTTAATCGCCACGATCCGCGGATGCTCGGCCAGCACGAGCGTGGTTCGCGCCTCGATATTGCTGGCCGTCCGTCCCGGCACGTTGTACACGACGATCGGCAGGTCGACGGCATCGGCGATTGCTCGAAAGTGCGCGACGATGCCACGTTGCGGTGGCCTGTTGTAGGCCGGCGATACGTGGAGGAGATGCGTCGCGCCGGCCGATTGGACCTCACGCGACAACGCGATCGCGCGCGAGGTGTCGTTCGTGCCGGCACCGGCGACCACGGGCACGCGACCTTCGGCGACTTCCGCCGTGATCTCGACAACGCGGCAATGCTCCGCCAGCGAAAGTGTTGCCGCCTCCCCGGTCGATCCGCACGGCACGAGGAAATGGACGCCCTCCGCGATCTGCCACTCCACGAGGCGCCGAAGCGCTGCTTCATCGACGTCGCCTTGTGCGGTAAACGGCGTGACGAGCGCCGTCCCGCACCCTGTCAAAGCTCTGGGCATCAAGCAGTCTCCGATCCAAGATCGAGCACGTCTCGCATGGTAAAAACGCCGCGTCGGCCCCGAACCCATTCTGCGGCATAGAGCGCACCGTCCGCGAAGACGCGTCGATCGCGGGCGGTATGCGTCAGCCGGATCTGCTCGAAGGGCCCATCGAATGACAGCTCGTGCGTTCCCGGCACGTGACCGGTGCGCACGCTGGTGATCGGGATGGATCGCGTGGGCTCTGACGACGCCGCGCGCTCGAGTGCTATCGCCGTGCCCGACGGCGCGTCTTTCTTCGCCGCGTGGTGAGTCTCGACAATTTGTGCGTCGAACTGAGGCGCTCGACGCATCACACGGCCAGCCGCCGCCGCCAGCGCGAGGAACAGGTTGACGCCGACCGAGAAGTTGGGCGCGTGGACGAGTGCACCCTGCGCATCGAGAACGGCTTTGGTCACTGGTTCCAGGTCGTGGCCCCACCCCGTCGTCCCAGTGACGACGGGATACCCCGCACGGACTGCCGCCAGAATGTTTGCAGGCGCCGCCGCGGGCTCGGTGAACTCGATCACCACCTCGGTGTCGCCCAGCCGATCACGCGTTAGGCCGCTGCCGCGCTCGTTCTCGTTGATCCCGATCAGCGCGTTGACCGTCCAGCCTCGCTCGTGGGCCAGGTCCGCGACGGCGCGGCCCATCTTGCCATCGCCGACGATTGCGACGCGAACGGCGCTCACTGGCTGACCGGGAAAAATGATGAGTGCAAACGTCGCATGGCCTCGAGCACCTGATCGCCGTCCACCAACAGCGTGAGGTTGATCCCGCCCGAGCTGAGCGAAACCATGTGCACCTTGACGTTGCCGAGCGCCGCGAGGGCCTGCGCCATCGTGGCGGTGCTATCGCCCAAGCCGGCGCCCACCAGCGCCACGATGCCTCGGTTACGCTCGACCGACACGTCGCCCAGCGCC
This sequence comes from Gemmatimonas sp., assembly GCA_021154285.1. Lineage (GTDB taxonomy): Bacteria > Gemmatimonadota > Gemmatimonadetes > Gemmatimonadales > Gemmatimonadaceae > JAJKIV01. The sequence continues at coordinate 3,006 of JAJKIV010000458.1, read as the reverse complement.
ATGAGCGCGCCTAACAACCCGTCCAGGTGCGTCGCGTCGTCGATCGTCATCGACACGGAGACCTCGGACGTGGCCACCACGTCTACCGACGTCCGGTTGTCGTCGAAGATCTCGAAGATGCGTCGCATGAAGCCGTGGGCGAGCAGCATACGAGGTGTCCGGATGCGAATGAGCGCGACGTCGCGCTTTCCGGCGATCGCGCTCACGGGCCGACGCGGCGCGTCGAACGTGATTCGCGTCCCGCAGCCCTCGGGCCGGCGCGAGTTGTAGATGTACACCGGGATGCCGATCTTGACCGCGGGCGCGATCGTGCTGGGGTGCAGGACCTTCGCGCCGAACGACGCGAGCTCCGACGCCTCGTCGAAACGGATCTGCTCGATCAGACGTGCTCCGTCCACCACACGCGGGTCCGCAGTCAGCATTCCGTCGACATCGGTCCAGATCTCGATCGCCTCGGCACGGAGCGCGGCACCGAATAAGGCGGCGCTGTAGTCGCTACCACCACGTCCCAGCGTCGTGGTGACACCCGTGGATGTTGCGCCGACAAACCCGCCGACGACCGGTGTGGCGCCCGACTCCAGGAGGGGACGCACGATGCGTTGCGTTGCCTCGGCAATCATCTCGGGCTGTGGCTCGGCTCTCGTGAAGTGATTGTCGGTGATCATCACGTCACCGGCATCCACCAGCTGCGCCGGAATGCCGCGTGCGCACAGCACGGCAACGACAAGGTGCGATGACAGACGTTCTCCGATGGAAGCAATGGCGTCCAGACTTCTCGGGGTCAGGTGGCCCAGCACCGAGAGCGCTTCGGCCAGACTCGCGAGCTCGTCGAACATCGCGCTGAGGTCGGCCGCAACGTCGGCGCCGGCTTCCCGGTCACCGAGCAGCTTCGATGCTTCTGCCAGGTGACGCTCTCGAAGACCTTCGACCCCGCGCAATGCACCGATCAGCTGTCCCTTTTCGGCTTGCTCCGCGATTGAAAGCAGCGTGTTCGTGGTGCCAGCCAGCGCGGAGACCACGACCAGCGGTTGGCGCGCGAGCCGCCCGCGCACGATGTCCGTCGCGCGTTCGATGGCTGCCGCGTCACCGACGGACGTGCCACCGAACTTGACGACGATCATGCCGAACCGACGACGCCGGTCGCGACCAGCAGCTCGGCGTTGAGCACCGAGCCGCCCGCGGCACCGCGGATGGTGTTGTGGCCTAACGCGACGAGCCGCAGATCGAGCTGCGGGTCGGTGCGCACGCGGCCAACAACCACCGTCATCCCCGCACCCGATCCCACGTCGCGCCGGGCCTGCGGTCGATCCAGTGCATGAGTGACCACGAGCGCGCGGTCGGGCGCACTCGGCAGACCACGCACGGAAGCATCCCCTCGCCATTCATCGAGCACGCGGAGGGCGTCTTCCGGCGCCGCGGGTTTGTCGAGCTTGATGGACATACAGACCGTGTGCCCGTGCTCGACCGGCACCCGGTTGGCGTGCGCGCTCACGCGAACAGGCGCGGGAACGAGCGCGCCAGCCTGAACACAGCCGAGCATCTTCGGAATCTCGCGCTCGATCTTCGGCTCTTCCTCGCCGATGTACGGAATGACGTTGCCGAGGATGTCGAGCGAGGGAACGCCCGGGTACCCTGCCCCTGAAACGGCCTGCATCGTGACCGCAAATACCTGACGTACGCCAAACGCCTCGTGCAATGGCGCGAGTGCTACCGTCGCCACCGTAGCCGCACAGTTCGCGTTCGTCACGATGCCGCCCGACCAGCCACGCGAGCGGCGCTGCTGCTCGAGCAGCGCCAGGTGACTGGCGTTGACCTCGGGGATCACGAGCGGAACGTCCGGCTCCATCCGGAAGTTTTTCGCGTTGCTCAACACCAGCGCGCCACTCCGCGCGAACGCAGGCTCGAGGTCACCTGCCGCGGCGGCGTCGAGCGCCGAGAACACGATCGGCGCGCTGATCTCGCGGGGATCGCAGGGCAGCACCGTGCGATCGGCAAGCTCGCCCGGAAGCTCTCCCTCGAGCCAGCGCGTCGCGTCTGCGTACCGCTTGCCCGCCGAGCGCTCGGACGCGGCGAGCTCGGTCACCTCGAACCACGGGTGATTGCGCAGGCAGCGGATGAATGTCTGCCCAACGGCGCCGGTGGCGCCGAGGATCGCGACAGGAACGCGGCGAGCTCGAGGTGCGGACACGGTCATGCAGGGAGGAGTGAGCGAACCAGACGCTCGTACGTGTCGACGCTCGCGCGGAGCTCGCGTACGTCGATGTGCTCGTTAGGTGTGTGGGCGACGTGGATGGAGCCGGGGCCGAACAGCAGCGGCGTACCCCAGCGGCCGAGCAACGGGATATCGCTTGTGTACGCGACCGGGGCGACGTCGAACCCCGGAACGACGTGAAAATGCTGGGCGGGAATGTAGGACCCGTACGTGATCTCGGCTCGACCGGATGCCCATTGCTCGATCAGCGGCTTTACCGCAGCCACATCGCCAACCAGGCGGAACATGAGCTCCGCTTCGCACTCACCGGGGATGATGTTGGCTTCGGTGCCGCCGCGGATCGTCCCGATGTTGACCGTTGTATCGCCGAGTCTCGCGTCGCTCGGCAGCGGCAGTGAGCGAATCGTCGGCAGAAGCTCGAGCATCGGCTCGATCGCCGAGCGTCCGAGATGCGGGTACGCGGAGTGTGCTTCACGTCCGCGAGTTTTGACCGTTACGCGAAGCGATCCTTTTGCGCCGCTCGCCAGCCGGCTCTCCGTCGGCTCGCCATTGATAAGGAAGCGACTCGTGGCCGGGAGATGATTCGCAGCGCGGGCACCGTCGGATCCCTTCTCTTCCCCGACGACGAGGAGCAGATCGACACGGTCCTCGCCGGACGCGGCGAGCCGGTCTGCGGCAGCGAGCATGGCAGCGGCGATACCCTTCGCGTCGCACGCGCCGCGGCCGTAGAGCCGTTCACCATCGAGCTTCGGCGCCACGTACGGCGGGACCGTATCGAGATGCGTGGACAGCGT
>JAJKIV010000457.1 GCA_021154285.1 Gemmatimonas sp. | reverse complement strand
GCTGCGTTATTCTGCCGTTGTTGTCGTCGCGCTCCTGTTCGTGTGGTCGCTCAATAGCTGGAATCTGCTTGGGTGGAGGATGTAGACGACTGGCGACTGGCCGGGGACGGGGGACGGGCGACAGCACACAGCTGGGAGCCAACTGGTCTTCTGAACGATGTGTCTATTGCCTGTCCTCATCCGGAGCGGCAATGAACGTCGCCAACGACCTGCGGTACGCGATTCGTGGACTCCTGCGGCGACCCGGGTTTACCGCGGTCGCCGTACTCACCCTCGCACTCGGCATCGGCGCGAATGCGGCGATCTTCAGCGCAGTGCGCGGCATCCTCCTCCGTCCGCTCCCCTTCCGCGCGCCCGAGCGGCTCCTCGCGTTCAACTCCGAGCAGTTCGTCTCCAATGCCGAACTGCTCTTCCTGAGGGACAACGCACGGACGCTCGACGGCGTCGCAGCGATCAGTCCCGGATGGGGAATGGCGCTCACGGGACTGGGCGAGGCGACCCAGCTCACCACCGCGCGCGTGACGCCAAACCTGCTCGACGTCCTGGGCGTCCGCCCGCAGCTCGGTCGCACGTTCCAGGAGAACGAGTCGATCCCCGGCCAGGAAACGGTCGCGATCCTCGGTCACGCGCTATGGGCCGAGCGGTTCGGGAGTGACCCGTCGGTCATTGGGCGGAACGTCGTGCTGGACGGCACGCCCTACAACGTCGTCGGCGTGCTGCCGCCGGGGTTCGAGGTCCTCGGGCGGCCTGCCGACCTATGGACGCCGCTCGTCGTGGACCCCACGGCATGGTTTCACAAAGGCTCTGTGTCGTGGTTCGTCGGACGTCTGCGCGAGCGGGTGACGATTGACCAATCGCGTGCCGAGCTTGCGACGCTGTTCCCGCGGATGCGCGAGGCGTTCGAGTACGCACCGGACTACTATCGCAACGTCACGCTCATCCCGTTGCGTGAACGCGCCGTGGGCAGTGTCCGAACCGCGCTGCTCGTCTTGCTCGCGGCCGTTGGATTCATCGTGCTGATCGCGGGCGCCAACGTCGGGAACCTCCTTCTCATGCGCGCCGCAGGTCGCCGGCGGGAGATCGCCGTTCGTACGGCACTTGGCGCGTCGCGCGGGCGCGTAGTCGCGCAGGTGCTCGTCGAGAGCATCATGCTCGCAGTCGGTGGCGCGGCTGCCGGAATCGCGCTCGGCGCCGCGCTCGTGCGAGTGCTGCGAGCATCGCTGCCGGCGGATACGCCGCGACTTTCATCGATCTCGCTCGACGCAACCGTGGTCGCTGTGTGTGCCACACTCTCGGTCCTCATCGGCATCGCGTTCGGCCTCGCGCCGGCCTTTCTCGCGAGCCGCGCCGACGCGCTCGACGCGCTGCGAGGCGCGCGCGGTGTCGCCGGACGCGCTGGCGGCGAGCGCGCCCGCGGTACACTCGTCGTCGCCGAAGTCGCGTTGACGCTCGTGCTCGTGATAGGCGCGGGTCTCATGATGCGCACGCTCTGGTCGCTGTCGCACGTCGACGCCGGCTTCCGACCACGCGGCGTGCTGACGCTGCGCGTGCAGCCGAGCGGCGATCGGTACAACACGAACGAGTCGCGCGTGCAGTACGTCAGGACACTGCTCGAGCGCCTCGGCGCGCTGCCGGGTGTACAATCGACCGGGATGATCCATCATCTGCCGCTGGCCGGCTATGCGTGGTATACGAACGTCGATCTCGAAGGTCGCGTTCGCGCGCCCGGCGAGGCGCCGCTGCGCTCTGGCTGGCGCGTAATCGAAGGGAACTACTTCAGGACGATGGGAATCCCGCTCCTGCGGGGACGAGCGTTCGCGGCCTCCGACACGCGCGGCACGACGCCGGTCGTGATCGTGAACGGGGCATTCGCGCGCGCGGCATGGCCGGGCGAGGATCCGATCGGGAAGCGGTTCACGGCCGGCAATGCGACGCGCGGGAGTGGTGCCGCGACCGTCGTGGGCGTCGTGGGCGACGTCAGGCACCTATCGCTCGACGCGAAGCCCGAGCCGGAGCTGTATCGGCCGCACGCCCAATCGCCGATGGGCGCGGTGACGTTGGCGCTTCGGACTACCGGCGATCCGCTCGCAGTAGCCGGCCTCGCGCGTCAGACGATCGCCGCGATCGACGCGAACGTTCCGATCTCGGACGTGCGATCAATGGAGCAGGTGATGTCGGAGTCGGTGGCGAGGCCGCGGCTGATCATGTCGCTGCTGCTCGTCTTTGCGGCAGTCGGCCTCGTGCTCGGTGCGGTGGGCGTGTATGGCGTGATCGCGTACGCCGTGGGCGAGCGGCGGAGGGAGATCGGCGTCCGGCTGGCGTTAGGCGCCGAACCTGGTCGTGTGGCCGTGTCGGTGTTGGTGCAAGGCGTGCGCTATGCGGCGCTGGGAGTCGCGATCGGACTGGCCAGTTCGTTGGGTGTGACACGGCTCATGCGCTCGCTGGTGTTCGGGGTGAGCCCAACGGATCCGGTGACGTTCGTCGCGCTGTCGGTATTTCTGGTCGTGGTGGCGGCTCTCGCGAGCTACCTCCCGGCGCGCGATGCAGCGCGGACTGATCCCATGGTAGCAATGCGCGCTGATTAACCCCGTCAGGGGTACCCAATTTCCGCTGTCCGGTTTTGAACGTTCCGTCCCACCCACGGACGACTCGGCATCCGCGCGCCACTTGCGAGGTCCGCTCTAACGGCTACTCCCATAACGAGTTAGTCGCCTTCCCTTCATCGGCATGGAACTGGCTTTTGGCGAGGCCTCCTAGGTGACCGGCCACGACGAGGGCGACCATGCACCGTGTCGTCAACGACCTTCGCTTCGCCATCCGCTCGCTGCTCAAGCATCGCGCGTTCGCGGCGGTCATCGTCGCAACGCTCGCGCTGGGCATCGGCGCGAACACGGCGATCTTCAGCGTCGTCAACGCCGCGCTCCTCCGGCCCCTCCCCTTCCCGGATCCCGCGAGTCTCTACCTGGTCTGGGCCAACCGCCCGACGAGCGCGCTGCCACAGCTCCCACTGTCACTCCCGAACTTCCTCGACATCCGCGAACGTGCCCGATCGTTTCAGTCGCTGGCTGTCTGGACCTCGTTCAACGACTCGCGGTTCAGCGTCACCGGTGGGTGCGCGGCAGCGGACTGTGAGCCCGAGAAGGCCCAGTACGCCATCGTTTCCTCGAATCTCTTCGACGTCCTGGGTGCCCGGCCGGACATCGGGCGCACGTTCAACGTGCGGGACGACGATCGCGCGACGGCGCACGGAGTCATCGTCAGTCAGCGTCTCTGGGATCGACGCTACCGTGGCCGGCGGTCGGTCACCGGCGCCACCATCACGCTCGACGGCAATACGCTGGACGTGGTCGGTGTGCTGCCCGCGGGCTTTCGCTTCGTCAACGCACCGCGCGAGCCCGATGTATGGCTGCCGCTCGGCCTCGACCCCTTCCGCGACCGCGTGTATGCCCGTGGCGCGAACGCGTTAGGCGTTGTCGGACGGCTCCGCCCCGGCGTCGCGGCGGCGCAGGCACAGCGGGAGCTCACCGCGATCGCGGCCGATCTCGAGCAGCGATTCCCGGAATTCAACCGCGGGACGACCCTGCACCTCGTTTCGCTGCGCGACCAGGCGACGCTCGGCATCCGCTCCGGTCTTCTGATCCTCCTGGGCGCCGTGGGGCTGGTGCTGCTCATCGGCTGCGCGAACGTGGCGAACCTGATGCTGGCACGTGCCTCGTCGCGCTATCAGGAGATTGCCATCCGTGCGGCGTTAGGCGCGAGTCGCCCGCGACTCGTCGCGCAGCTTCTCTCGGAGAGTCTCGTGCTGTCCCTGGCGGGCGGCGCGGCCGGCCTGTTGGTGGCAGCCTGGCTCGTCGAGGTGCCCGCCGTCGTGTCGCTCGCGGCACCGAGCGTGTTCGTCCCGTACGCCACCCATGCCGACGAAGTGGGAGTCGACGCCGTCGTGCTGGCGTTTACACTCGGCGTGTCGCTCGCTACCGGGTTCCTATTCGGGATCGTCCCCGCGCTCCGTGCGTCACGCCCGTCGCTCTATTCGGCCCTCGCGACCCGCGGACACGGGTCGAGCGACCCGACTCGCGTCCGCACGCGTCAGGTGCTCGTGGTTGCCGAGGTGGCGTTGGCGCTCACGCTGTTGGTCGGTGCGGGGCTGCTGCTTCGCAGCTTCGCCAACCTGCGCGCGATCGACCCGGGGTTCCGTGCCGACCACGTGCTCACGGTCGATCTCAACCTGCCGCGCTCACGGTACGAAACGCCCGCCCGACAGGTGCAGTTCTATAGCGCGCTCATCGAGCGCACGAGCGCGTTGCCAGGCGTGCGCAGCGTCGGTGCCGTCGAGCAGTTGCCGCTGTCGGGGCCGCAGCAGATGACCGACGTCCGGATCATCGGCGCGCCGCCTCCGCCGCCGGGTGATGAGCCCGACGTCGCCTACGCCTCCGTCACGCCGGGCTACTTCTCGTCGATGGCGCTCGTGCTTCGTCGCGGCCGCGTGCTGAACGCGTCGGACGGCGCGGCCGCGCCGCGCGTGGCGGTCATCAACGAGGCCATGCGCAAGCGCTTCTGGCCTAACGAGAACCCAGTGGGCAAGCGGGTGGCGCTCAGCATCGAGTCGCTCAGGTTCGATCGTCCCGACGCCCCGCCACGGCTGGACTTCGAGGGCGCGGCGCGCGAGATCGTCGGCGTCGTAGCCGACGTCCGTGCTTCGGCGATCGCCGATCCGGCGCTGCCGGCAATGTACGTCCCGTTCGCGCAGCGGCCGGTCTCGAACCTGACGCTCGCGGTACGCACGGGCGGCAACCCGGTGTGGTTGATCAATCCGATTCGGGCGGCGGTGCGCGCGCTCGATCCCGATCAGCCGGTGTCGTCGGTGGCGGCGATGTCAGACATCGTCGCGGCGTCGGTGCAGCAGCCGCGCGACCGCACGACGCTCATCGGCGTGTTCGCGCTCATTGCGCTCTTGCTCGCGGCGATCGGCGTGTACGGGGTGATGGCGTATGGCGTCAACGAGCGCACGAGGGAGATCGGTGTGCGGGTAGCGCTCGGCGCGGATCCCGGAGACGTCGTGAAGCTCGTCATCCGTGGGGCACTTGGAATGACGTTGCTCGGTGTCGCGCTCGGCCTCGTGGGCGGCTTCATGACGTCGCGACTGCTCGGTTCCCTGCTCTTTGGCGTCGAGACCACGGACCTGCCGACATTCCTCGTCGCAGCCGTCGTGATCCTGGCGGTGGCGGCACTCGCGAGCTGGCTGCCGGCGCGGCGCGCCGCGCGCGTGGATCCGGTGGTGGCGTTGCGGGACGCATAGGACGGATCAAAGCGGTTAGAGTCGTTTGAATTCGAGGTCTCGGAAGTCCCGAGGTCCGTGAATTCAGACGACTCTGACCACTTTGATCCATCGCCGCGAGTTCACTATCGTCGCATCCATGATCGGACGATCACTCATCGACACGCTTCGCGTCGACGTGCGACACGCCGTCCGGCGAATCGCGCGTGCTCCGGGCGTGTCGCTCGCCGTCGTGCTCTCGTTGGCCGTCGGGATGGGCTCGGTCGTCACGCTGTTGGGCGTCGTCGATTCCCTGTTCTTCCGAACGCCAGCCGGGCTTCGCGAACCGACGCGGGTCGTGGGCGTCGGGTCGTGCCGCTCGCGCTCGCGCGTGACCTGCATGCGACCATACCGGCCAGTGAGCTGGTGGTGATTCGCGACGCGGCGCACCTCTCCAACGTCGAGCAGGCGGACGCATTCAACGGCGCGGTGCGGCGGTTCCTCGATGCGCTCGCGAATCCACTACCGCGTTAGGCGCCACCAGGGTCACTCGCCGTACTTCGCGCCGACGAGGGAAATGTTGCGGTGACTCTTCTCGAGGAACTTCTCGGCTCTCGCCGGCTCGCCGTCGATGACGAGGCGCTGCCCACGCGCGATGACATCCCGGACCGACAGCGTCCCGCGCTCGAGCAAGACGATGTCGGCGTCCTTGCCCTCCTTCAACGTCCCCTTCTGCTCGAGCTTCAGGACCATCGCCGGATTCGTCGTGACGAGAGGCAGGACCAGATCGAGCGAGTAGCCGTGCTTCACCACGAGCTGACACAGCTGCTCCATGTACATCTCCGGTGTCGCGGAGTCGGCGTCCGAGGAGATCGTGAGCTTCTCGAGCGGCCCGCCGTTGTCGATGTAGAAGGTCAGCCAGCGTGCGAGCCCCTTTTCCACGACATCCATGTCGACGAACGCGCCCGCGTTCGCGAAGTCGATCGCCTCGCGCATGAGCTGTTCGCTGCGCTCGATGTGCGTCGGGTACAGCCACTCGGGCTTGACCTGATAGTCCTCGACGATGTCGCGAAGCGGCTGCAGTCGAATGCACTCCTCGCCGACGTGGAAGTGCGTGACGCCTGCCTTGCCGGAGAGTAGTCCGCCAACGTGCGTGTCGCGCACGAGCTTCGCGAGCTCCTGGCTCGACTGATTGAGCCCACGCTCGTCGGAGATCGCGATCTCCCCGGCGCCCACGACCTCGTCGACGAACAGCATGTCGTCGCGAATGGACGACATCACGGTCGTCGGCGGCACGTTGTATCCCCCCGACCACATGCGCGTCGAGAGTCCTTCGTCCGAGAGCGCCTTCACGCGCGCCAGCAGTCCCGAGATCGTCTTCATCGTCGTGTCGACACCGAGCGTGCCGACGACGGTCGTGATCCCGGCGCGGGCGATCTCGCGCAGAAAGAGCATCGGGCTCTGCAGCGCGAGTCCGCCCTCGCCGCTACCGCCGAGCAGGTGCTCGTGTGGGTCGATGAGACCGGGCACGACGTAGCAGTCCGTCGCGTCCACGACCTCGTGCTCCACGCCTAACGCGTCGAGCGCCCGGCGGTCGACCGTCCCGATCTTCGCGATGCGGTCGTTCGCGGTCAGGATGGTTTGCACACCGCGCGGCTCTGGATCGTACAGCTCGCCGTTCTCGATGAGGAGGAACATGCGCGCCGCCTATTGCTGCTTCGAAGAGCCGTTCTTCTTCCGATCCTCCTCCGGCACGCCGAACTCATCGTCAATGTCCTCGGCCGGACCAATCCGAGCGGTGCGCGTCATGAGGTCGAACTCGTCGCCCTGACTCAACACGTGCAAACGAACGCCGATGATCGAAAGCGTGCGATCACGTTCCTCATCGGCGACGTTCGTGTCGGCGACGTCGCTGCCGTCGAGGACGTACACACCGCCGGTGCCGATCACGCGGAACTTCTTCACCGAGTCGACCTCGATGGCGGTGTTCTCATCGATCCCGATTCCGAGCATGCGGGGGTTCTGCGCGACGGCTCCGAGGAGACGAGGGAGGCGGCCGCGCTCACTGAAGTGCTGGTCGACGACCATGTCCCGCGCGAGGCCGAGCCCCGGCGCCATCTGCAGCTCGGCGCCCAGCCGATGCGTCGCCTCGCCGATCCCGCGCACGAGCATCGTCTCGCTCATGACGGCCGCCCCGGCCGACGTGCCGGCGATCATGCCGCCCGCGGCGTAGATCTCGTGACAGCGCGAGAACACCGGCGTGTCTCCGATCGTGGCCGTCAACCGCAGCTGGTCGCCGCCGGTGAAGAACACCGCCGTCGCAGCCTGAAGAATGGCCACTGCCCGCGGCGTCTCGGCGTCGGCGCGGGTTTCGATCCTGAGCTGGTAGAGATGGCGCACGCCGAGGGATCGAAACGTCGACTCGTACTGTTCCCACATGGCTTCAGGCTGCTCACTCGCGACGGTGACGACCACGAGCTTTCCGCCGTCGGCGGCGCGGGCGAGCGCCCGCAGAATCACTTTGCCGTCGACCTTGTCATCGTGCCCACCGATGATCAGCAGACGTCCCTTCGGGCGGCGCTGGTCGGTGCCGGACCGAACAGGCCGGCGTTTCAGCTGCGTGACCTTGCGCGAGCCTTTCACGGTTGTGCGAGGCATAGTTGTCGGCGTTATTGTCGGCGTTAGGTGGAGGCGAATCGGTCCAATCGACAGGGCAGGCCCCATGCCGCCCGCGCGCGCGAGTCGCGTCTTGCCGTCCGGCCCGCCATCTCCGCCGGCCCGAATTGGTTTGGATCCCCACTGACGGCACGAGTCGTGAAATACGAGACGCGTGGGACGGAAAGCCGAGTTCGATCCCAAGCAGGAGCCACATTGTGCGCCACTCAATCGAGCAAACTTCCAAACAACCGAACCGGTTTCCCGACGCCGGGGCATACCCGGCCGACCGCGATCCGCGAGAGCAGAGAGCGCGAGCCATCGACTGTTCCGACGCGCACGCCGCGCGAAACGCCGAGGCCGCCCGACGGAAAAACGCAGACGCGGACTCGACCGCCAGCGGCGATCCGGCAGCGTCGACGGCGCACTGACGCAGTGCCGCGGAGCGCTACCGGACCGGTCTCGCCGGCTCCGGTGACTCCCGCATGAGTGACCCGATGGTCTCGAGCGCGCTGGCGAGCGCCGCATGCGTTGGAGCGGCGCCGAGGCTCACGCGCGCCGCGCGTGAGGGCTGCGTGACCTCGACCGCGAACGCATCGCCGCTTGTGACGAGCACGCCGCGATGCCGAAGCGCCTCGACGAACTGCGATGCGCGCTGCCACTGACGGGGAAGCTCGAGCCAGTGCTGCAACGCGTGCAGTGAGCCCGCCGTGCGCGGAAGCCCGAAGATCTCATGCAGCAGGGACTGCCTGGCGTGCGCTTCGCGGCGGCGCTCGTTCACGATCACCTGAATGCTGCCCGACGTTATCCAGCGCGCCGCGATCTCGTTCATGATCGGCGGCGCCAACCAGCCTGTCGCCTGCATCGACGGAGCGACCCGAGCGGCGAGCGACCCGGTTGGCTCCACGACGAACGCCGTGCGCAGCGCGGGCGTCACGGCTTTCGAGAGACTGGCGACGTAGTACGCGAGCTCCGGGACAAGGGACGCGACCGGTCGCGGCGCGTCCGGCAGCAGCGGCGCGTACGTGTCGTCCTCGAGAAGCACGACGCCGCGGTCACGGATCACGCTCGCAATTCGCCGCCGTCGTGACGTGGGCATCACCGATGCGGTTGGGTTCTGCAGCGTTGGCGTCGCCAGCACGACCTTGGGACGATGCGCCTTGCAGGCCTGCAGCAGCGCGTCGGGGATGAGCCCCTCCCGGTCGATCGGGACGCCGACGACGCGCAGCCGCAACAGCCGCGTCGCGGCGATGAAGCCCGGGTAGGTGAGCTCCTCGGTGAGTACCGTGTCGCCCGGCTCGCAGTGCGTGGAGAGGATCGCCGTCAGGGCCTGCTGGGCGCCGCCACAGACGAGCACGCGGTCGAGCGCGGCGGGCAGGCCACGCGCCTCGCACCAGACCGCGCCCGCCTCGCGATGCGCGACGCTGCCGCCTGCGGGCGCATAGGCGAGCAGCGCTGACATTGACGGGGTCCGCGAGAGCTCGGCGAGGGAGATCGGTGTCGTTGGCGATCGGCGCGGCTCGCCAGCCGCCGCGCGTGGAACCGCTGAGGTGTATCTGCCAGCGGCGTCGCAGTCGATGCCTAACGATCTCGCGCAGACGTTCGTTGGTCGCGAGGTCGCCGTCCGGATCGCGCCTGGACGGCCCGACATTGCCACCGAGCTGCAGCGCACGCTGCTCGATGTCATTCCGGCGCTCACGTCCGTCCG
>JAJKIV010000456.1 GCA_021154285.1 Gemmatimonas sp. | reverse complement strand
GTCCGTCCCGCGTCGGTCGAGCTCGGCGTTGCCACGGGTAATGAACGTGAACAGCGCACCCATCGCTTCGGGCGCGTTCAGATCATCGAACAGCGCAGCCTTGACCGCCGCCTCGGCCTGCTCGGCAGCCTCGGCCAACTCCGGCGTTCCGCCCACTGCTTCGTCGAGGCGAGCGGCGAACTCGCCAACCCGGCGCACCGCTTCCATGGAAGCCTCGAGCGCGACCCCCGACATGTTGAGCTGCTTCCGGTAGTGCGTGGAGAACACGAAGTGGCGCACCGCCGCCGCCGACACGCCTTGCTCGCGCAGATCCTTCACCGTCGAGACGTTGCCAACGCGCTTCGCCATCTTCGCGCCATCGGTGAGTAGAAACTCTCCATGGCACCACACGCGCGAGAACGTCTTGCCTGTCGCGGCCTCCGACTGCGCAATCTCGTCCTCGTGATGCGGAAAGATCAGATCCACGCCACCGCAATGAAGGTCGAGTGTCTCGCCGAGGTACTTCATTGACATCGCCGAGCACTCGAGGTGCCACCCGGGGCGGCCGCGGCCCCAGGGCGAATCCCAGGCGGCGCCGGACGCCTCGTCCTCAGGCTTTGCTGCCTTCCATAACGCGAAGTCCTGTGCGTTCTCCTTCGAGTAATCGTCCTGCGACACGCGCGCTCCCGACTTGATCTCGCGCGTATCGAGCCGCGACAGGCGACCGTACTGCGGGAAGCGATCGATCGCGAAGTACACCGAGCCATCCTCGGCGAGATACGCGACGCCCTTCGCCATGAGCGTCTCGACCAGCTCGATCATCTCCGGAATCGTCTCGGTCGCCTTTGGGTATACCTCGGCATCCTCGATGCGGAGATAGCGTCGGTCGGCATGGAAGATGTCGACGACAGGCGACGTGACCTCGGTGATCGTGCGTCCCGTCTGGCTCGCCCGCGTTATGATCTTGTCGTCGACGTCGGTCAGGTTCATGACTTGCCGCACGTCCCATCCTCGGAGCCGCAGCGTACGACGGAGGAGATCCTCGAACAGGAACGTCCGAAAATTTCCGAGATGCGCCGGGTTGTACACGGTGGGACCGCACGTGTACATCAACACGGTAGTTCCGTTCGCGGGAGCGAATGGCTCCGTCGTGCGCGTGAGCGTGTTGTAGAGGCGAAACTCGGACATGACGGCCGGTTGGCGCAAGTCGTGACGCGCCCGACCCCGAAGCGCGGCGAGCGCGGTCGGGTAATCTAGTGTGCCTCCGGTGGTCGCGCCGCCGACGCGCGGGATGACGGCTCCGCAACCCGGGTATGCGCGAGAGGGACGGACACGGCTGTCCGCCGCGCCGCAACCTCAGCGCGGTCGCATGCCGGTTCCACGCGACCCGCCACCAATGTCAAGCAACGCGTGCGCACGTCGGCGAGATCCGCATCGGCCAGGAGGCGCGTGGCAAATCGACCGGCCACCACTATTCCCGCACCGTCAGACGCCAGGCTTCGGAGCACCGTCAACAGCTCTGCTGCAGTATCAGCATCACATCCCGGAGCAAAGTCATCGATCAGGACGAGCCGCGGACGCGACAGGAGTGCAGTCGCGACCGAAAGGCGTGCGAGCGCGTTTCCCTCCAGCGTATCGACCCGGCGATGCGAGATGGCGCCCAGCCCAGCACGCTCGAGCGCATCGCTGACGCGTTGCGCGCTGTCGCGCAGCGGCAGGTCACGCACGATGGCCGCGTACTCGACGGCCTCGCGGATGGTGAGAAAGCCGTACGGAAATGGCCGATCGCCCGCGAGCGCGATACCCTCCGGGCGCGCACTGGCACCGCGACGCGGAAGTCCGCCGAACCAGGCGACGTACCCGCGATCGGTGCGCAGCAGCCCCGCCGCGCACATCAGAAGTGTCGTCTTGCCGGACACTGGAGCGGCTGCAATGCCCACCATCTCGCCTGGCGCGACGTCGAGGTGCACGTCGCGGAGGACCGTCACGGTCGCGGAGCATCCGCGCACGCCGGCGTCGTAGCTCTTCCAGACGCCGCACATCGAAAGGCAGTAGCTCATGGTGCGCCACGATACCACCGCGCGTCTCACGCGGTGTCACCGCGCGAACGCAACGTGAAGCGGCGTTATGCAGCGCGGATCGGGAAGGCAATGACGTCGAGGTCCGGTGCGTCCGTGACGAGGACACCGCCTTCTGGTGCCGGCACACGCAGCACGAGCGCCTTGTCGCGGGATGCCCGGCGGAATCCCTGCCCTTCGTAGATCCGGTTGATCAGGATGCGGCGCAGAACGACCATCACGACGGCGAGCGTCGGGACGGCAATGAGCAGCCCCATCGGTCCGAGCAGACTTCCGACGACCAACACCGACATGATCGTCAGCACCGGCGGGAGCTCCACCTTCTTCGCCGTGATCAGCGGGATCACGAGATTGCTCTCGATGAGGTGAATTACGATGCCAAGCAAGATCACCAGCACCGCATGACCGACGCCGCTGAAGCCAGCGAAGCCGTCGCCGCCCAACACGAACAGCGCGGGAATCAGCGTGGAGACGAGCGTGCCGAAGAACGGTACGATCGCCACGGCACCAGTGAACACGCCGAACGTGAGATAGTACGGGACGCCTAACAGCGAGAGCCCTAACGCGGTGAGCACCGCGAGGACGACCATCGCGAGCAGCTGACCGACGATCCACGCGCGCAGCGTCGTCCGAAGATCCGTCAGGACGTCACGTACGAGATCCCGGTGAATCGGCGGGAACAGCGCGATGACCCACTCGCGATAGAGCCCGGGATACACGGCGAGGTAGATCGACATCACGCCGACCGAGAACACGTTGATCCCGGCATGCACGATCCCGACGACCTTCGGCACGACGCTACCAAGCGGGCCGGTGAAGGCCTCGTAGATGGCGGTCATGAGCCTGTGGTCGCCAGGGCGCCACATGTCGCTCATCGCCGGATACCGCGCCACGAATCGTCCGATGGCCAGCTCCCACGATTCCACGTACTGCGGGAGGACCCTAACGAGTTGCTGCGTCTGCTCGATGACCGGAGGTACGAGTAGACGGAAGAGCGTAATGATTGCCGCGAGCGTGAGCAGGACGGCGCCGGCCAGGGCAAGGCGCGGGGGCAACCGCAGACGGTTCTGGAAAACCTCTGCGACTGCCCCGAGATACAGCGAGATGAGCACCGCGACGAACAACAGCAGGAAGACGCCGGCCGTCTTCCCGAAGCCGTACAGCAGGAGGACGGTGAGGACGGTCGCCGTGAGGATCGGGGCGAACCGGAACCGTCGCGGGACGGTGACCGTCAAGGCGTCTTCTTGCCCTCCGGCACGTCCTCGTCCTCGATCTCGGCGTGCACTTCCTCCTCGTTCGCCGCGTTCGCCCGCGTGCCGCCAGCGCCGAGCTGCTTGTTCTGCGCGGGTGACCCGGATGGGAGCATGCCCATCTTCTGCTTGAGCGCGAGCAGTTGCATGTCGGCGCTCATGGTGCCAGCGCTCTTCTCCAGCTGCTTGAAGTCCTTGGCGAGACGGTCGCCCTGGAACTCCTCGTCGATTTCGGCGGACGCCTTGATCTGCCGCTCGTTCTGCTCGATGCGCTCTTCCATACGCGCAAACGCCTCGAACGCGGACTTCTCCGACAGCGACGACATCGTCTCGGCGATGCGCTTCTGCGCCTGCGCGCGGCGCTGGCGCGCCAGGAGCAGGTTCTTCTTGCGCTTGGCTTCTTCGATCTTGTCGTTCAGCTCGCGGAGGGACGCCTTGAGCTTCTCGGTCTCGGCCTGGTGGGCCTGCCACGTGACCTCGAGCTGTTCCGCGTGCTGCGAGTGCTCGCCCTGCCTAACAAGCGCCTGCTTGGCCAGGTCGTCGCGGCCTTCCTGGACGGCGAGCATGGCGCGCTTCTCCCAGTCATCGGCCTGGCGCCGCTCGGCGTCGGCCTGATCGCGCAGGCGTTTCTCGTCGGCAATGGCGGCGGCCACCTGCTGCTTGGCCTTCGCCAGCTGTGAGCGCATGTCGACGAGAATCTGGTTCAGCATCTTCTCCGGATTCTCGGCGGAGGAGATGAGGTCGTTGATGTTCGAGCGCAGCAGCGTCGAAAGGCGGTCAAAGAGTCCCATGCTCAGCGTCCCTCACGGTACGACGCGAACTCGCGGAGATGCGATGCGAGCGCGAGCGTCATGCTCTCGTAGGCGGCAAGAAATTCTTCGTAGTCGAGGTGCTCGAGCTCGAGCGCCTCGGTCAGGATGATCGAGTCCTGGGAAATGCCATAGGCACCGTGCACGAGGTCGTTGGCGTTGAGCTCGAGCAGGCGGCGATTGAGATCGGCGCAGCGCCCGTCGTCCGCGGGAACGTTCATGACCTTCACGCGCAGGAGCACGACTGGTGGCGAGTAATGGACGACGACGTCGAGCTCGAGGTTGCCGCCGGGTCGGATTACCCAGAGGCCCTGTTCGACTTCGTCGTAGCTTGCGCCCTCCGCCGTGAGGCGATCGAGGAAGCCTTCGATGTCTTCACGAGTCAGCATAGCGTCCTTGTGGATGGCCAGATGTCGTGTCCCTACGTCAGCTCGCCTCGGCTGTTTCTCGGCTCCATCGCGCGCTCGGGCGTCGGGCAGCCCGCCACGGCCTCGGAACGTGACTCAACCTGCCGCGTGGCAGCAAGATAGCTCGCGCGGCGGGCGACGCCTAGAAGGCCGGGGAGTCGACCTGCTTCAGAGCTTGGGGCTTTTGAGGCGCGTTTGTAGGGGATCGTCAGTCCCCGGTTCGTTTGATCTGGTACAGTCGCTCGCGGGCGAGGCGTCGGCCGGTGGGCGTGGCCGCCAGCCCGCCGCCGGCCGTCTCGCGGTACCTAACGTCCATGGCACGGCCAATCTCTCCCATCGTGTCGATCACTTCGTCGGCGGGGATGGCGAACGTGATCCCGGCGAGAGCCATCTCGATGGCCGCCATGGCGATCGCCGCCCCAGTGGCGTTCCGGAACACGCATGGTAGCTCGACCAGGCCACCTAACGGGTCGCACACGAGACCGAGGGTTCCCTGCTGCGCAAGCGCGACGGCGTGACCGACCTGGGAGGGCGTCCCGCCAAGCATCTCCGTACCGGCGCCGGCCGCCATGCCGGCTGCCGCGCCGGTTTCCGCCTGGCATCCACCCTCCGCGCCGGAGAGAGATGCCCGCTGCGCCACGATCGCTCCGATGAGGCCAGCCGTCGCGAGCGCATCGATCAACGCGTCGTTTCCAATGCCGCGCGCATCGGCCAGCCCGGTGAGCACCGCCGGCAGCACTCCCGCTCCGCCAGCGGTTGGTGCCGCGACGATGACGCCCATCGCCGCGTTGACTTCCTGCACCGCGAGTGCGCGCGCAAGGACGTCGCGAAATGGTGTGCCGGCCATCGGGCCGTCAGGGCCGGTCCGCAACTTTGCCGCATCGCCGCCAACCAGGCCGGACGTGGAGTGCAGGTCGCCAACGAGCCCGCGCGACACGGCGCCGCGCATGACGGCCAGTGCGCGGCCCAACGCGTCGCGAATTTCCGAGAGCGGGCGTCCCTGGTCGCGGCGCTCAGCCTCGAGGGCGACCGCCGCGAGCGTCGTACCGGTGGCTTCGGCATCGCGAATCGCATCTGCCAGCGAATGGTACATGGTTCAGGCGCTGACTTTATCCAACCGAAACGCCCACCGAACCCACGACAGCGCGCGAATGTCGGTGCGCACCTTCTCATCGGGCTGCTCGTCCACCTCGATCACCATGAACGCGTCGCCGCCGCGCTGCTTTCGGGTCAGCCGGAGCGTAGCGATGTTGATCGCGTCCTCGGCCAGGATCGTCGCGATGCGCGCGACGGAGCCCGGGACGTCCTCCGCGACGAGCACGATCGTGTGATAGTTGCCGGTGACCTCCACGGGGTACCCGTCGATCTCGGTCACCAGCACTCGTCCGGCACCTAACGACGAGCCCACCATCACGGAGCTCCGGTCGCCACGCTCGATCGTGATCCGGACCGTGTTCGGATGCACCTCGTTCTCCTCGCCCAACGTCGTCTTCTCGAACCGGTAGTCGAGCCCCTCGCGTTCGGCGATACCTAACGCATCGCGGATGCGCTCGTCGTCCGGCCGGAAGCCCATGAGCCCGCCGACGATCGCCTTGTCGGTCCCGTGGCCCTCACCCGTGCGCGCGAACGACCCGTGCAGCTCGACGCGCGCACGATCCGGCGTGCCGCCAACGAGGCACCGTGCGAGAAGCCCGAGTCGACACGCGCCCGCCGTGTGACTCGATGACGGCCCCACCATGACCGGGCCAATGATGTCGAGCAGAGAAACCATGGCGACGTTACCCAGCCCTTCGCTTGAGCGAGCGGCGCAGCAGCAGCTGCAAATACTGGCCGGTGTACGATGCGCTCACCTCGGCCACTTGCTCCGGCGTACCTGCCGCGACCACGCTGCCGCCGCGGTCCCCGCCTTCGGGGCCAAGATCGATGATCCAGTCTGCCGTCTTGATGACATCCAGGTTGTGCTCGATCACCAGCACTGTGTTACCGCGGTCGACGAGGCGATGCAGCACCTCGAGCAGCAGCCTGACGTCCTCGAAGTGCAAACCGGTCGTCGGCTCATCGAGAATATAGAACGTCCTGCCGGTGTCGCGCTTCGACAGCTCGGTTGCAAGTTTGACACGCTGCGCTTCGCCACCTGACAGGGTCGTGGCACTCTGTCCGAGATGGATGTAGCCGAGGCCGACGTCCATCAGCGTCTGCAGCTTCTGATGGATGCGGGGCTGATTCTCGAAGAACGACGTCGCATCCTCCACCGTCATCTCCAGCACGTCGGAGATGCTCATGCCGCGGAAGCGCACCTCGAGCGTTTCCCGGTTGTACCGTTTGCCCTTACAGACCTCGCACGGTACGTAGACGTCAGGCAGGAAGTGCATCTCGATCTTCACCAGCCCGTCACCCTGACACGATTCACAGCGACCGCCCTTCACGTTGAAAGAGAACCGGCCAGGCCCGTAGCCACGAATCTTCGCTTCGGGCAGCTCGGCGAACAACTCGCGAATCGGCGTGAACAACCCCGTATATGTGGCGGGGTTGGAGCGCGGCGTGCGACCGATCGGGCTCTGATCGATGTCGATGACCTTATCGATGTGCTCGAGCCCCGTGATCGACTTATGCTCGCCGGGGATCACGCGCGCGCGATAGAAATGCCGCGCGAGCGAGCGATGCAGAATGTCCTCGATGAGCGTCGACTTCCCCGAACCTGACACTCCGGTCACCGCGACGAACACGCCGAGCGGAATTTCGACGTCGAGATTGCGGAGGTTGTGCTGGCGCGCGCCTAACACACGAATCGAGCGGCGGGGGTCCACCGGCCGTCGCGTGGCGGGAATCGGAATCTTGAGATCCCCGCTCAAGTACCGGCCCGTCAGCGACGCGGAATTCTTCTCGACCTCATCGACCGTGCCGCTCGCGACGACAATGCCGCCGTGCTTCCCTGCTCCCGGCCCCAGATCCAGGAGGTAGTCCGCGGCACGCATCGTCTCGTCGTCGTGCTCCACGACGATGACCGTATTGCCGAGATCGCGCAGCTGGCCTAACGTGTCGAGCAGCCGGGCGTTGTCGCGCTGATGGAGCCCGATTGACGGCTCGTCGAGGATGTACAGAACGCCAACCAGCCGGGAACCGATCTGGGTGGCCAGCCGGATGCGTTGCGCCTCGCCGCCGGACAACGACTCGGCCGCACGGCCTAACGTGAGATACTCGAGACCGACGTTCACCAGGAAACGCAGCCGCTCACGAACCTCTTTCAGGATCGGCCCTGCGATCTCCGGATCCAGTCCCGGCTTTCCGTTCTCGCGAACCGGTAGAAGCTCGAAGAACCGAAGGCTCTCGGCAATCGACATCTCGACCAGCTCGCCGACGTTCCGCTCCTCGATCGTTACCGCAAGTGACTCGGGCTTGAGCCGACGGCCGCCGCACGCATTGCACGGCTTGGCGACCATGTATTCCGACAGCTCCATCCGCACGACGTCGGACTCCGTCTCCGAGAATCGCCGTTGGATGTTGGAGATGATCCCTTCCCACTCGACATTCCCGGTGGCCGAATGGCGCGACGGCGCTTTCGACTTCGTCTTTCCGCCTGATTCCCCACCGTTCTTCTTGTCGACCCCATAGAGCAGAGTCCGCCTAACGCTTTGTGGCAAGTCCTGCCACGCAGTGTTCAGGTCGAACTTGAGCTGTTTCGCGAGCCCGGGGAGGATGACACGGCGGAGGTAGCCGTCCGGCGCGCCCCACGGAAGAATCACACCCTCGAGAATTGAAAGACTCGGATCGCCAAGAATGAGCTCCTCGCTCACCTCATTGCGGGTGCCGAGGCCACCGCAGGCCGGGCATGCGCCGAACGGAGAGTTGAACGAGAAATGGCGAGGTTCGAGCTCCGGCATCGAGATGCCACAGGTCGCACAACCGTAGCGCTCCGAAAAAAGCGTCGGCGACACCTTTGCGGCGTCGTGCTTCACGACCTCGACCAACCCATCCGCCAGCTTCAGCGCGGTCTCGAGCGAGTCGTTCAATCGGCCTCGATCTTCTGCTCTCACCACGAGCCGATCCACCATGATCGAAACGTCGTGGTTCTGTCGCTTGTTGAGCTTCGGCGGATTGGCCAGCTCCACGATCTCACCGTCCACGATCGCGCGAATGAATCCCTGCTTGCGCGCGGACTCGAACAGCTCGCGGAACTCGCCCTTCCTGCCTCGCACGAGCGGTGCGAGGATCTCGATGCGCGTGCCGGATGGCCACGCCAACACCGCGTCGGTGATCTGGCCAGCGCTCTGGCGCTGCACCGGCCGGCCGCAATTCGGGCAATGCGGCGTACCCGCGCGGGCATAGAGCAGACGAAGATAGTCGTAGATCTCCGTCACCGTTCCCACGGTCGATCGCGGATTGTGGCCGGCCGTTTTCTGCTCGATCGAGATCGCGGGCGAGAGGCCTTCGATCGAATCGACGTCCGGCTTCTCCATCAAGCCGAGGAACTGACGCGCGTACGCCGACAGCGACTCGACGTAGCGGCGTTGGCCCTCGGCGTAGATCGTGTCGAACGCGAGGGAGGACTTTCCGGACCCGGACAGGCCAGTGATGACCGTCAATCGGTCCCGCGGAATCGAGACGTCGATATTCTTGAGATTGTGCTCGCGCGCGCCGCGGATGATGAGCGCTTCGTCGGTCATAGCCGGTGAAACGTGCGGTGTGTCTTCGGTCAAGACAAGACAGCCCCTTTTGCGCTCTCGGTCCAGGCACAATTGTGACTTCTGACAGCCTCTGCCTGTCCCATGAGGCAGACAAGTCATTAGTCCTTAGCGCGTAGCCGTTGCCGCCACTCGCTCGAGGACTCGCCGCTGATGAACCCCGACTCACGTATGCCGCACACCGACGCCATGGTCGTCCTGACGACCGTCGCCAACGAGACCGAGGGGATAGCGCTCGTGCGTGCTCTGCTCGAGCGCCGCGTGATCGCGTGCGGTACGCTCTTGCCGGGCGCACGGTCGCTGTACCGATGGGAAGACAAGATCGCGGACGAGCAGGAGGTCGTGATCCTGCTGAAGACGCGTTCGGCGGCGATGGACTCTCTTCGCGTCGCGTTTGGCGAGCTGCATCCGTACAAGGTTCCGGAGCTGCTGGCGATGCCCGTGCACGCCGGGCTCGAGAAGTATCTGAGCTGGATCAGCAGCGAGACGTCGCTCGCCATCTCCTGAACCCGCCGCTGTGATCGAAGTACGCACCGACGATCTCGCCTTCGTCGAAGCGGATGCCATCGCGCGGCCGGTTGATGCCGAGCTGCGCGCGACGACCCCACTGATGCGTCGCCTGGAAATCGCGGGTGGTGAGGGGCTCGCTCGACATCTCCGGGTCAACGAGCCACTCGCGGTCGGGTCGGCGGTGGTCACTCCCGCTGGCTCCCTTGGCGTCGAGCTTCTCATTCACGGCGTGGTGTCGAGCGATGATGAACCGGTTTCGCGCGCGAAGGTGCAGCAGGCGCTAAGCAACGCGCTGCAGCGAGCAGCCGACTGGGGCATCGAGCACCTCGCGATCACGCCGTTC
>JAJKIV010000455.1 GCA_021154285.1 Gemmatimonas sp. | reverse complement strand
CTCACGGGCGTCGTACCCCCGGCCCGGTCCCAGCCGGTCGAACGGCAGGTCGATCGGCGTCGCGAGGCGCGCGCTTGCCGTCTCCGTGAGGATGCGCACTCCCCGGTGATTCAACGAATACTGCCGGGCCGGCGACCACTGGTCGTACGAGGCGTTCGTCGCCACACCGGTGAAGCCGTCCGAGATCATCCGCCAGCTCATGGCCGAGCCTAACGAGTTCGTGGCGGCGGTCAGAATGGGCTCGATGTTCGGTTCGACCGGGTCCATGTACGGTGGGATGAAGATGCGCCCGGCGTTCGCGCCCTGCTGGTGGATATCGTTGTTGATCTGGGGGTCCCACGGCGTATAGAGCGAATCGACGGTGTAGCGCGTCTCGTTCAAAGCGAACGCGTACCAGTCGCGATTGTTGTCGTGGCCGGCGTAATAGTGGTAGAGGTCTGGTGGGCCGGTTCCCTCCTCGGGCGTGCCGAGCGTCGCGCGATAGTGGTTGCCGACGATATCCACGCCGTCGGGGTTCTGGGACGGCACCAGCATGATGATCGAGCTCGCCAACACCTGCCGCGCTTCGGGCGTCTCGGCGCGTGCGAGACGGTCGGCGAGGACGAGCGGCGTGAGAATGCCGCCCACTTCGGTCGAGTGGATGCTCGACGTGATGAGCACGACGAGCTTGCCGTCGGCGATGAGCTTCTCGCGCTCGCCTGGACGACGGAGCCGCGGGTCCATCAGCTTGCGCTGGATCTGCCGGTACCGCTCCAGGTTCGCGAGCGTCGACGGCTCGGAGATGAACGCGACGAGGAAGGGCCTGCCTAACGTCGTCTTGCCGAGCGTGCGAACTGATACGCGGGGACTCGCCTTGTCGAGCGCGGTGAAGTAGTCGGTGATCTGCTTCCAGGTGGGCAGCTTGCGGTCGGTGCCAGGCTCGAACCCGATCACTGACGCCGGCGTCGGAATCGGGGCCGCTGTGCGCTGTGCGGGAAGCGGCCGCTCCACGACGCGCGGTGGCTCTTTCGTCGACTGGGCGGCTGCGGCGGCGGCTGCGACAACGAGGAACGTCCCCGCGTGGGCAAGGCAGCGGGAAACGAACGCTCGACGGCGAACGGACATCAGGTTACTCCACGGTTCGGATCTGAATCCCGCGCGAGAGCGTTTGCTTGACCGGACAGCGGTCGGCGATCTCCATGAGACGCGCACGTTGTTCCGGGGCCAACGGGCCGTGCAGCTCGACGATGCGGTCGATGCTGCGGACGCCAACGGCGGTAGTCGCGCACTCCTCACAGTCCTTCATGTGAGGCGGTGTATCGCGAAGCCGGATGACGACGCTCTCCAGCGGCCACTGCTTTCGCGAGGCGTACATTCGGAGCGTCATCGCCGTGCACGATCCGAGTGCGCCGAGCAGGAGCTCGTATGGGGAAGGCCCGAGCCCAGTCCCGCCGACGCTCGTGGGTTCGTCGGCGATGAGGGCGTAGCCGTTGATCTCGAGATCGGTTCGGTAGCCGTCCGGGCCGATGCGGGCGACGATCCAGCCGGCGTCGGCGCCGGCAACAGGCTCTCCCGAGGGGGTCATGCGCGTCGGGCTGAGGTGAGCGAGCTCGCGGACGCCGCGAATCTATCCCAAAATTGGGGTCAGAGTCGAATTTCATCATTCGAACGCCGTGCGTTCGAATGATGAAATTCGACTCTGACCCCAATTTTACGGTTTCGCGGGCAGACCAAGGTGCGCGCGAACGGCCTCGGACACGGCCGTGCCGATCTCCGTCCGCAGCGCCAGCAACTGGTTCCCGTTCCCCTCGTAGCTCTGCGCCCACACCATGAAACCGTCGGCCGCGTTCACCATCCGGGCGTCCACGCGGACGCGGTTCGCCTCGCGCTGCACCACGCCCTCGACGTACAGCGTCACGGCGTCATTCACTTTCTGACCCAAGCTCAGTCGCTTCTGCAGTGCGATCGCGGTGTTCGACGACGCAACGCGTACGCGTTGGTCGCGTGCGAGGGCATTCGTGAGCTCCGTCTGGATCGCCTCCGCGGCCACGTTCCCCGAGTCGCTTCCTCGCTCCACGAACGGCAGGACGGCGATCGCCGGCGCGGCGGGTACGGCAGCCACGGCCGGTGCCGACGCCTGCGATCCGCGGCGAACGAGCAACCCCGTCGCGACCGTGGCGACGACGGCGAACACCGCCGCCACCACGAGCGCAACGCGCTGGCGGCGCGACGCTCGCGCCTGCGCGGCGATGGCGGCGCCTGTCGTAGGCGTGAGCTCGCCACTCAGCACCGCGGGGTCTTCGAGTGCCGCAAGAATCTGCTGCGCGTTCTGCGGTCGCTTGTCGGGGTCCTTCTCGAGGCACCGCATGACGAGCGACACGAGCGCCGCGGGCACGTTCGGTTGCAGGGTTGCGAGCGAGGGCGGCACTTCTGACAGATGCGCCGCGAGCAGCGCGTGCGGCGGCCGACCGTGGAACGGATGCTTGGCCGCGAGCGCCTCGTAGGCGGTGACGCCGAACGCGTAGATATCGACGCGGTAGTCCGCGTTAGGGTCGGCGGCGATCTGCTCCGGTGCCATATACCCCGGCGTGCCCATCGACGAGCCGGCCGCCGTGAGCGTCCCCTGAGCTGCCATGCCGGGCGTCCGCCGCGCGACGTCCAGTGCCTTCGCCACGCCGAAGTCGGCGACCACGGCAGATCCGGCGTGGATGAGCACGTTGTCCGGCTTGATGTCGCGATGGACGATGCCTCGCTCGTGCGCGTACGCCAGCGCTCGCGCTACGTCGCGCAGCACACCTACGGCGTCGACGATGCGCAGCGGTCCGCCCCGCGTGATGCGCGCCCGGAGGGACTCGCCTTCCACGTACGGCATCACCAGGTAGGGCCGTCCCGCCATTTCACCCGCGCTGAGCACGGGCACGATGTGCGGGTGTTGCAACCCCGCCACGACGAGGATCTCGCGGCGGAAGCGTTCGGCGTTCACATCCGCCATGAGCTCCGGCGAGAGCACCTTCACGACGACGCGTCGCTCCAGCGTCTGATCGTAGGCGACGAACACGCGCGACATGCCCCCGCCGCCAAGCTCACGCTCGACGGTGAACGAACTACCCAGGGTATCGCGTATCTGTTCGGCTAGTGACAAGGTCGGGAGAGCGGGAACTGGGAACCGGGAACAGAGGGCTCAGCGTGCCAACGCCCTGATGACACCGCCCTGTTACTTCAGGTTGGACATTACTCAGGCAACCAGGGTTTCGGGCGCTGGCGAAGCGCAACCGACCGCTGCAATGTACGCGCGCACAACCAGACGTTCACCTTCACAGATTCCCTTTCATCGAGGCGACGCCCGATGACGTGTATCGCTCGTTCGTGGCTGCTCCCGGTGTCCCTGTCTGCTGCCGCTCAGTTGTCGGCGCAGGCCCCGACTCCCACTTCCGCCGAGAAGGGCTCGCCACCTCGTGACCCGGTGACGGAGGCGGTACGGCGCCTCAACTGGCGCTCGGTGGGCCCGGCGAACAACGCCGGCCGCATCTCGGTGGTCGTAGGCGTGCCCGGCGACCCGTACACGTACTACGTGGCCGGCGCGAACGGCGGCATCATCAAGACGACGAACGGCGGCACGACCTTCAAGCCGGTCTTCGACAAGCAGGACATCTCGTCCATCGGGGCGATCGCGATTGCGCCGAGCGACCCGAACGTGATCTACGTCGGCTCCGGTGAAGGGAACCCGCGCAACAACGCATCGATCGGCGACGGGATGTACAAGTCGGTCGACGGCGGCGAGCACTGGACGCACATCGGGCTCGAGAAAAGCGAGAAGATCGCGCGCCTCGTGATCGACGCCCACAACCCGGACGTCGTGTTCGCGTGCAGCATCGGGCGCGAGTGGGGGCCTAACGAGGAGCGTGGCGTCTTCAAGACCGTGGACGGCGGGAAGTCCTGGAAGCGCGTGCTGTTCGTCGACCCACAGACCGCGTGCTCCGACATCTCCGCCGACCCGAACAACTCGAACATCATCTATGCCGGCATGTACACCTACCGGCGGTGGGCCTGGCACCTCGAGTCGGGTGGCGGCAACACGGCGGTCTACAAGTCGGTGAACGGCGGCGAGACGTGGGACCGCCTGTCTGGCAAAGGACAGGAGCGAGGACTCCCGAAGGGCGACATGGACCGCATCGGCGTGGCAGTGGCGCCGAGCGATCCGAACATCGTGTACGTGATCAGTGAGACGAAGAACGAGGGCGAGCTGTGGCGCTCCGACGACGCCGGTGCGACGTGGCGAACGGTGAACCGCGATCCGAACATCAACTTCCGCCCGTTCTACTACGCCGACATCCGCGTCGATCCCAAGAACCCCAACAAGTTGTTTGCCCTCTCAGGGTCACTCTACCTATCAGAAGATGGCGGCACCACGTTCCGCACGATCGCCAGGGACGTGCACGGCGACCATCAGGCGATGTGGATCGATCCGCTGAACCCGAACCGCGTTCTCAGCGGGTCTGACGGCGGGTGGCAGGTGAGCTACGACGGCAGCAAGACCTTCGAGGTCGTGAACACATTCCCGTTCACGCAGTTCTATCACATCAACTACGACATGCAGCGGCCGTACATGACGTGCGGCGGTCTGCAGGACAACGGCAACTGGTGCGGGCCGAGCCAGGCGCTCTCGGGCCAGGGAAATCGGAAGGCCGACTGGTATACGGTCTCGGGCGGCGACGGCTTCTTCACCGTGCCGGTGATGGACAAGCCGTGGCTCGTCTACTCCGACGCGCAGGGCGGGATGCTGAACATCACCGACACGCGCACGGGGACCCAGAAGACGATCTATCCGTACCCGAATCGCGTCGGCTCCGTCGGCGACGCGATGATCTCACACAAGTATCGCTTCAACTGGAACTCGCCGATCGCGCTCTCACCGCAGAATCCGAAGGTCGTGTACTTCGGCGGGAACGTGCTGTTCAAGTCCACGGACTACGGGATGTCGTGGACGCCGATCTCGGGAGACCTGTCGACCAACGATCCGGCGAAGCAGCAGTCGTCAGGCGGGCCGATCGTCGTGGACAATACGGCCGCGGAATTCCACTGCACGATCCTGACGATCGCGCCGTCGCCACTGGACTCGAACGTCATCTGGGTCGGGACCGACGACGGCAACGTGCAGGTGACACGCGACGGCGGGAAGACGTGGTCAAACGTCTTCAAGAACGTGCCGGGGCTCAAGCCTAACGCGTGGATTCCAACGGTCGAGGCATCGCACTTCGACGTCGGCACGGCGTACGTGGCTGCCGACCATCATCAGGACGATGACTACACGCCGTACGCGTACGTGACGACGGACTTCGGCAAGAGCTGGACGCGCATCACCGGCGATCTGCCGGCGAAAGCGACGTGGGTTCATGTCGTGCGCGAAGATCCCAAGAACAAGAACCTCCTGTATCTCGGGGCCGAGATGGGTGTGTGGGCGTCGTGGGATCGTGGCGCGCACTGGTCGTCGCTGCGTGGCGATCTGCCGGTCGTCCAGGTTCGTGACATCCAGGTCCATCCGCGCGACAACGACCTCCTGCTCGCGACGCACGGGCGCGGCCTGTTCATCCTCGATGACATCACCGCGCTGCAGCAGTTGGAGTCGGCGAAGACGTCCGAGGCGGTCGTGTTCGACATGCGACCGGCGGTTCGCTGGAACATGTGGAGT
>JAJKIV010000454.1 GCA_021154285.1 Gemmatimonas sp. | reverse complement strand
AGGACGGCGGCCCGCGCCGGGTTCAATGTGCCGAGACTCAGGTTGATGACACGAGCACCGTTGTTGGCGGCCCACGAGATTGCGCGGGCAAGTACGTCCGCACTCGTGGCCAACGTTCGGTCGAACACACGCACCGCGACGAGGTCAATGTTCGGCGCCTTCTCGAGGATCGCCGCCGCCACCGCCGTTCCGTGACCGATGCGGTCGATGAAATCGCCGTCGATTTCGCCGTCGGCTGCAATGCGCACTCCCGAAACCGGCACGCCGCCGATGTGCGGGTTCATGGGATGGACGCCGCTGTCGATGACCGCGACCCTAACGCCGCTTCCAGTCAGACCCGCGAACGGCGGGTCGTCGAGCGTGAAGCGCCTCTCGTTCACTCCGCCGGCTGCAGCACGGCGAACAACTCGGCGAACGCGCCACCGCGTGCGATCAGCGTGTCGGCTACGCCGTCCTCGACGATCCGGCCGTGGTTCAGGACGACCACGCGATCGGCCTGGCGCGCGGGTTGGAGGCGATGCGAGATGACAATCGTAGTGCGACCGCGCATGACCGCCTCGTAGCCTGCCATCACCTGCGCCTCCGTCGCCGGGTCGACCGCGCCGGTGGCTTCGTCGAGCACGAGCACCACCGGATCGGCGAGGAACGCGCGCGCGATCGCAACGCGCTGACGCTCACCGGCAGAGAGTGCGCGGCCACGCTCACCGACCGGCGTGTCGATGCCCTGCGGCAGCCGATCGATCAGCTCGGCCAAACCTGCAGCGCGCGCGGCAGCGGCGACATCGGCCGCGGAGGCCTCGGGCCTCGCGTACCGGATGTTGTCGGCCACCGTCGTGTTGAAGATGAAGGGATCCTGGTCCACGACGACGATGTGGCGGCGCACGTCGGCCAGACGGAGGCCGCGGAGGTCGTGGCCATCGATGAGCACGCGGCCGCCAGCGGGATCGAGCTGCCTGACGAGCAGATCCGCGATGGTGGATTTTCCACCGCCGCTGGCGCCGACGACGGCCACGCGTTCGCCCGCGCGAATCGTCAGGCTGGCGTGGTCGAGCACGGGCGCCCCTCGATCGTGCGTGAACGTCACGTCATCGAGGACGACCTCACCGCGCGCCGATGATAGCGGCGAGGCGCCAGCCACTTCGGTCACCTCCGGCGGCGTATCGAGGATCTCGTGCACTCGCCGGAGTGACACGCGCGCCGTGGCAATGCTGGCGTACAGTCCCATGAGGCTCTGGACCGGCCCGAGCAGCCGCATCTGATAGGCCACGAACGCGACGAGCGTGCCCATCGTGATCTTGTTGTCGATCACGCGCCAGCCGCCGACGAGAAACACGGCACCGGTGCCGAGCGCCAGCAGGAGGCCCGGGACGCCGCCGGACAGGTAGGTGAGGCGGCGCATGTGCATGAGCGAATCGATGAACGCGTCGTTCCGTTCGCGGAACCGTTTGGCCTCGCGCTCCTGCGCGTTATGCGTGACGACGAGGCGCATGCCCTGCAGCGCTTCGATCAGGAACGTTCCGATCCCGGCACTCCGGTCGCGCACGGCGGCGATCGAGTCCTCGAGCCGACGCCGGTAGCGCACGAGCGCGATCACCGAGAGCGGAAGCACCGCGAGGCTCACGGCGAACAGGAGCGGATCGAGCGCGATCAAAATCGCGACGGCGCCCACGAGGAACACGACGCTCCCGACCCACGAGAGCGCGACCTCCGCGGCCACGCGCTGGATCTCGCCGATGTCGCTGTTGATGCGCGAGGCGATCTGACCGAGCGGCATGCGCGCGAAGAAGCGCGGCGAGAGGAGCTGCAGATGACGAAACAGCGCGAGCCGCATGTCGAACAGGATCTCGGCCGACACGCGCGTGTATCGAAGGCCGCTCACGACGTTGAGGGCGAAGCTCGCTACAGTGAGCGCGGCGAACGCGAGCACGACGCGCACGAGCGCGTTGGTGTCGCGTCCGAGCAGGGCGCGGTCGATCAGGATCCGCGTGAGGTACGGCGGCAGGAGCGACAGGCCGGTGCCGATGAGCGACAGCACCACCACGAGCGCGAGACGTCGCCAGTATGGCCTGATATAGCCTAACAAGCGGCTGACGTCGGTCGCTGCGGACTGCACGGATTATGTAGGTTTCCGGGTGGTCTAACGCCCTGCGTTTGCCGGCTTTGGCGCTGAAGCCTGGGGGATGATGATGAGCCCACTCATGTCCTGGCCAAGGTCGACGGTGCGCAGCTTCTTGAACGTCTGCGCGTCGAAGACGTCGATGGTGGGTCCGGCGGTGTGGATGTACAGCTCGCGGCCATTCGAGCTGGGCGTGAGCCCCATGCGCGGCCGGCCCTCGAACTGCGTGCGCTGGATGACGCGTCTCCCCTCGAGGTCGAACGTCCAGAACTCGTAGTTACCCACCTGCTGGCGGAGGCCGTAGGCGCGCTTTCGGCCGGGCGCGAGACGGAAGTTCACCGGCTCGCTTGGGCCTAACGTGAAGAAGTCCACGCTCCGTTTCATGAGGTCCACGCGGGCGACGCCCATGAGCGTTCGGTGGTTCACCGGGTCGTTCGTCCGGAAGAGTCCCGTGTAGAAGCCGGGGTCCTCGTAGATGTCGTTCGGGAAGAAGAAGTTGAGCCGCCCCATGCCTTCCTCGAACAGCGTCCGCGACAGCTCCCAGCGATCCACCTGCTTGAGCGAATCGGTGCTGTACACGAGGACGTCGTCGGTCGTGAAGAAGTACATGTACTCCCCGTCCGGCGAGAAGATGATCTGTGCGCCGTCACGTTCCTCGCCTTTCGGCCACGGGATCGTGTCGGTCACGGCCTTCTTCGCGAGGTCGTAGCGGAGGAGCGTTGGCTTTCCGATCTCGTAGCGATCGAGCTTCTTGGTGTACGTCTTCACGAGCACGACGGCAAAGCGCTCGCGCGGGTCGACGTTGATCCCCCAGAGGCGGACGCGCGTGTTGCCTGACGAGAGTGTGAACTTGTCGATCGCTTTTCGGGTGGCGATGTCGATGACCTCGACGTGCTCGAACTGCGGGTCGAGCACGTAGAAGTGCTTCCGGTTGAAGGAGAGCACCATGCTCGTCGGGATTCCGACCGAGATCGGAATCGAGTCGACGACCTTCAGGTTCGACTCGTTCAGGACGAGGATCTTTTTCCCATACGTACCGACATAAATCGTCGCGTTGCCGCCGCCGCCCTGGGCATGAACAGGGGCAACTCCTGCTAACAACGATACGACGCCGGCAAGAACGGCGCGTAATCCCTGAGAGCGCGAAATCACGAAAGGCGCGAAATCACGGAAGGCGCCAAACGCCAGACAGCGCCAAGCGCGAAATCCCCAAGGGCGCGAACGACGCTGTTTCCGCGCCGTCGGGGATTTAGCGCCCGGCGTCGTTTGTGAGTCGCGCGCCTTCGGTGATTTCGCGCTTCCAGTGATCTCGCGCTGTTCGGAATTCGGCGACGTTTCGTCGTTGCGCCGGTTCGGGTCTGTCATGGGAAAATGAGATCGATTTTTCGCCAGTCTTTCTGGGCGGACGCGCACTTGCCCGTCCAGTCGGGCGCGTAGTTGTAGAGGTCCGGCACGTGCGCCGGCCAGAAGCACGTGATGTGACAATCGAACAGGTCGCGCTCCACCGGCTGACAGAGTCCAGCCGTCCCACCGCTCGCGTCCGTCTCCCAGCCCGGCGAGAACACGAACGTGCATCCGAGCGGAATGTGTGGACCCGACGGCGTCGTGAGCGGTCCGCCCTGGAGCGCCACCACGTCCTGCTCCGTGGTCTCCGCGATGTGGCGGGCCTTTTTGTTGATCGGCGTTAGGTGTCGCACGTGAGTCTCCTCGTCCCTCGTCGTCCCTTGTCAGCCGTCGAATTGCGCCAGGTATTCCGGCCGTCGCTCGGCGAGCGTGCCGTAGACCTGGAGACACGTGTCCGTCCAGCGGCGAATCCACTCGCAGTAGTGCAGGTTCGGCCGCTCGCTCGCGCCGTACCGCGTGTGCGCCTCGTGATAACACCCGCCGGCACACAGCGGACGCGCCCAGCACGTCGAGCAGTCCGTCTTGTTCGCGATGTGATGCTTCATCAGGAAGTCTTCCTGCTTCCCGCGATCCACGCCGCCGGTGACCGACCCGATCTTGTGCGAGTCGGAGCCGGCAAAGCGATGGCAGAGCGCGACGTCACCATCGGTCGCGACGCCCATGAGACCCAGGCCTGCGCCACACGGGTAGGCCTTGCTCATGCCCTTGTGAATCTCCTCGAGCGTGTCGCGCACGTTCGAGAAGCCGTGGTGTTTTCCGGCGAGCGCGTATTGCAGGAACTCGTCCGCGAGGCGCTGAAACTGGCCGAGCATCGCCTCGAAGCCGTCTTCCTGGATCGCGTAGTCGCGCTGCCACGACGTCGTCACCGGCGCGAACCCGACCTCCCAGAATCCGAGCTCGTCCCGCAAGTGCCGGTAGATGGATTCGACGTCGAGGTTCTGTTTCGTCAGCGTGACGCGTGCGCCCACGGGCCGCCGTCGATGCCGCTCGAGCAGCATGCGAATGTTCGGCAGGACGACGTCGTAGCTCCCCATGCCGTTGCTGAAGATGCGGAACTTGTCCTGCTGCTCGCGACCGCCGTCCATCGACACGGTGACGCCGACGTCGTTCTCGACGATCCAGTCGATGATCTCCTCCCGGAGGAGCGTCGCGTTCGTGGTAAGGCTCGTGTCGACCGTCTTGCCTAACGTGACTGCCCGCTCCTTCGCGTAGGCCAGCGCCGACTTGAGCACCTTGAAGTTGAGGAGCGTCTCTCCGCCGAAGAACGTCAGATGCACCATCGGCGACTCCCCCGACTCGGCGAACATGAAGTCCACGCTCTGCCGAGCGGTCTCCTCGTTCATGAAGCGCGGCTTCCGCGACGCCTCGACGATCTTGTCCTCACCGTACTCGTAGCAGTACGTGCACGCGAGATTGCACTTGCTCGTCACGTTCATGACGAGCGTGGTGAGCGGAATTCGCTTTCGCGGCGGTGACGCGACGGGCGCCTCGACCGGACGATCCACGAGCCGAAGCGCGCGGACGTTCAGCAGGTCCTCGACCGTCGCCCGCAGGTCCGCGACCGGAAAGCGGTCGCTCAGCCCGCGAACGAGCTCGCTAGGCTCGAGATCCTGCTCCCCGAGCGCATCGAGAACCGCCGCCGACGTGTCATCGAGACGGAACACGCCCGCCGACGGCACCAGGTACACGTACGGGGCGCCATCCGCGTCGAACGCGTGGTATTCGCCCCGCCTGAGTAGGGTCATTGATCGCCCTTCCACGGCTCCCATCGCAGATAAAGTGGAACGGTGACGAGCAGAAGCGCCCGGGCCTTGAGTGGCCGAGTGCCGGTGCCGTTACCCTGTCCGTTCTCGCTGTCCTGGTACGTGGCGACCACCCACACGTCGCCGACGTTGTTGCGGTTGCGGCTGCGCTGCGGGTTGGGCCCGTCGAGATTCGGCGTGAAGAGCCCGCGCTGATCGATGCGCCCGACGTACTTGATGTCGTCATCGTCGTACGTGACGCTGTATTCCTCGAGACTCCACGACACGTCGACGGGGCCGATCTCCACATCGTCCTCGGTGTCCGGCTTTCCGTCGGCACCGTTGTTGTACGCGATCGCCTCGAACTGCTGGTATTGCTTCGGGAACACCGCGCCGCCCACGCGCGCCATGCCGGCGGCGGGAGTCACCTTGATGCGCGAGATCTTGTCGTAGACGACAGCCGCGCTCTTGAGCGACGCACCGGCGATGAACAGGTCGCGCTGACCCACCGATGCCTTCGCGTCGACCGCGACGCGCGCGACAATCGAGTCGCCGTCCGCGCGCATGACGTTGTCGACGTGCACGCCCGGCCCGAAGTCGAGCGCCGCCGCTTGCGCGTCGCGCGGGAGATTCGCTCCGACGACGGTGACCTGCTGATCGCGACTGCCCGCCTTGAGCGCGCGCGGGTACACTCCGGCGATCACCGCCCCGGCCCCCAGGCGTGAGAGCGAGACGTCCATGCCGAACTCGTCATACCCGCCCCGGAACCACCGGCCGGAGATCTCCTGCCACCCTGGCTCGATGAACATCACTTCGCGCCACGCACTGTCGGCCGGCGTGCCTGCCTCCGAGGAACGACCGCGCCACTGGAAGCCGGTGTAGACCATCGCCTTGCCGTCGCGGGTGACGGTGGCGCCGCCGCGGGCATATCGATAGGTCGCCTTCGTGGTGAACTCGTCGTCGCCGTTAGGCGACTTCGTGATCGTGAGCCGCCCACTGAAGGCACCGCGCCCGGGTTCGGACCCCGAGAGGACCCATTCTCCCTCGATTCGAGCGGGTCGCATGGTCGCAGACCACGCCGCCCAATCCGGCGTGCGGAGCGGGAATACCTTGGACAGGTGCGCGACGGCGACGTCCATGGGCTCCGGCGCTCCCGCACTGTCCGGTGGCGGCGGACCGCCGCGCCGGAACGCCTGGAAGTCGACGAGCGGGTAGTATGCCCGATGCGTCGCCAGCAGGAGGTCCCACTCGTCCTTCGTGCGCCGTTGCGAGATCACGCGTCCTAACGAGTGGCACGCGTGGCAGGTCTGCTCCGTGCGCGAGTCCGCGGCGTACTTGTAGTCGATCGCGCGTCGTTCCGACTCGAAGCGCGCCGGTCGCGCTTCGGCGGGCGCGAGTCCCTGGGCATTCGAGAGGTATTTGATGATGGCGCGCGCGGTCGCGGGATCCACGCGCACATGTTGCAGCGCGACCATGCGCCGGAGCGAGATCTCCCACCCTTCCGGCGTCTTGCGCATGTATGACAGCCGCTGCATGACGCCACTGGAGTCGCGCACGTGGCAGCGCGAGCAGTTCTGAATGACGTTCTGGTCGTTGATCGCGAAGCCCGACGTGCTGTCCTTGCGGGCAGGGGCAGCCGCCTTCTGCGTGGCGGATGCGGTCGCCGAGGGTGGGTTCTGCGCCCAGACGCCGTTCGCGAGCGCGACGAGCGCGATGCCTGCGACGATGCGACTCATGGTCCGGTCCTGTTAGGGGCCGGGACTAGGGACTAGGGACTGGGGACTCGGCCGGGAGCCTCTACCACCGAACAAACCTCCGCGCCGGTTAATAGCATTCCTGGCCGAGTCCCTAGTCCCAGTCCCTAGTCCCTGTCGTCCCTGGTTATACGGACGCCCAGCGACCCCGTCAAGCGAGATCGAGCATGCCCTTTCCCACCAGGACAGACAGCGCGCCAAGGAAGTCCGGCAGCGGAGCCGGAGCCGCGGCGCGATTGTACGCTGCATAGAGGTCGGGCACCTGATCGTACATCGGCGCGAGCGCGATGATCTTCACGAGGTCCACACTTCTCAAGTACCGCACTCCGTCGCGAAACGCCGGGACGAACAGATGCTCCTCGAGCTCGACCCGATCGCCACGCACCGTCGGGCGATCCGACCGTCGCAGGGTGCCCGACGGCCGTAGCCCGACCGATTGCCGGCGTCGAATTTCGTCGAACGCAGCGAGCACGGCGGGATCTCGACGCAACGCCGACACATCCGGCTCGCCGTCGTCGCCGCCATCCGCTGTGGACCGTGCGCGCCAAAACTCCGTCGCCGCGTCACCCGCCACATCCCGCGACAGCTCGGCGAAGCGACGGCGGAGCGCGTCGCACATGGCGCGCTCACGGGCGTCGTACAGATCGAGCGCGGCCGACTGCATCGACTCGTCGACGAGCGCCGTGTGGACGACGACCGACGCGAGCCACGCCGACGACAGTGCCTTCTTGATACCGTAGGATGACAGCGGATCGACGAACGACGCCGCGTCAGCAACGAGGAGGATGCCCGCTTCCGCGAACCGGGTTGCGTCGTACGACGATGCATCCCGCGCGAACGGGGCAGCGGTGAGTCGAGCGGATGGGCGACTCGTTCGCACCAGCGGTCCAATCCGCTGCGCCTTCGCGAGCTCGGCATGGTACACGGTGGCGAGGGAGTCTGCTGCATCGGAGCGACGGACGGATGTGAGCGACGGGTCCACCATCGCCGTCACGTAGCGTCGCGAGCGCGACACGGGCACCGACCATGCCCAGCCTCCCGGATAACTCTCGACGAGCGTGTGCGTCTCGTCATCGAGCATCGGCCACCCACCGCGCCGTTCCCACACGCCTACGAGCGCGAGCGTCCT
>JAJKIV010000453.1 GCA_021154285.1 Gemmatimonas sp. | reverse complement strand
GTCGCGGCCTGGCCGCCGCTGGGTGGGCGGAACAGCCGCAGTGTGGTCTGCATCGCAGCAGTATTCGCACCGAACAGCGCACCGAAGACCTGTGGCGCGTTCGCCGGGCTGACACCCGCGGCCAGGAGCGCGGCAACGATCGCCTGCTGGCTTCCGCCCACGAGCGTGCGGTAGTACTGCGAGGCGTTGGCATCGACCACCGTGTTTGGCGCGCCCGTCACACCACCCGTTGGCCCGACGATCGGGAACGGCGACCGCATGCACAAGCCACCTGCGCCAGTGGCGCAGTTGCGACTGAAGGTGAACCCGCTCGACGGCACGCCGAGGCCGCGCACCTGATAGCCGATCGTGGGCGTGATCGGGATGAATGCCTGTGGCAGGTCGAGGAAGAACGAGAAGTTCGCGGGCGTCGAGAACGCGCGGTTGTAGGTCACGCGGATGTTCTGTGTCTCCGACGGCTTGTAGATCAGCGCCACACGCGGAGACCAG
The DNA here is from genome assembly GCA_021154285.1 of Gemmatimonas sp. Classification (GTDB taxonomy): domain Bacteria; phylum Gemmatimonadota; class Gemmatimonadetes; order Gemmatimonadales; family Gemmatimonadaceae; genus JAJKIV01. The sequence continues at coordinate 13,709 of JAJKIV010000453.1, read as the reverse complement.
AACGTCTGATCGAGCACGTCGTGGTTGTCGACGCGGATCGCTGCGACGACGTCGAACATGTGCGACAGGTGCGTTGTGGACTGGATGTACGCGCCGATCTCGTGGACGTCGTCGTTGTTTTCGTTGCGACCGTTGATCGTTCCGCCGGTCCGCGGATTCGTAAAGATGTAGTCCGCACCGTAGACGAGGTCTTCCTTTCCGCCACCGAATCCCAGGCCATGCTGGATCTGCGCGGCGAAGACTCTCGAGTTATCCACGATCGGTGTGCCGGTGCGCAGCAGGAACGTGCCGCGCGTGTCGAGGCTGTCGCTGTTGCCGGCGTCGCTGAAGTTCGCGAAGACCTGCGCGAATAGCCGACCCCAGCGGAACCGTTCCTGGATGCTTTGATACGTCCAGTTCTTCGCCTGCGCGGTGCCATTGGTGCCCGTGAGCTCGAGCCCACTCCCGATCCTGCTGACGCCGTACGTCGTGATGAGCTCCATGTCGTTGCGCGGACGAATGTCCATCCGCGCCTCGCCGGCGTACCGCTTGACGTCGAAGTTGCGCGTGTTGGCCACCGTGTCGCGCTCGCCGGGTGTCCCGTTAGGCCGCGGAATCGTCGCCGGCTCGGCCGGATCCATGTACTCCCAATCCTTCCCCGTGAACGCCTCGCCCGAAAGCTTGAAGCCGAACTTCTGGCCGGCCGTGGTCGCGTAGCGCCCGGACGCATGCAGGATGGACCGCTCACCTCCATCGAGCGTCAGGATCCCGCCTTTCGACTCGAAGGGCGATTTAGTGATGACGTGCAGCACGCCGCTCGAGCTGTTCGGTCCATAGAGCGCGGACGCGGGGCCGAGCAGCACTTCGATGCGCTCGATGTCCTCGCTCGTGCCGGTGAAGAGCAACGGGACGTTGACGCGGAGCGACGGCACCGCCGCGAAACGATAGTCCTGGAGCGTGAGCAGTGCTCCCGAGAACGCGTTGTTGAACCCGCGCGTGACGATGTTCGTCTGCGCGATGCCGCCGGTCGTCGCGTCCACGCCCGGTACGCTGCGGATGTTATCGGTTACGGTCAGCGACGAGCGTTCGCGGATCTCCTGGGCTTCGACGACACCCACATGGGCCGGCGCATCGAGCTCTTTCTCCGACTGTCGCGACGCGCTGATGACCGTGGGGTTGAGTGCCGTCACGGTCCCGGCGATCCGGATATCGAGCTGCACGTTCTGGCCGGCGGCCACGCGAATGCCCGGGATTCGGCGCTGTGCGTAGCCGATGTATTTGACGACGATGTCATAGGTCCCGGCCGGGACATTCGTTATGCGATACGCACCGTCATTGCCCGCGATGGACGTCCCGGCGACCGACGTCCCGGAAACTGCACGAACGTCTGCGCCCACGACCGGGGCGGATGTCGTGCTGTCGGTGATCCGGCCGCCAATGGAGCCGGTTTGCGCGAGGGCGGGCGTGGCGGAGATGAGAGCGAGACACAGGAAGCGGCAAATCGAACGTGGGGTCATCCTGACCTCGTGTCGACTGGGTGACGACCGGCGAAGTGGCCCCGGTCCCGAGTGTGTCCGAGCTGGCGGTGGTAAGGTCGGGTGCTGAAGCCGCCGCCGTTTGTGCGTCGTGTGCGCAGGAAGGTATGAGCCTCGAATGACGCACAAAATCGTGACGATGACGTAGAAGCGCCAGAGCCGCTACGTAGGCGCGACGCGTCCATGGAGGCGACCGACGTGCGCTGAATCAACGCACCGTGGCGTGACTGGCCGGGCTCGTCCGGGGAGCTGGTGGGACGTCTCGGGGTATCACCCTGCTGACCCCCCGGGGTTGCGCAGGTCGGGGGCCTGGATTCTACTACGACGAGAAGCCGACGTCCGACGACCGCGACGGCGCCCAACGTCAGCGTACGGTGATCGAGTTCACGAGGTCTGCGTGTCCATTCAGAAATTCCTTCGGTGCTCCCTAGTGGCGTGTTCGGTAGCGAGCCTGTTGGCGTCGCCTCGTCAGGCGATTGGCCAGAGTGGCCCTCCGCCGGCGCAGGCTCCGCCGCCCAATCCGTTCGCCCCGGCCCCAACGACCAAGCGTGTTCCCATCTCGAAAGCCGTGTTCGGCGATGCGGGCATGATCGTCAATGCCCGCGATGACGGTTTCATCGAGATTGCGGCGGCGGGACCAAAAAAGACGATCTATCTGCAGCTCCGCACGGCCGCGGCCCGGGCGTGGATCGACTCGACGCAGCGCATGCTCAAGGCGCGCGTGCGCAAGGCGGACCCGCCGCGAACGTTCCGCTCCGACGTCGTCGAGTACGGGTCGACGACGACGATGGCGATGACGCGCTCTGTCGACGCGGGCCAGTCGCAGTACGCCCTCGCGTTCTCGGAGAACCCGCAGTCGTCGTTCACCGTTCCGATCGAGCAGGAAGAGGCGGACGTGTTCGTGGCGATCATCCGCAAGGCGGAAACGCAGGCCGCGAAACTGCTGGAAAAGACCGACACCACGGCCATCGCTGCGGATTCCGCCCGTGCGGATTCCATTCGCGCGGATTCCGTCGCCAAGGCGAAGAAGAAGAAAAAGCCGGCGGCGAAGCGTACGGCCTCGCCACCGGCCGATTCAGCCGCGAAATCGAAGACCGACTCGACCGCGAAGCCCAAGCCGGCACCGTCGGCGCCGGCCAAGCCCGAATCGTCGCCGACTGCCTAACGCTACTGCACCGCCACCTTGTCGTCCTTCGTCGCGTACTTCTCGAACCAGCTCCGGAGGTAGAGCTGCGTTCGCAGATAATTCGACGGGCGTGATGACGTGCCGTGCCACTCGTCATTGAACCGGATCATGGCGGTCGGCACCTTGCGCACCTTGAGCGCCTCGTAGAACTCCTCGGTCTGTGAGATCGGCGTGCGCAGGTCGTTCACGCCGGTCATGAGCATGGTCGGCGTCTTGACGTTGCCCACGTACATGAGTGGTGATCGCGCGAGGTGCTCGCTCGGATCCTCCCACGGATACTTCTTGAAGTTGTTGTACCACGATTGCCCATCGGTCGTGCCGACGAAGCTTATCCAGTCGATCACAGGGCATTGAGACACCGCCGCGGCGAAGCGGTCGGTGTGCCCGACAGTCCACGCCGTGAGCACGCCGCCGCCGGAGCACCCATAGACGAACAGGTTCCGCTGATCGACGTAGCCTCGGCCAATGACCGTATCGACGCCGGCCATGAGATCGTTGAAGTCCTTCCCGGGGTAGGCGTTCTTGATCGCGTTGCCGAACGCGCTGCCATAGCCCGTGGACCCGCGCGGGTTCGTGTAGAGCACTACGTACCCGTTCGCGGCGTGCTCCTGCCACGCGAAGTTGAACGCGCCGTTGTACATCGAATGCGGCCCGCCATGGATGGACAGCATCAGCGGATACTTCTTCTTCGCGTCGAAGCCCGGCGGCTTGATGATCCAGCCCTGGATCTTCATGCCGTCGGCCGTCGGGTACCAGAACTCCTCGACCTGCCCGAGCGTCTTGCCTGCGAGGATGTCGTCGTTCACCGCGGTGAGCTGACGCATGGTGGGCGCCTTCACACTCAGCGCGACTACGTCGTTAGGCTTGAGCGACGTCGACGACACGCCGACCATCTCGCCACTCTTGTTGACCGACGTGACGGTTAGGAGCTGCGAGCCCTTGGTGACCAGACGCACGCCACCCGTGAGCGGCACGAAGTACAGGTTGCGCCAGCCGTCGCTCTCGACGTTGATGTAAACGCCGCTCTCGTCAGGCGCCCACAGGATGCCCTGAGGCGACCGGTCGAACGTCTCGGTCAGGATGCGACGGTTCGACCCGTCGGCGTCCATAACGTAGAGGTGCGAGTCCTGCCACGTCGCGTCCGTCGAATCGAAGCCCGTGAAGGCGATGTATTTCCCGGTCGGTGAGACGCGTGGGCCGTTGTCGGGACCCTTGTGGTTCGTGAGCTGCCGGACCTGCTTGGTGGCGACATCCACCGCATAGATCTCTGACTCACGCCACGCGTACTCCGCGCCTTCGGTTCGGAGCGACGAGAACACGATCGACTTCCCGTCGCGAGACCACTCTGGCTCGCCGGCTTCCCACGCACCGGTCGTGATCTGACGCGCGGTACCGCCGTCTGCCGGAACCACAAAGATCTGGCGGTAGCCGTCGTCCACGTATCCCTGTCGATCCTGGCGATACTTGAGCCGTGTCACGACGCGTGGCGGCTCGACCCACTTCGCTCCTTTCGGAGCGGCCGGCATCGGAATCCGCATCTCGTCGCGCTGCACGACGAGCATGCGGAACGCGAGCGACTTGCCATCGGGCGACCACTCGACGTCGGCCGGGGATTCCGTTAGGCGGGTGATCTGCGTCGGCGCCGCTTCCCCATCCATGAATCGCACCCAGATCTGCGTCCCGGTTGGCTCGCCCTTCGCGAGGTAGGCGATGCGCGAGCCGTCGGGAGACCAGACCGCGTTCGAGCCGTCGACCAAATGCCGGCTGCGAGATCCGTCCGCGTTCATGATCCAGAGCGACGACTCCCACCGGTCATTCATCTTGTCCACCCACCGGCGGGTGTAGATGATCTGCTTGCCGTCAGGCGAGAGTTGTGGGTCCTGGACGTCCTCGAGATCGAAGTACTGATCGAGTGATATCTTCGAGGTCTGAGGCTGGGCCGGTTCGGCCTGTTGCGCACCGAGCGGTGCCAAAACGATGGCGAGTGACATGAGTCCGCTCGCCGCGACGACACGCATGCGCATGGGTACCTCGCATAACGGGATGTGGTCCGGCAACGCTACCGGTGCCGAGACGTATACGGAAGAAGGTCGGCGTTCGCTGTGACTCGTTAGAGCTTGCCGACGAGCGTGGTTCGCCGGAATCGTCGTATACCGAACGCGAGCAGCGCCGCGGCGATTGCCCACACCAACAGGCCGATCAGGATGGCCCTGAGTGGGCCGAGGAGGACGGCGCCGCGGACTTCGCCAACCACGAGGGCGATGACGGGCAGCACGAACAGGCCGCCGAGCTGCGTTGCTTCCTGCATGCCTCGGACGCGCAGCGACACGAGCAGCATCCCGGCGAGCCCCAGCGCGGCGAATGCCGGCGCCATCCACAGGACCATCACCGTCCACGTGAGATCGGGGAAGAACACGCGGTGCATGACGGGCCAGGCGGTGACGTTCACGATCACCGCGTAAATGAACGCTCCGCCAAACGCGATCATCACCGCCGGGATCCAGGCTGCCAGCAGCTTGGCGAAGAACAGCTCGGCGTCCGTCGCCGGCGTGTAGAGCAGAGGCTCCAGGGTCTTCCGCTCTCGCTCGCCCGCGAAACCGTCGGCGGCGATCACGTTCGCGACCATGAACGGAACGAGCAGCATGAGCGGCGCCAGCATCTGTGTGTGAACGACCCGAATCCACGTCGCTTCAGTGAACTCGCCGAACTGCTGCTTCATCGGATCGGGCAGATTCCGAAACATCTCCGAGAACGTCGTGCGCGCACCCCCGATGATGCGTGGCAGAAAGGTGAAGACGGTCGGGAACACGATCATGAGCAGCACGGGCAGCACGATAAGTGGCGTCATCAGCGCGCGGCTGCGCCTCACGACGCGCAGGTCCTTCCGCACGATGGCGGCGATGATGCGCTGGTTCATGCCGATCCTTTGCTCACGTGCTGGAGCGCGAAGTACGCGTCGGTGAGCGACGGCTCATGCGGCTCGAGTCGGTAGAGCGGGATTCCACCAGTCACGAGCCGCGAGGCCACGTCGGGAACTCGCTCGCGCGGAATGCCACTGATGCGGAGGACGCCGCTGCGCTCGGCCGCAACGGTGAGCCCGTCCAGCGCAGTGATGAGCGCAACCGCGTCGCCGTGGCGTGCCGGGTCTGTCTCGAACGTCACCTCCAGGCGCGGCGTTATGCGGCGGGCCAATTCCGCGGGAGTCCCGAGCGCCAACAGCTCGCCGCCTCCGAGCACCGCCACGCGGTCGCTCAGCGCTTGTGCTTCCACCAGGTTGTGCGTGCACAGCACGACCGTGCGCCCCCGCGCCCGCGCCATCTCGCGAACCGTATCGTGGAGCTGTTGCGTGGCGACCGGGTCCAGCCCGGCCGTCGGCTCGTCGAGAAAGAGCAGGTCGGGGTCGTGCACGAGCGCACGGGCGAGCGACAGCCGCTGCTTCATGCCTCGGCTGAATCCGCCGACGCGATCCTTGGCGCGGTCGGCGATCCCGAACTCGGCCAGCAGCGCGGTGACTCTCGGTCCGATATCAACGCGCGGCACGTCGTACATCTCCGCGAATGCACGCAGCGTCTCCGACGCCGTTAGGCGGTCATCGAGCGTCGGCGACTCGGTCAGCACTGCCGTCCGTCGCCGGACGATGGCGCCGTCGGCGAGTGGAGACCGCCCGAACACGAGCACGGTACCGGACACCGGCGCGAGCAGACCATTTACGATGCGCACCGTCGTCGTCTTCCCGGCGCCGTTGTGCCCCAGAAGGGAGAAGACCTCACCTTCTTCGACAGCCAGGGACAGATCGCGGAGCGCTGTGGTGTCACCGTAGCGGTGCAGCACGTGGTCGAGCAGGATGGCAGGCACGTATTCGTTAGGCCTTCATTGAGGTGCGCAACACTACTCCGTTGGGCTCGGCGAGCGGAAGGGCGGGCCTACCCCACCATCTCACGGAAACCCACGGGGAGACGGAGGCGGGCAACGCACCCGCGCCGGTCGCCGCGATTTTCCAGCGAAAGGACGCCACCATGCGCCTCGGCGATCTGCCGACAGAGCACGAGCCCGATGCCAGTTCCGGACGGCTTCGTCGTGTAGAAGGGAACGAACAGGTTGGCGGTCGTCGCGAGGCCCGGACCTTCATCAGCCACCTCGACGTCCACATGACCGTCCTGACGCGTCCACGAGAGCGAGACAGCACCGCCGGTTTCGAGTGATGCATCTGCCGCGTTGCGCACAAGGTTGATGAGGAGCTGATCGAGCTGATCGCCGTCGGCCTGGATGATGAGCGAAGGGCCGGTGCTAACCTGAACGGGAACCCGTGTCTCGAGTCCAGCCGCGCGGCGCGCCCAGATGCCTACGTCCACTGGCCCCGGCTTCGGGGCAGGGAGCCGGGCGAGCAGGGCGTACGACGACATGAAGCGCGACAGCGACTCCGATCGCGTGCCGATGATCCCCAGGCCGCCGCGCAGGTCGTCGTCGGCGTCGGGCGGGCGCGGCGCGCGATTGACAAGGCTCAGCAGGCTACCAGCGATCGACTTGATCGGCGTCAGCGAGTTGTTGATCTCGTGGCTCAGCACGCGCACGAGCCGCTGCCACGCGAGCAGCTCCTCTTCACGCAGCGTCTTGCTGAGGTCCGAGATCACCACCAGCGTGTGCGAGCGGCCGTCCTGCCGAAAGGTCGTGCGGCGGACCTCCCACCGGCCGCTGCGCCCGGGGAAGACGAGGTCGTGCACGCGCGGGGAATCGCCGGAGAGGAATGGCTCGAGGCCTAACGCGCCGGCGGTCCGTCCGAGCAGGCGCTCGACCGGAACGCCTAACAACCGCTCGCCGGCACGATTGGCGAGTCGCAGCTGGTTGGCTGCGTCGAACGCGAAGATTGCCGCGTCGATCTCCGCCATGACGGTGCGGAGTAGTGCCGTCGCCTCCATGGCGCCGAGCCGCTGCGCCTGGAGCGTGTTGCCCAGGCTGTTGACCTCGAGCAGCGCGAGCGCCAGTGCGTCGTCCGAAAGCGAGCTCCGGGCTCGCAGCGAAAAATCTCCTTCGCGCAGCGCTGCGAGCATGTTGGACAGCGTTTGCAGCGGCCGCACGACTCGCTCGCGGATGACGAGCGACACGATGAACCAGCAGCCGACAACGAGCGTCCCCAGCGTCCACGTGACCTTCGCCGAGTAATCCCCGAGGCGAAGCAGGACGAGCGCGAGAATGACGGCCGGCGCTCCCGCGGCCAGGGAGAGAACGAAGACTCGGCGCTCGTGGTTCAGCCACCCGAAGCGCCGGCCTTCGTCAGATCGCATCGTCAGATCTCATGCGTCTCGAGGCGTCGATAGAGCGCGCTGCGACTCAGGCCTAACGCCTTCGCCGCCTGACTGACGTTGCCATCGAACCGCGTGAGCGCCTTCTGGATCACGAGCTTCTCGACCTCCTCGAGGGTGAGATCCTCGATCCGCGGCACCATGCCCGGCGCGGCGGCCCGCAATCCCAGATCGCCGGTGCGCACGAGGTCACCCTGCGCGAGCAGCACCGATCGCTCGATCGCGTGATCGAGCTCGCGGATGTTCCCCGGCCACGAATGCTCGAGCATCGACTGCATGCCGCCGGCGTCGAAGCCGTGGACGCTCTTTCGGTAGCGTCCCGCGTGACGTTTCAGGAAATGCTGCGCGAGCGCGGGAATGTCCTCGCGTCGCTCGCGGAGCGGCGGGAGGTGGATCTCGATTGTGTTGAGTCGGAACAGGAGATCCTCGCGGAAGCGACCGGCCGCGACCTCTGTGTGCAGGTCGGCGTTCGTTGCCGAAAGCACGCGCACGTCGACATGACGGGCCTTCGACGAGCCGACCCGCTCCACGTCGCCCGTCTGAAGAACCCGCAGCAGCTTGGACTGCTGCGACAGCGTAATGTTTGCGATCTCGTCGAGGAAGAGCGTGCCCTGGTCAGCGAGCTCGTAGCGACCGATGCGATCCGCCTTCGCGTCCGTGAACGACCCCTTCACGTGACCGAACAGCTCACTCTCGAAGACGCCTTCGGACAAGCCGCCCATGTTGACGGCGACGAAGCTCTTGGGCGCGCGCGACGACGCCGCGTGCAGCCAGTGCGCGACGAGCTCCTTGCCGGTCCCGTGTTCGCCGGTGATCAGCACGTTTGCATCCGACGGTCCGATCCGCTCCATCAGCTGCAGCACCGGACGCATCTTCGCCGAGTCGGCGATGAGCTGCGGCATGCCGTTGCGGCGAAGCGTCTGGTTCTCGCTCTCGAGCCGCTGACTTTTGCGGAGCGCGCGCCCCATGTCGATGGCGTTCCGCAGGATCGCCAGCAGCCGCGAGTTGTCCCACGGCTTCTCGACGTAGTCGTACGCACCGCGGCGCATGGCCTCGACGGCGCTCGCCGTGCTCGCCCACGCGGTCATGACGACGGTCGGCAGCGTCCAGTCGAGTGCCTGGATCTTGTGCAGCAGGTCCAGCCCTTCCTGGCCAGACGTCGTGTCGCGGGCGTAGTTGAGGTCCATCAGCACCGCGTCGAAATCGCGCGCCTCGAGCGCCGCGAGAATCCCCGCGGGAGACTTCGCCGTTTCGACCTCGTACTGCTCTCCTTTGAGCAGGAGACGAACCGCCTCGAGCACGTCCTGCTGGTCGTCGGCGATTAGAACTCGGGGCTTCAGAGCTGGGGACATTCGTTAGGGTGACTCTCAGAAGCGGCTGGTTGCCAGCACCAAGCCTGCCCTTAGCGTAGCCGTACGTCGCTCACGACCCATCCATCCTTGAGATTCACGATGCGATGCCCGAAGGCCGCGTTGGTCTCCGAGTGCGTGACTTGCACGATCGTCGTGCCGCCCTCGTTGAGCTTCTGGAACAGCTCCATGATCTCCTTCGCCTGCGTTGAATGCAGGTTGCCGGTCGGCTCGTCAGCCAGAATCAGCTTCGGTTTCGCGATCACCGCGCGCGCCACGCCGACGAGCTGCTGCTGTCCGCCCGAGAGTTGGCGAGGGTAAAGATCCTTCTTCCCGACCATCTGGAACTTGTCGAGGATGTCCGCGACGATCGACGCTCGCTCATCCCGCTTGACGTTCCGATACGACAGCGGCACATCGAGATTCTCGGCCACCGTGAGATCGTCGAGCAGATGATACTGCTGGAACACGAAGCCGATGTACTGCTTGTTGATCGCGACGCGTTCCTTGTTGTTGAGCGAGTGAATCGGATGGTGCAGGAACGCGTACTCGCCGGTCCACGCGCCATCGAGCATCCCGAGGATGCTGAGCAGTGTCGACTTCCCGGCACCGGAGGGCCCCATGATCGTGAGGAACTCGCCCGGCTGCACGTCGATCGTGATCCGACGCAGCACGTAGTTCTTGCCCGCCGGCGTCTCGTAGACCTTCTCGATGTTTCTGAGCCCCAGGAGCGGCCGGGACAGGTCAATCGGTGCGTCCACGGCGCCGGTCTGCGACGGCTCGCCTTCAGCGGTCTTGGAGCGAAAGGTCCACATAGTGGTCGGGAATAGGGAATCGGGAATCGGAAATCGGAACGGCTGAAGCTGATCGTTTTCGTTATTCCTGCCGCAGTGCGACAATCGGGTCGACGCGCGCTGCTCGCCTTGCTGGAAAATAGCTCGCGGCCACGGCCACCGCGCCGAGCGCGAGCGTCACGGCGCCAAAGGTCAATGGGTCGGTCGGGCTGATATCGTACAGCAACGTAGCCAACACGCGCGTCAGCGCGATCGCACCCGCGACGCCGGCGACGAGGCCCACGCCGACCACGCCGAGTGCCTCGCGAACCACCATCGCGGCCACAGTCGTTTCGGGCGCTCCGAGCGCCATCCACACGCCGATCTCGCGCGTACGCTGCGCGACGGAGTACGCCAGCACGCCGTAGATGCCGAGTGCGGCCAGCACGAGCGCCAGGCCGGAGAAGACCCCGAGCAGCGTCATGCTGAACCGACGCTGTGCGACGCTCTGGCTGAGATACGCGTCGAGCGGTTTCGGGTCCGCGAACGGCTGGTTCGGGTCGAGCGCGTGGACTTCACGCGCAACCGCTGGTGCGAGGCGCATCGGATCTCCGTTCGTCCGCACGACGAGCGTCATGAAATTCGACGAGAATTGCTTCGACGCCCAATAGACCATCGGTCCGGTCGCGGAGTCGAGCCCTGCGTGCTTCGTGTCCGCGACGACTCCGACGATCTCTCCGCGCAGCGTGTCGCCCCAGGGCATGAGCACGTGCTCGCCAATTGGGTTACTCGTGGGGAACTGCACGCGCACGAACGCCTCGTTCACGACCACCTGCTTGGGCGACTCGGTGTTAGCGCGGGCGTCGAACGGCTCGCCGCGCTTCACTCGTACGCGCATGGTGCGGAAGTAGCGCGGGTCGACGGCCCGGACATCGGCCACGAACTCGCTCGTCGGAGGAGGCACCGGTCGGCCTTCGATCCAGTAACTCATCGCGGAACCGTCGCCGCCGAACGGCAACCAGTTGATCGCCCCGGCGGATTCGACGCCAGGTACTTTCTCGACCCGCTCCAGGAGCTGGTCGAAGAATGCGCTGGCCGCCGCCGGTGAACGGAACCGGTCTCCGGCGAGCTGAACGCGCCCGGTGAGCACACCCTCCGGATCGAATCCCGGGTCCACCGACTGGAGCCGCACGAAGCTGCGCATCATGAGCCCGGCGCCGATCAGCAGCACCAGCGACAGCGCGACCTGCGCTGCGACGAGCACCGCGCGTCCTCGACCGCTCCCAGTCGATCCTCGGCTTCCTTCGCGCAGGATCGTCTGCAGATTCCCTCGGCCGGTCCGGAGTGCCGGCACGAGGCCAAACAGCAGGCCGGTCACCACGGCGACGACGAGCGTGAACACCATCGTCCAACCGTCGATCGAGATCGACGCGACTCTGGGTACGCCGCGCGGGGCGAGCGTCTTGACACCCTGCACACCCCAGTAGGCGAGGAGGAGCCCGACCGCGCCGCCTAACGCTGCAAGCACGACGCTCTCGGTCAATAGTTGTCTCACCATCCGGCCTCGACCGGCGCCAAGCGCGGCGCGGACGGCGACTTCGCGTGTGCGAGCGGTCGACCGCGCCAAAAGCAGGTTGGCGACATTGGCGCAGGCGATCAGCAGCACGAAGGCCACCACGCCGCCGAGCACGAGCAATGCGCGCCGAACGCCACCGACGACCTGCTCGTACATGGGCACTACGTTCGCGCCCCAGCTTGCATTGAAGATCGGATGTGCGCCCTCGAGTCGCCGGGCTATGGCGCTCATGTCGACCTGCGCGCGTTGCGGCGTCACGTTGGGTTTGAGGCGCGCGATACTCGTGAGATAGCGCCCGGCGCGCGTCCGGTAGTCCAGGGATGGGTTGAGCTGCATGGGCGTCCAGAGATCCGCCTTGCTTCCCTCGATCCCGAAGCTCGCAGGCATGACGCCGACGACCGTCGACGGCCGGCCATTGAGCTCGAGCCGCGCACCGAGCACGTCATGCCGCGCACCGAAGCGGCGTTCCCACAGGCGGTGACTGAGCACCACGACCTGCGGCCCGTTAGGCGCATCTTCCTCCGTCGTGTACACGCGGCCAAGCTCTGGTGCCACGCCGAGAACAGTGAAAAAGGATGCCGTGGCGATCGATACCCAGACCTCCACCGGTTCGTCGACCCCGGTGAGGTTTGCGTGCCAGTCGATGTACGAGCCGATGTCGCTGAACGTGGAGTTCTGCGCTCGCCAATCCAGGTAGTTTGCCGGCGACACGACGTTGCGATCCCGTCCCTGGGCGCGGTTGGTCTCCCACACCATCACGAGCGAGCCCGGGTCCTTGAACGGCAACGGGCGCAGCAGTACCCCGTCGATGACGCTGAAGATGGCCGTGTTGGCGCCGATGCCTAACGCCAGGCAGGCCACGGCCGCCAACGTGAAGGCTGGCGTCCGCCGAAGCGTCCGCACCGCGTACTTGAGGTCCTGCAGGAGCGTGTCCATCGCGTGACCCTAGGGTTGATGCCTTGTTGGACCAACGCGAAGACGAATCCGTTCGCTCATCTCAGTCGTTCCGCAGGGCTACGTTGGGGTCCACGCGCGCCGCTCTCCGCGCGGGAACCCAGCAGGCACCCAGCGCGACGAGGACCAACGCCGTGGCGACGAGGCCGAAGACGACCGGGTCCGTCGCGCTGACGCCGTACAGCAGGCTCCGCATGAGTCGCGTGATCCCAAAGGCACCCACGGCGCCGAGCGTCACGCCGATGACTGCCGGGGTCATGCCGTCACGAACCACCAGGCGGAGTACATCGGCGTTGGCAGCACCGAGCGCCATGCGGATGCCGATCTCGCGCGTCCGCTGCGCGACCGCGTACGAAATCACGGCGTAGATACCGATGGATGCCAATACCAGCGCCACCGCGGCGAACAGGGTCACGATGATCGAGTTGAGCTTGAACTGCGCGACGGATGCCGACGCCCGCTGGTCCATGGATTGGATGCTGGCAATCGGGAGCGTCGGGTCGAGCGCCACCACCTCGCGGCGAAGTGCGCCTGTGAGGGCGAGCGGATCGCCGGTCGTCCGCGCGACGACGTACACGTACGGCACCGGCGTCTGCGTCAGCGGAGTGAAGGCCTGCGAGTAAGTCTCGAGACCGACGCCCTCGAGCCGCGTGCTGCCGACCACTCCAACGATCGTCAGCCAGCTCGTGCTGTCCGACACGTTGCCGAACGTGATGCGCTCGCCGATCGGGTCGCGCCCGCCGAACGCCTTCTGCACGAGCTCCTTGTTGACGACGACGACTCGCGGCGCGTTAGGCGCGTCGCTCGGAGTAAACAGCCGCCCCGAAAGCAGCGGGATCCGCATGGCCGAGAAATACTCGGACGTGGCGACGCTGCTGACGGCGTCCGGGGAATTCTGGCCCGGCTGCGGGGCAGGGCGACCGACGATGTCGAACGACAGATAGCCGTATCCACCGGCGAGGGGCACGTCGGATGCGAAGCCTGCGACGGCCACGCCTGGCGTGGCGGCCAGGCGGTCGCGGAGTGCGTTGAAGAACGCCAGCATGCGAGCGTCGTT
>JAJKIV010000452.1 GCA_021154285.1 Gemmatimonas sp. | reverse complement strand
GCGCTCTCGAGCTTGAACGCCTCGTTCACCGCCTCGCGGACGAAGCTCTTGATGATCTCCTCGCCCCACGGGCCGAGCGCGCCGCGACCGAACCCTCCACAGAAGCCTTTCACGCCAGCGAATCCAACGCCCTGCAGCTCGCAGGAATCGCCATCGAGCACCGTGACTCCGGCGTCGGTGAGAATCTGGCGTACTTCATCCTGCTTCCCTGCTTCGAAATCGTGGTTTCCGAGTACTGCAACGCACGGCACGCGCAGCGCCGTACCAATGTCGCGCGCGAGCACGCGCGCTTCCTCGGGCAGACCGTAGTCTGTGAGATCGCCGCACAGCACCAGCAGGTCGGCGCGTTCTGAGACCTGCGCGAACGCCGACGATAGTGCACCCTGACCGGTCTTGCTGACGTGAATGTCACTCATCGCCGCGAGGCGGACCGTGCCGTTCCTCGTCGCCATGGCGGTCAGCTCTTGATCGATGAACAGAGAGCCAGCTCAGCTAGCCCTAGTCTTGCAAAGCGGTGACGCATAGGGCTGACCCTCTTCAACAAGCGTTCCGTGCCGCACAAACCAAACTCCAGAACGCCGAGCGAGATTGATCGTGACATGGCGACGCGGTACACGCGCCGATTCTATCGCGACGTGCTGACCTTTCTGGATCGGGCGAATGTCCCGACGCTGGTGGGCGGCGCATTCGCCTTCTCGCACTTCACCGGGATTCAGCGGCCCACGAAGGACTTCGACCTCTTCGTTCGCCGAGACCACATTGACCGCGCGCTCGAGACGCTTGCCGCCGCAGGGTTTCACACCGAGCTCACATTCCCACATTGGCTCGGGAAAGCGCGCTCCGACGAGTTCCTCGTGGATCTCATCTTCGGATCGGGAAATGGCGTCGCGCCGGTGGACGACGGCTGGTTCGAGCACGCCGTCCAGGCCGAGGCCGTGGGCGTACCGGTCTGGCTATCTCCGCCCGAAGAGCTGCTCTGGTCGAAGTCCTTCGTCATGGAGCGCGAACGCTACGACGGCGCGGACGTGATCCACATCCTGCACACGCAGCGGCGCCGGCTGGATTGGACTCGTCTTGTCGATCGCTTCGCCGGTCACTGGAGAATCCTGCTGCTCAATCTCGTGCTGTACGGCTTCGTGTACCCGGGCGAAGACTCGCCTGCTCCATCCTGGGTCATGGACACGCTCCTCGCTCGCCTCAACGAAGAGCGCGCGGAGCCGCCGACGAACGAGCGCGTGTGCCGCGGGACACTGATCTCGCGGGAGCAATACCTCGTCGACATTCTGCAATGGGGCCTCGTCGATGCTCGCATGCAGCCACGCGGCCCGATGAGCGCGACGGAGATCGCGCACTGGACCGAAGCGATCGGCAAGCTCGCCTAACTACGCAGCGTAGCGTCCTTTCGAACGCGATCGGTCAACTCGCCACGCGACGTGACGCCTAACTTGGCGAAGACGTTGGAGAGATGTGTGCTGACCGTGCGGGACGAGATGCCCAGGGCTACACCGATTTCCTTGTTCGACTTGCGCGCCGCCACGAGCTGAGCGATCTCGCGCTCGCGGCCGGTGAGCGCGCCGGCGCCTTCGACAATCACGCGGGCCGGTGGACGCGCACCCAGGTCGCGCAGCTGGTCGCGAGCGCCGCT
Source organism: Gemmatimonas sp. (assembly GCA_021154285.1). GTDB lineage: Bacteria > Gemmatimonadota > Gemmatimonadetes > Gemmatimonadales > Gemmatimonadaceae > JAJKIV01. Next base: position 27,513 of record JAJKIV010000452.1, on the reverse strand, counting down.
CAGCTCCGTCTCCGCGCCAATGCGTGCGAGCACGTCGTGCGCGCGTCGCAGCTCTCGAGCTGCCCCTTCGCGGTCGCCGCTCATCACGAGCAGTTGAGCGAGATTGCGACGAATGCGCGCCGCATCGAACACGAACGGAATGGCGTCCAGCTGATCGGCCGCAGACCTCAGCAGCTCGACGGCGCGAGGGAGGTCGCCATCGCGAAACCGGGCGACGAGTGCTTCGCTGGCAGTCGCCCACGCCATCCCGAGCGTGTGATTCATCTGCGTCGCATCTCGGCGGAGACGCTCGACGTACTTCTGGGCGCGCCCGAAATCCTGCATCCACAGCGCGGCCTCGAGGATGATCGGGATCAGCCGATGAATGGACCACGCGACGTAGCCCGAACGGTCGGCGAGCGCGACGCCGGCCTCGCCTAACGCGACCGCCGCCTCGCGGTCGCCCGTCGCGAGCGCGTACGCTGCCATTCCGGTGTGGGCCGGCACGGCGGTGTGAACGTCGACCGTGCCGTGCTCGGCGTCCGCCGCTCCCGAGATCGTCCAGCTCTCATCGAACAGCGACTTCGCCTTTTCCAATTCACCACGCCCGAGATGCATGAGCCCCGTCCACACCAGGAGGCGCGGCAGCAGGGTGTTCGCACCGAGCGCCCGCGCGATCGGAATCGTACGCTCGGCCAGCGCGAGCCCGGATTGCCAGTCGCCGATGCCTGACGCGTACTCGATCGACACCTCGTTCGTCCAGACGACGTGGACTGGCGAGCGCAGCTCGTCGGCGATGCGGTGTGCCTCCCTCAAGTGACGTGCGAGCTCGGCGGCATTGCCGGTCAGGCCCGCGAGTACCGCGATTCCCCAGTGCGCGGTCCATTCCACACCGCGATCGTTCGCGGATCCCGCGAATGCGATCGCGCGCTCACCGTGCACACGTGCTTCCGCAGCATTCCCGACGAACAGATTGAGCTGCATGAGCGCACGATGGATGCGCGCGAGCATCCCGGCGCTCTTGAGCCGCTCGGCAATGCTAAGGGCTTCGCCAAGCTCGCGAAGCGCGTCGTCCGGTCGCCCCAGCTCCTGGAACGCCGCTGCCTGAGCGATGCGAATTCTCGCCGCGAGCCGTTCATCCCCCGTTAGGCTGGCGGCCTCGAGGCCCGCCGCGTAGTGGGCGAACGCCTCGTCGTGCTGACCCGCCCAGAAGCTGACGAGGCCGAGCCGCCGTTCGATGGACGATATGCGCGGCGAGTCGCCGCGCTGGCGCGCGTAGCCGAGCGCGCGTTCCCAGAGAGAGCGCGCGGCGGCGTACTCGCCGTTGCGCTGTTTGGCGCGCGCGAGGTCCTCGACGAGCGCGGCAACCTCGTCGGGCCCTCCCGCGCCGGCGATGGGGGGGCTCGCGTCAACGAGATCAAGTGCGGCGCCGAGGTACGTCGCGGCTTCGCGCGTGGCATACCGCGTCAGGGCCGATCGGCCGGCGGCGTACAGGTATCGCGCCGCTTTCGGCGCGAGCTCGGCGGACGCCGCGCGCGAGAAATGGAACGCGAGCTCGTCGGCGTGCGATTCGGCGGCGGCTCCGTACATATCTTCGAGCGCCGTCGCGATCCGTCCGTGCAGCAGGCGCGTGCGCGCCTTCCCGAGCTCCGCGTAGAGCGTCGCCTGCAGCGTCGGATGCGTGAAGTCGTAGTGGACCCCGTCGGTAGCGTCGGCGTCCACGAGGACCCGATCGCGCCGCAGCTCGTCGATCGCCTCTACCAGCGACGACGCGGGGAACCCACTCACGGCCTCGAGCGCCTCGTACGATGCGCGTGTGGCGAGCACCGCAGCGATGTCGACGACCGTTCGCGCGGCTGCCGGCAGCCGCGCGAGTCGTGCGACGATAGCATCGCGCACGGTTCTGGGGAGGTGGAGATCAGTGAGATCCCAGCCTATCCAGCGGCCGTCCTCACGCCGCAACTGCCCTGAATCGACGAGCGACTTGAGCGTCTCCTCCGTGAAGAACGGATTGCCTCGCGTGCGCTCGTAGAGGAGCGCCGCAAAGTCGCGGATCGTTGACGGATCGACGTCGAACAGCCGCGCCAGCAGCTCGTCGCTGTCCGCGCGCGGCCACGGGTTCAGCCTAACGATGCCCGCCGCTCCGAGCCCCGCCAGCGAGCGTTCCGTGCTTCCGAGCGTCGGGTTGGAGTCTCGTACCGCGTCGCTGTACGAACAGAGCACGACGATGCGCTGGCCCGTTAGCTGACGGGCGACGAAGTGCAGCAGCTCGAGCGAGGACGCATCGGCCCAATGAACGTTCTCCAGCACGATGAGCAGCGGGCGCTTCGATGCGAACCGGCCGAGGAATTGGCTGAAGTTCCACAGCAGGCGAGCCTTCACCTCGGCCGCGTCCCCGCGCGGTGCCCGCGAGTCGGTTCGGAGGTCGAGCGCGGGGAACAGTCGGGCGAGCTCCGCCTCGCCGCCACGCGACATCACGGCGAGCGTCGCCGAGTCCATCGCCTTGAGCGTCGGAAGCAGGGCATCCGAGAAGAGTGCGTATGGGACGCCCGTTTCGACCGGGTATGCCCTGCCCACTGCCGTGCTCCAGTTCCGACGCGTCGCCTCGGCGACGAGAAATTCGGCGAGGCGCGTCTTCCCGACCCCGCCTTCGCCGGAGAGGAAGATCGTCGACGCAGTGCCTCGTTCGGCATCATCGAGCGCGCGTGTCAGCCTGGCTACTTCCTGATCACGTCCAATCAGGGGAAGGGCGCCGAGCGACGCGGTCTCGAGTGCGGTCACGTGACGGTATTGTCGGAGACGGATGCGTCCAACGCGCGGCTGCACATAGAGCCGGCGTGGCGGAATTGGACCGAGCTGCGAGAACGACCGAGGCACCAGAGCGCGAACCAAAGGTCAGTCGAGACACGAGGCCGCTACAAGACTTATGGACGGACTCGCGCGACGATTTTACGCGCAACCGGTACGCGGGATTGCGCCCTAAATGTTACGGCCGATGCTTATGGGCCCGCCAGCACACGCACAATACCAAACGAGCATGGCAATAATGCCATGCTCGTCACGGCCCGTCAGCGGTGTGTCGGTCAGGCGCTGCCAATCGCCGCGGCGGGAGCCTCGTCGCCGACGTCGCCAAATCGCCGCTCGCGCCGCTGGAATTCCGTGATGGCGGCTTCGAGATCACGCTCCGCAAACTCTGGCCACATCCGCGGACTGAATACGAGCTCTGCGTAGGCACATTCCCAGAGCAGGAAGTCGCTGAGCCGCTGCTCGCCCCCGGTGCGGATCAGCAGATCGACATCAGGCACACCGCCTGGTGCGTGCGCTGCCGCAGCCATTGCCTCGCTGAATTTCTCGCGCGTGAACTGGCCGCCGGCGCCCAGACGCGACGCCGCATCGAGAATCATGTCGCGCGCGGAATAGTCGACCGCCACGCGCAGGTGCATGTCACGGCATTCAGCCGTGGCTTCCTCGGAGGCGGCGATCGCGCGGCGCAACGTTCCGCCAAGACGATCACGCCGTCCAATGACGGTCAGCCGAATTCCGTTCTCGACACAGCGCTCGGTCTCGGCTGCCAGATAGCGCCGGAACAACGCCATCAGTGCGGCGATCTCGGTGTCGGGCCGACGCCAGTTGTCGGACGAAAACGCGTACAGCGTCAGTGCCTCGATCTCGAGGCGGCGCGCCGCCTCGACGGTGCGCTTCACGGCGCGCGCGCCGGAGGCGTGGCCGAAGGTTCGCGGTCGCCCTCGTGTGGTAGCCCAGCGGCCGTTGCCGTCCATGATGACGGCAATGTGCCGCGGCATGCGCTGCGATCGATTCAAGGGTTGTGGAGTGCTGACATTCATGGCTATCAACGGCGAATCTCCTACTTACGCGTCGCGCGCGGCTCGAATCAGGGCTTCCATGTGGTCGAGGTAACGCTCGAACGCTTTGCGCCCAGGCACGGTCAACGCGTAGGCCGTCTTCGGCATCCGCCCCTCGAACGATTTTGTACACGAGATGTACCCGGCGTCCTCGAGCTTCCGTGCGTGCACGCTCAAGTTGCCGTCGGTCGTCTGCAGCAGGCCTTTCAGCTCATTGAACGTGAGCGACTCGTTCGCGGCCAAGGCACTGACGATTCCGAGCCGCATCCGCTCGTGGATGAGACGATCGAGCGTGCCGGGCGTCGCCTCGGTGGCTTTCCCGCGAACTCCCCGCAACGGCTCCTTCTCGTCTTCCCGCTTTCGGGCCCCGCCTCGTGGGTCTGGGGCCGCGGCGTTTCTAGCCACCGTGCCTCCTCGCGATTTGAATCCCAAACACGACGTGCGCCACCCCGAACCCGACCACCATTAGCCACTCGCCGGCGGCGGGTGGCGCGAACAGGGCGGCGGCGCCGAGCACCATGAAACAGAGTCCCATCACGGGGATGATGCGGACGGAAAACGCGCCACCAGCGACCACCGCCGTGCCGTAGAGCAGGAGCCAGACGCCCGGCAGCAAGTCATTCGCACCAATGCGGAGGAGCGCAGCAGTGAGCAGGGCTCCGACGACCATCGCGGGTGAGAACGCCAGGGCGAGCTTTTGGGCCGGTCCGGACACCATGGAGAGGTCCGAACGGCGCGCCTTGCGTGCCGTGGCCCAGAGTGAAAGCGCAATACAAACCGCCGCGGTGGTGACCCACGTTTCAATCCGCCAAGCGACGGTCGCCCGGCCCCGCGCCACGAGCGCGGCCGCCATCGCGACGACGCCGACGGCCGCAATGCCCCACCCCGAGATGGCGGTAAACGTCCCCGCCCGCTCCATCGTCTCACGGATGAAGCGTAGGTTATCGAGCGCGCGATCACTGAGCGCCGGGTCTCGTTCGACCGGCGGGGCCGGGCGCAGGGGTCTGACTGTGGCCATGGCGGACGCTATTTAATCCGCTCAGAATTGTCAAGCACTTTTCGCGAAAAAGTGCGATAGGATCGCGGTCCCATTGTGTCAGACGTCAACTCACGATTCGTGCCGTCAGTGACTGGTCGTGCGAACTCGCACCGACCATTTTCCGCTCGTGCCGATCGTTCCTCTGTACGGTCACGACGCGCTACGTATGCGCCTCTCGACCGCGATTCAGCGCGGTGCCCTTCCCGGCAGCCTCCTTCTTCACGGGCCGCGCGGCGTCGGCAAGCAACGCCTGGCACTCTGGGTCGCCCAGTCGCTCGTTTGCTCGGCACCCGGCACCGACGGCACGCCGTGTGGCCGCTGCCAGTCCTGCCGCTTCGCGCTGTCGCTCGCGCACCCGGACGTCCACTGGTTCTTTCCACGTCCGCGTCTCGAATCGGGGGCAACGAACAAGGACGTCACCAACGACTTCGCGGACGCGATCGCCGAGCGCGCCGCGGGCTCCGGGCTGTACGCGCCGTCGTCCGGGCTCGAAGGAATCTACGTGGCTACCGTCCGCGTGATCGTTCAGCTGGCGAGCATCTCGCCGGCCATGGGCAAGCGAAAGGTCTTCATCATTGGCGATGCGGACCACATGGTCTCGCAGGAAGGGTCGGATGAGGCAGCGAACGCCCTGCTCAAGCTCCTCGAGGAGCCGCCGGCAAATACGACGATCGTCCTGACGTCGAGCGAGCACGGAGCGCTGCTTCCGACGATTCGCTCGCGGGTCGTCAACGTGCGCGTCGCCCCGCTGGCGCGACGCGACATCGAGCTCTTTCTCGCCGATTCGGTGGTGGCGGATGCAATGCGCCGCGCGCATCGCGACGTGTCCACGGCGGATCTCGTTAGGCTCGCCAACGGAGCGCCCGGTGCGCTCATCGCGGCTGACGAGCGCGAGGCAGCCATCGAGAGCGCGGAGCGACTGCTCGCGTCCGCGCTCTCGGGGGATCGGTCCAAGACCATTCGCGCCGCTATGGCCCAGGGCACCTCACGAGCGCGCGGGCGCTTCGCAGACATCCTCGATGCACTGACCGAGCTGGTTGCCGAACGCGCGCGTGCGGCGGTCGCGAGTGGCGACGATCGCGTGGCACTCGGGGCCAGCCGCGCGATGGCGTCGATCGAACGGGCAAAGACCCTCATTCCGAACAACGTGAGCCCCGCGCTCATCACCGCCGCACTGCTACGCGATCTCTCGGCCGAGCTCTCATGAGTGATCTCTCGCACGTCGACAAGCAGGGGCGAGCACGCATGGTCGATGTGTCGTCCAAACCGGTGACCGCGCGCATGGCGCGCGCAACCGGTACGATCCAGATGCGGCGCGCAACGCTTGACGCCATCCGGGCCAACACCATCGCGAAGGGCGACGTGTTAGGCATCGCACGGGTCGCGGGCATCATGGCCGCGAAACGCACGTCGGAGCTGATTCCGCTCTGCCATCCCCTTCCGCTCAGCGACGTTTCCGTCGACTTCACGATCGACGAGGAGCTGCCCGGTCTGCGCGTCGAAGCGACGGCAAAAACTGCCGCCCAAACGGGGGTTGAAATGGAAGCGCTCGTCGCCGTGTCAGTGAGCCTTGTCACCGTCTACGACATGGCCAAAGCGGTAGATAAGAGTATGGTGATCGGCGCGATTTCCCTCGCCGAGAAGCTCGGGGGCAAGTCCGGTCACTGGAAGAGAAGTTCGGACTAGCGGCACGTGTGTTGCCCGCATCGCGGGAGCGGGCAGCGGCGATACCCTTCGTATCGTCGTAACCTTTGGTAATCCAACCATTCATGCGAAACCTTCGAGGGACGTACGTCCACCGCGGTGATCGCGACCGCCGCCGCCGAAAGGTGCGCGCAGGGCTGCTGCTCACGGGCTTTGCCGCATCCGTAGGCTTCGTGGTCCGCGACAGCGGTCCGGCCGAGGCGAAGGCGGAGGCCCCGCGCTTCCCCGTCGTCATCGGCAGTGAGGCCGTGCGCCTCAGGACCGAGCTCGATGCCGCGCGCAGCGAATTGGATCTCGCGAACGCGCAGCTCGCGCGCTGGCACAACATCTTTGGCTACTCATCCACGTACCACATCGGGGCCGACCTGGCCACGTCGATCTACGACATCTCCATGGCGGAGGGCATCGAGCCGGAGCTGGCATTCCGTCTCGTGCGTGTTGAGAGCGAATTCAACGAGCGCGCGACCAGCCCGGTCGGCGCGATCGGCCTCACGCAGCTCATGCTCCCCACCGCGCGGTTTTTCCAGAAGGACCTCACGAAGGACGAGCTGTACAACCGCGACACCAATCTCCGCATCGGGTTCCGGTACCTCCGGACGCTCGTGCGCGAGTACAAGGGCAACGTGCAGCTCGCCCTGTTGGTGTACAACCGCGGGCCGGTGGCCGTCGAAGCCTCGCGCGAGCAGGGCGTCGACCCCTCCAACGGCTACGAACGTGTCGTGATGAAGGGGTACAAGGGCCGCGGCGTCATCGACTGATCGCGGCGTCGGCGGTTGTTAGGCGTGACGTACACGAAGGGCCTCGGGAGAAATCCCGAGGCCCTTTCGTTTGAGCGCGTAAGGCAACGCGGTCACGTTGCGCGACGCCGCGCCTAACGGTTGGCGACCGCCTTGCTCGAGCGCCGCGGGCTTCCGCGAACCACGAGCTCCTGGCCCGGGTGGATCACGGCCTTCTTGAGCCCATTCATTCGCATCAGCGCGCTCACAGACGTGCCGGTCTTCTTGGCAATCCCGCTCAGCGTTTCACCGCGCTTCACCACGTACGTGCGGGTCCCGCGACGCGAGCCGTAGATCTCGATCGACGGATCGGGGACGTCGAGCGCCGCGACGACAACGGCCCGTGTAGGCACGGTGAGCTCCTGGCCGGTTCGCAGGCGTCCGCTCTTGAGCGCAGTCACCTTCGGGTTGTACCACTTGAGCTGCTTCGCGCTCAGGCCGTTGCTGGCTGCCACCGACGCCAACGTCTGGCCCTTCTTCGCTTCGACGTGTTTGTAGGCGGTCCGCGCGTCGGGATCGAGCGCCGCGAATGCGCTGTCGAAGTTCTCGGCGTGTCCGACCGGGACACGTGCGAGAAATCGAGTGCCCGGCGGCGTCACGCCACGAAGCACCTGTGGGTTCAGCTCGCGGATCGAATCGAGCGGCGACCCGCTGGCCTTCGCAATCGCAGCAAGCGGTGTGGAAGCAGGAACGGAGACCGAGTCGTACGCGAACGCCGGCTGCGTGTGGACGGTCATGCCGTACTTCCCCGGCTCCTTGGCAATCAGCGCCGCCGCGATCAGTTGCGGCACGTAGTTCTTCGTCTCGCCGCGCAGATAGTCGTGATCAGCCAGCGCGAAAAACGCATCATCGCGGGTCCCACCATCGAGATCATCGCCCAGGCGCGACAACCCACGCGAAACGCGACCGGGGCCACCATTGTACGCCGCGGCCGCAAGATAGAGCGACCCGAATTGCTCGCGGAGCCAGCCCAGGAATTTTACTGCCGCGTCAGTGGACCTCACGGGATCCCGTCGTTCGTCCACCCACCAATCGACTCGTAGCCCGGTACCACGTGCGGTTCCCGACATGAACTGCCACATGCCTACAGCGGCGGCTCTCGAGTACGCGTGCTGATCGAACCCACTCTCGACGAGCGCCAGGTAGTACATGTCTTCGGGCAGGTTCGCAGCACTGAGCTTCCGTCGGATCATCGGCTCGTAGCGCGACCCTTTCTCCAGGCTGGCGACGAACCGTTCGCGAGCGTTGCCGCGGAACATGTTCACGTAGTACTCGACTCGTCGGTGCGTCTCGTACGATCGCACGTCGATATCCCACGTCGGGCCGTCGTTCGCAGCCGAGTCGGGCGCGTCCGTGACAGCTGAATCGCCGAAGACCGCGACAGCTTGTCGCGTGAGGACCGAATCGGGAATCTCGATGACGACCTGCGGAATCGCAGGCGGCAGTGCCGGTGTCGTGTCCCGCGCCGGGGTGGCTGTCGCCACGCTCTTCGGCGAGAGCGCCGGGGACGGTGGTCGCGCAGGTTTGGCGCGACCGCTGCAGGCGGCACCACCGAGCACGAGAGCGAGCGCGCGTGCGGCAGCCTTCATGTGTTTCCTCTCGTGTTCTCGTTCTTCGCTAGGACCGTCACGACAATTCGACACAGCGAGACCGCGCCGCCGTTGCCCGAGCCGGTCGGCTTTTCACACTACAGCACCTGTCGGAGTTCCCGCCCTCGCGCCCGAACGGGTCAGAACTTAACCCGCACTCGCCTGACGGTAACCACTACATGAGGGCGATCATCGAGCCTATGCTCGACGTCGGTTCGGCTGTACTTCAGCGCGTCGCGATGAAGTTGCCGAGCACCCGGTTCGTGGCGTGCAGCACGGCGACGACAGCGCTCCGTAGCGGGTCGTCCTCCGCCAGATGGCACCCGAGGAGCCGCTGCTGCGGCCCCCCGCCGTGCGCTGCCAGGACTGACACGATCACGATGTTCGCGTCGAACGCGCGCATCGTCTTCACTCCAACCAACTCGAACCGCAGCGTCCCGTGCGAGAACTGCTCGATCGCACGAAGGGCGGCATCAGCAGCAACGCGAAGGTCACCGAGCGTGCTCGTGACCCCATCAGCCTTCCCGACAACGCGCTCGCCCTCGAGCCATTCGAACTCCACCTCGGAGCGACACGTGCCGGACGGTGCACGATGAAAAACGAAATTCGTGAACCGAAGTCGTTCGCGCTTCAGCTGCGCCTGGGTAATGATCGAACCACTCGGTTGCTCGCTCGACGACGACGGAGGAAGCATGTGGGTTCGAATGACGCGGGTGAGAGTGATCGACCGGGTTTGGCGCCTTCTTCACCAACACGAATAAGAAAGCCCCGCGCAACGAGTTTGCGCAGTGATTGATTGCACGAACGATCAACCGTTCTATATTCGCCAATCATGCGATTCCCATCACATATCACACGCGTGTTCGGTGCGACACTCCTCGTGTCGGCAATCACCAACACGCTGTCAGCGCAGGTCGACTCGTTGCGAAGTCATCTCACGCAGCGCATCGCGGCGACGCCCGGCGCCGTCGTCGGCTTGTATTACAAATCACTCTCGTCAGGCGAACTCCTAACGATTGACTCGGACTCATCGTTCCATGCCGCGAGCACGATGAAGGTGCCGGTGATGATCGAGTTCTTCCGTCAGGTCGAGCGCGGCGGCCTCTCCGTGGATCAGCCGGTGCTGCTGGTGAATCAGTTCTCATCGATCGTGGACGCGTCACCATTCTCCGTCGCGCCGATCGATGACTCCGACAGCACGATGTATCTGCGCGTCGGAGAACGCGTGAGCGCGCGGGAGCTGGTGGAGCGCATGATCGTGCGGTCGAGCAACCTGGCCACGAACGCGGTCATCGCGCTCGTTGGCGCCGCACATGCCGATTCCACGGCGCACGCGCTCGGCGCGCGGAACATCCGCGTGCTGCGTGGCGTCGAGGACGGGAAAGCATTCCAGAAAGGGCTGAACAACACGACCACCGCCCGAGACCTTGGGGCTCTGCTCGAGGCAATCGAGAAGCACACCGCCGCGTCAGCCGTGAACTGCGACACGATGCTCGCAATCCTGAGTCGTCAGGAATTCAACGACGAGATTCCCGCCGGACTGCCGCCAGGCACTCGGGTGGCGCACAAGACAGGGAGCATCACGGCCGTGCTGCACGATGCAGCGCTCGTCTACCCGCCGGGCCGCAGCCCGTACGTGCTCGTCGTGCTCACGCGCAACATCCCCGACGAGCGCGTGGCGCGGCCGTTGATTGCCGACCTCTCTCGCCTCGTGTACGAGCACGTGACCGGTGCGACGGGACCGGTCAGTCGGTAACGGCGCCTAACGCGGCTCGCCCGACCCGCGGCCGGTGAACATCAGGCGGGGTCCGGCGCGTTCAGCGGCAGGTCCACGATGAAGACGCTCCCTTCCCCGATGGTGCTGCGCACGCTGACGTCGCCCCCAAGGAGCCGCGCGAGCTGGCGCGCGACGCTCAGACCCAGGCCAGTACCGCCCGACTTGCGCGTCATGCGCTGATCGACCTGCCAGAAGGCGTCGAACACGCGTTCCAGATGTTCGAGTGCGATGCCGGGCCCGGTATCCGCTACCTCGAACGCCACGCGGTCATCGTAGACACGGGCACCGAGCCGCACACTTCCCTTCATGGTGAACTTCACGGCATTGGCCAGCAGGTTGATGATGATCTGCCGGACCTTTTGCGGGTCGCTGCGCATCACGGCACGCGCGTTCCCACCGGAGAGCGTGAACTCGAGCGACTTCTTCTCGGCAAGGGGACGGATGATCACCGACGCCTGCTCGAGCAGCGCGGCGAGCCCGAAGTCCTCGATGCGTACGAGCTCGCGCCCCGCTTCGATGCGCGCGTAGCTCAGGATATCCTCGATGAGCATGAGCAGATGCTCACTGCTCGAGCGCACACGCCCCAGATGATCGCGCTGCGTCTCGTTGACCGGGCCGACGACCTCGTCGGACAACAACTCCGTGTAGCCCACCACGGCCGTGAGCGGCGTGCGCAGCTCGTGGCTCATGATCGCGAGAAAATCGCTCTTCGCCTGGTTGGCGGCTTCCGCCTCCGCACGTGCGCGCCGTTCGGCCTCGTGCAGCCGCGCGTTGTCTACCGCCATCGCCACGCGATGGGCCATATCCTCGATGAGCGCGAGGTCCTGCTCGTCGAACCGCCGTCTCGTGCCCGCCGTCGACAGTGCCATCACGCCTAACGTGCGTCCCCGTGCCCGCAGGGCCACGAAGACGCACGAGGTCGGGTTGAGGCGTCGGGCCAGCGCGAGCGAGTCGGGGCGGTCATCCACGACCTGCGGCAGATCGTCCGGCCTGATCTCCGGGTAGAAGATCGAGTGGCCGTTAGCGAGGACCTGCAGGGCTGGATGGCCCGTGTCCGCCGCAATCGGGTTGTGTCGACGGAACTCGCCGACCAGTCGACTCAGCTCTCCGGACTCGAAGGCGGTCGCGACACGCTCGAGTTTTCCGTCGTCGCCCACCATGTCGATCACGCAACTGTTCGCAAGCGCCGGCACCGCCAGCTCCGCGATGTTCGACAGGGTCGTCTCGTAGTCAAGCGACGACGACAGCAGCGTGCTGGCTTCGGCGAGAAACCGAAGGCGTTCGTCGTGGCGACGTCGCTCCGCGATGTCGCGGAAAACGACCGAAAGGCTCTCTTCCGTCGGGTACGCACGGTACTCGATCCACTCCCCGATCGCCGTGCTATACGCCTCACCAGAAGCCTGTCGCCCGCTGGCCATCGCCTCGCGCAGGATTCCGGCGAACGGTGTTTCGCGGACCTCTGGAAAGACCTCCCACAACACGCGGCCGATCAGTTCCTCGGGCTTGCGCCCCACCATGTCCGCGGCGACGCGATTCACATAACCGTATCGCCACTCGCGATCGAAGGTGACAAAACCCTCGGCAATCGCTTCGAGCACGGTTGCCTGGCGCCGGTGGACAGCAGCGATGGCTTCCTTCGCGCGCATTTCAGCAACGTAGAGCCGGGCGCGATCGATCGCCTGGGCGCATTGGTGCGCCAGCGCGGCGAGGAATGTTCGTTCCTCGACACCTGGCACCGCCGTCGAGGGAAATTCGAACGTGATGGCTCCGATCGCGCGCTTGCCGATGACGAGCGGAAGCGCCGCCGTGGCCCGCGCAGCGTCAGCCGACGTGTCGAGATCGGGGTAACGCTCGCGACGCTGGGCGTCCGTGCTGATGAATAGCTCCGCGCGCGTGCTCAACGCATCCGCGGCAGGATGACTCGCCGGAATCGCAATGCGTCGAATCCGGTCGAGTGCGGCCGAAGGTACCCCGGACGCGCAGACCAGCTCGAGGGCTGCTCCCGACTCGCTCATGGCGTACACCATCGCCGACGCGGCACCTAACGCCGCGAGACCGTGCCGCACGACCACTTCCCCGACCTGGGCGGGCGTTCGCGCGGACGACAGTTCGGCGGTGATCGATTGCAACCGTTCGACACGCTGGGCAGCGCGCTCCGCCGCGAGGCGTGCCGCGCGTTCGTCAGCGTACAGCCGGGCGTTGTCGATCGCGATCGCGGCGTAGCTCGCGAGGTCCTTCGCAATTGCGAGATCATCCGTCGTGTATCGCCGCCGGGACTCCGCCATGCCTAGCGAGATCGCCCCGAACGTCCGGCCACGAGCGACGAGCGGCACGCAGATCGCCGACGTCAGACCGATGCGAAGGAAGATCGCTTTCTCCTGGCCGGAGAGCCCTGCGCGACGAATGAGGTCGCGAGTGACCTCCGGGAAGAACGCCACGACGCCGGTGCGCAGCACCTGCGGCAACCCGTTAGGCGACGCCCAATCGCGCGCCACCTCGACGCCGAGCTTTCGTGCCCAGGCCAGTTTGTTCGGGTCGCGACCGGCAACAGCCACACGCCGAACGACCGGAGGCCACGCGTCGCTGGACTCCGCGTGCACGACGTCCACGGCGCACCAGTCAGCGAGTGTCGGAACCGCGGCGTCCGCGACCTGTTGCAGAATGGTTTCGTGGTCCAGCGACTCCGCGAGCAGGCGCCCGGCCTCGGCCAGAAACGCCGCACGCGTACGAGGGCTCGTTGCGGCTTCGGGCGCCGATCGGGGCGGCGTCGTCACGCTCTCCTCGAGAGCGGGAGTGGGCTGATGGCTGTCGGCCGAGGGCGTTCGGGGTGGCGGCTTCTGATCGAATTCCACGAACGGTACAACGGTTGAGGCCGAATGGCGTGACGCGCTGTAAGATTCGCCGATGCTGTGCCGCCGCAAGTATCGTTCGCCGTCACTTGTCGCGAAATACCCGTCTCGCGGGCTCACGGTCTGGCAATGAGCCCGGTGACTAACGACCTTGTCGGCGCCCGCGACGTCATAGTCGTTGGTGGCGGTCAGTCGGCGCTTGCGGTCGGATACTACCTGCGTCGCACCAACCTGTCGTTCGCAATCTTGGACGATGGCCGCGCGCCCGGCGGTGCCTGGCAGCACACATGGGCGTCACTCCGTCTCTTTTCTCCGGCCCAATGGAGCTCTCTGCCCGGGCGTCTGATGTCGGGTGGGACGGCCTACTATCCGACGCGCGACGAGGCGTTGGCCTACCTCGCCGACTATGAGACGCGGTATGCGCTCCCGGTCGTGCGACCGATGCGGGTCACCCGCGTCGAGGTGGCTGGCGACCGCCTCAGGGTCATCACCCAAGCGGGCGCATGGATCGCCCGCGCCGTGGTGAGCGCGACGGGCACCTGGTCGACGCCTAACGCGCCACGGCTGCCCGACGACGATCGCTTCGCGGGTCGGCTGATTCACTCGGCGCATTATGGATCGCCGACCGAATTCGCCGGGCAGCGCGTGGTCGTGGTGGGCGGCGGGAATTCGGGGGCGCAGATCGTCGCGGACCTGGCCGTCGGCGCGACGGTGACGTGGGCTACCCGGCGTCCGCCGACGTTCCTGCCTGACGAAATCGACGGACGGTATCTGTTCGGCGAGGCAACTGCCCGATATCGTGCGTTGACCGAAGGGGCGGCAACTCCCCCACCCCGGTTGCTCGGGAACATCGTGATGGTCGAATCAGTCCGCCGCGCGCGGGAACGCGGGGCATTGAAGGCCGTGCCGATGTTCGGCTCGTTCGTCAACGACGGTGTGATCTGGCGGGATGGTCGCCGGACGCGGGAGGATGCCGTGATCTTCGCGACGGGATTCCGGCCGGCGCTCGATCATCTCGCGACACTCGGCGCCGTGGGACCTAACGGGCGGATCGAAGTGCGTGGGACGCGCTCCGTGCGCGAGCCGCGGCTTTGGCTCGTTGGGTACGGCGACTGGACGGGCTACGCGTCAGCCACGCTCATTGGCGTCGGCCGTACGGCGCGTGCGACGGTCGACGAGATAGCCGGCGCGCTCGATGCTGCCGCCTGAGCGCGCCCGCACTCCCCAATACTCCCGTACTCCCGTACTCCCGTACTCCCGTTAGGCTGCTACCTGTTCATACCGGCGAGCGGAGCGATCGTCGAAACCGCCGTGATCTCATCGGCGCCGATGTCCCACGTTCCTGTTCGCGTCGCGCCGTCGCCATCGGTAGAAAATGGATACAGCGCATCCGCGGAAAGATCGGTGCCGCGATCCTTCCACGCCGTGTCGCCTGACGCGAGATGGAGGTCGGTCATCGCGCTCACGAACGTCGGCGTGACGCCGTTCTGCGGGTCGGTGCCAGGCGCGTCGGAAGCCAGGCTGCTGGCGTTGTTCGTCGACCCGGCATCGAACACCCCCGTGAACCCCTCCGCGCAGTCGGCGGCCCCACAGTTCTTCGCCACCATCCCCAACCCGCCCGAGAAACCCGCCGCGCACCCGTGCGCCGTGCAGTTGTAGAGCCGGACGCTGCCCGTCGTTCGCGGGAACTTCGTGAACCCGTGATGGGTCGCGCCGGACCCGGTCCAGCCGACCGCGACGCAATTGGTGTAGGTGACCTTGTTCGCGGGGTTCGCCGCGTCGGTCCAGAAGGCGTGTGTGTCCCCCGTGCGATCTGCGGAGATGCTAACGGCGTCCACGCGCAGACGGTCGAACCGCACGTCCATCGGGTAATTCCCTTCGAGGACGCCGACGCAGGAATACCCGCCGGCGCCGGCACCAACGGTGATCTGGTACGCGACGCGCGACAGTCGAACAAAGCCACCACCCAGCACGCCGAAGCCGCCCGGGTTCTCGTCGACGCATCGATAGTGCGAGGTCGAGATGGTGAGCGCGCTCGGCTGGTCGCCGATGATCTCGAGATAGCACTCCGGCGAGAGGCGCCCGTTCCACCCCGCGTTGATGACCACGTCGCCGACGTCGGGCGAGGCCCCGCTGCACAGGATGCGGAGCTGCTGGTTGGCGGCCAGCCAGTCCGTCCGGACGAGCATTGCGACCGCCGTCACGAGCGATTCGAAAGCGCGGGTTGCTCCGGTGGTGCCGTTCGTCGTCCCGTCGCCGCCCCGCGTCGAGGCGGTGTTGACATACCGCGTGACCTGCGTCGGCGCCTCGAAGGTCAGGCTGAGCGAGCACTCGAACCACGGGCGCACCGTGGTCGCCGTCGTGGTCTCGTTCTCCGGCACGTCGCCCCCGGTCGCCGTCGATCCCCAGCGTGACGATACCGAAATGGTCACGCCGGAGGCACCACGGTGACCGAACTCCACGACGAGCCGATCACCCGCGACGGTCGTGTACGAGCCGGTTCCGGGGTCGCCGTCGAGGAACGCCTTACTGCGAAGCGCGGTGTTCCACGCGCTGCCTGACGAGTAGTCGCCGACGGCTTTCACCGTGTGCCGGACGGTCGAGCCATCGCGCGAGACGATGCGGATGCCGGCGCGGGAGCGGAGGTTGTTGTCCCCGTTGCTCTCGAGGCCCTGCGCGTAGGCCTTGTAGGTAACGGACGTGTCGAACACGTGCCCGCGCTCCATCGGCGGCCCGACGAACTGGCGGTGGCAGCGGTTCTGGCCTGCCGTGGAGCCGAAGCGAGAGGTAGTCGTTAGGTTGTCGCTACCCTGGGGGAACCGGTGCATGGATCGGCGCGCGAACGGGACTGCCGTCGAGTCCCAGCCGGCGTCCACCGCCGGGCTCACCGGCGCCGCGGATGCCTCCCAGAGGTAGAACCGTGTAGGCATGTTAGGCACAGTTAGGCGCGCACTATAGTACACCCAGCAGTGATCCGCACCAACGAACTGTCTGGGAATTGTCCGGGCAGCGACGAGGATCGCGGTGCGTCTCGTTAGGGTCTGATGCAGGCCCTACTAATAGGAGCCGCTTGGCGAATGGCTGAGGCCGCGGAGTGGCGTCAGTCGAGTCAGGCTCTGGCTCGTGGTATCATCGGACCTTTAATGTTCGACCGCGCGGTTCGCCCGACATGCAGCGCATTCGCCGACTCTTGTCCAATCGTCCAGATTGCGATTGGACCGAGTGGAACTACCAACCGAAGGAGGCGAGACGTGTGCGCTGCCAGCACCACCGGAATTGCGCCCGGCGACACGGCGAACGAGTTGCCGGACCGAGGGATCCGACCCCGCGTCCGGTCGCTCGCCATTGTCTATGGCCTAACGTTTGGCGCCCTCGCAGTCGCCGCGCTCATGAGCGTGTACAACGGCGTCCCGATCGCGTTCGTCTTACGCGACCCGTTGGCGACGCTCAAAGCGCACCCACTCACCGGCGTGCTGTCCAACGTTGGCGTGTTGGTTTGGTGCGCGGCGGCCGTAATCTGTTTCTACACGAGGACCATCCTGCGGCACGAGGAAGGCACCGATGAAATGCGGTCGTTCCTGGCCTGGTCCGGGTTGATCTCGTCCGTACTACTGTTGGATGACTTCTTTCAATTCCACGATGGACTCGTACCGATGTACCTGGGACAGGGCGAGGATCCGATCTTCCTTGGCTACGGGCTGGTGACGGCGTGGTGGCTGGTCAGGTTCCGACGCCTCATCCTCGATACTGAGTGGGTCGTGCTGTTCACGGGCCTCACGTTCTTCGCGCTCTCGATGTTCGTCGATGGGTTCCAGGAGCAATGGGCGTCCCCCTGGCGGATACTCTTCGAGGACGGATTCAAGTTGCTCGGCATCGTCAGCTGGAGCAGCTATCTGATTCGAACATGCGCGCACGCGGCGGCGGCGCGTACGCGCACAGCCGCCTCGCCCGGATTGTAGGCGGGCGACTAACGAGTTACCGGCGTGTCGAGCGGTATTTCCAGAGCAGCTTCGATATGACCCGGCTGGGGCTCGAACCCAGGACCTACGGATTAAAAGTCCGTTGCTCTACCAGCTGAGCTACCGGGTCGGATCGGGGAATCTAGCCGGCTCGAACGCGCGCCGGGACTCTGAGATGCGTTGCAGGCTCGACAACGGCTCTCGCCGTCTGACCGCAGGCGGCGCAATCGCCTCACGACGCGAGAAGGTGTTTCACCACCTTCACGAGCGCCATCGGTAACTGTTGCGGATTACGCAATACGGTGTGCCCCGCCTCGCCGAAGATCCGTCCCAGGTACTCCTGGCCCTGACGGTCGATCGTCAGGCAAAACGGATAGACGCCGCGCGAGCGCGTCTCGATGATGGCCTGGCGCGTGTCCTCCACACCACTCAAGCCTTCGTAGCCGTCGATGTCGTTCGGCTTTCCGTCGGAGATCATGAGGAGCAGTCGATGCGCCGCCGGCTGTCGCTCGAGGAGCTCCGCCGCATGACGGATCGCTGCGCCGGCTCGGGTATACCCCTCGGGCTCGAGCGCGCCGATGCGCCGTCTGACCACGGAGCCATTCGTCTCGTCGAACGCCTTGATCGTACGCATGCGTACGTTCGAGCGGCCCTTCCCCGAAAACGTGAGGATCGCGTAGAGGTCACCCAACGCATCGAGGGCTTCGCTGGCGAGGAGCAATGCGACCTTTTCGACATCGATCACTCGGCGGCGGGCGTCGATCCATTCGTCCGTCGAGCCACTGATATCGATGAGCAGCGCGATCGCGAGGCCTCGCCGCGCGGGGCGCACGGCGACGTACAGGCGGTCGTCGACTGTATGCCCGCTCCGCTGATCGACCAGAGCGCGAACGCACGCCGTGAGATCGAGCTCGTCGCCGTCGCGCTGCTGGTTGAGCCGCGTGCGCCGAGCGCGAAGACGCTCGAAGCGCTCACGGAGTCGCCTAACGAGCGCGCCGTGGCGCGCCAGGACGCCGGTGCCCCACCGGTCGTCGGTGACGTCCGGCTCGTACCGGCGAACGATCGCGCCTTGCGACCGATAGTCACCGCTCTCCCAGTCCCATTCGGGATACTCGATGCCCTCCCCTGCCGGCCTCGGCGACGGGATGCGGCTCGCGCCCCGGCGCGTCACCGCCGGCGTCGCGGCCTTTGCATCCGGCAGTACGGACGTTTCGGGCTGAGCATGCTCGTCGGCCGCGGCGTCGTCCTCGGACGCAGCCTGGTCAGCCGCGTCGTCGGTGTCAGCGCTGGTAGTGCTTCCCGCGCCCGACGATGCGACCCGGCTCGGGCCCTCGTCATTCAGCACGGTACGGCCGTCACGCTGGAACTGGGACGACCCTTCCTCCGCCCCGCTGACGCTCGACTGCGTGCCACCGGTGCCGCTGCCATATCCGAACTTCCCGATGCCGTACTTCGAGCCGCGAGTCGTCGCGAGCTCCAGTGCTTTGGGGATCGGTTTGTCGCGACCGGCCGGCGCACGGATGGTGCCCCACGCCGGAACTGGTGCTATTCCGCGGTAGCGCGCGCCTTCGCGTCCGATCTCGGCCATGCGCTCACGAGCCCAGGCGAGCGACTCGTCAGGCGAGCCGGATGCCCCGGGCTCCGGTTCCCACGTTAGGTCGACCGACAGGGAGGCGCGCAGAAGCCCCTCCACTGCGCGCTCCGCGACGGAAAGTCGCGTGAGCGACGGGCGTGACTCGAGCGCGTGTTTGCGGGCGGTGGTGAGCGTATCGCGAAGCCCGGGAACGGCGCGGGCGATGGCCGCATCGATCATCGCCCCCTCGCGCATCAGGTAGAGATCGCGTTCGATGCCGTGCGGGCCGGGTGGCACTGCCGCGACCGTGTTTCTCGCGATGCGCTCGGCCTGTTCGATGGCCATCAACCGGTACTCGGCGAGGGCAGCCTCCGCGTTCGTGCTTTCGATCTCGCGAGGCAGTTGAATGCGCTCACCATCGGTGGCGGGCATCGCGGCGCGTTGCCGCTGGTGCGGCGGCGCAAAGAGGTCGCGCCATGCCCGCCGACGCGGCGCCGGCTCCGCTGTCGTGATGGGAATGGGCCTGTCGTAGACGGCGGTCACGAGGAGCTCGAGGCGCCGGCGAACATCATCCAGGCGCACGACCCTGCTGCCTTCCACGGCGCGGGCGCGTCGCGACCGCAGTGCATCGTCGAGTGCCGCGCTGGCGCGTCGCAGTGCGGTACGCGCGGCGTGGAGGAACCCGCGGCGACCCGGCACGCTCAGAGCGTCGCGTCGATGATGTCGGAGATCGCGACCACCAGATCGGGATCGTCCGTGAGCGGACCGACCAGTGCCGCGCGGCAGGCGTCACGCCCTCGAATTCCCGACGCAATGAGCCGCGCCGCCGATACGAGAAGACGCGTGCTCGGCGCCTCCGCAAGCCCTTGATCCCGTAACCGCCGCACGCGTTGCGCGAGCCTCACGAGTGCATCCGCCGTCGCTGAGTCGACTCCGCTTTCGTGCGCGACGATGGTCGCCTCGACGTCGGGCGCCGGGAAGTCGAAGTCCAGCGCGACGAACCGCTGTCTCGTGCTGGGCTTGAGGTCCTTGATGGCGTGCTGGTAACCGGGATTGTACGAGATCACCACCTGAAATCCCGGTGCCGCCTCGATCAGCTCCCCCGTCCGCTCGATAGGTAAGAGCCGGCGATCGTCGGTGAGTGGGTGGATCACGACGACCGTGTCCTGGCGTGCTTCCACGATCTCGTCCAGATAGCAGATTGCGCCGGTTCGCGCGGCAACGGTCAGCGGACCATCGACCCAAACCGTTTCGCCGCCGCGAATCAGATAGCGTCCGGTCAGATCGCTCGCGGACAGATCGTCGTGGCAGGCAATAGTGACGAGGGGCCGCTGCAGCCGCCACGCCATGTGTTCGACGAAGCGCGTTTTGCCACAGCCCGTTGGCCCCTTGAGCATGACCGGCAACCCACGCTCGTGGCACATGGCGAAGATCTCTACTTCGTCGCCCGTGGCCACGTAGTAGGGGGCTTCATCGCCGGGGAGGCGAACACCGCGAGGGGCGGCTGATTCTTCCAGGTCAGCTGAGAGAGCTCGCGCCATCGGAAAGCCTTGTTAGGTGGCGGTTCGATCACGTATCGGCGAGGCCGGCAATCTAGAACGCCACACGGGACGACGATACGCCGCTTGCATCGCGCGAACGATGCTCGAACACGCGACAACTCGAGTGGCCGGCCGACCGGACCGCAACGGAAAAGCCCCGACCGGGATCCGGTCGGGGCTTCCTAACGAGTGCGTTCCGTCTCCGGACCGCGTTCGTCGAACTTTCGTTACCGAGGCAGCGCAGCCGTGGTGGCCGAGGCAGCTGCACCGTTCGTCTCGACGACGAAGGTCACACGGCGGTTGGCTTCGGCGCCCGGATCTTCCTTCTGTGCTTTCGGGTTCACCAGGCGGGTCTTGCCATAGCCGACCGTGCGGACGTTCGAGGTGCTGAGCCCCTTCTCCGAGAGGTACGCGGCGACGGCATCAGCACGACGCTTCGACAGCTCCATGTTGTAACGGTTGCCACCGGCCGGATCCGCAAAGCCCTCGATCGTGATCATCGAGCCGCTGTAGTACTTGCCCACGACACTGGCGAAGCGGTCGAGCGCGGCCTTGTCGGCCTCGCGAACCGTCGCGTCGTCAAACGCGAAGTTGACCGGGAACGCGAACTTCAGGCCCTCTTCCATCGCCGTGATCTTCGCGCCGAACTCCGTCTTAAGCGAGTTGAGGTCATTGCGAAGGCTCGAAACGTCGTTCTTGACGCCCGACACTTCCGTCTTCAGCCCCGACACTTCGTTGTTCGTCGCGGCAATCTGGTTGCTCAGGCTGCTGTCCGTGGCGATACGCGCCGCGCGCTCATCCTGAACCGAGGTTTTAACGAAGCCCTTCGTCGCGCATGCGCCGAGGACTGCCGACCCAAGGATCACCGCTCCCACTGCCCGCAGATTTGCTTTCATATCGCTGCTCTCCGATTGCAAAGAGGTCTCGACAACACCACGACACATTCATCGAATCGCGAAAACCATACCGCAGTGCAGAGAACGCCGGCCTTCCCTATCGCCTTCAGTCTCAATGTGATGTCAATCACACGAGCTCGCCGTTCGCCCACACAAAAGTCTCGCTGACGCGCAATTAAACCAAACGCAACTCCGAAAGCCTGAGACGCACATCACAAATGGCAAAAAAAAGTTGACTATGTGGCCGAATGGGCCAGCCATTCCCCACCATCGACCACAAAAATGGCACCCGTCACCCAGCTCGCCGCCGGCGAAGCCAGGAATGTAACGGCGTTCGCGATGTCCCTCGGCGCTCCCCAACGGCCGAGCGGGATCTGAGCCGCCCGTTGTGCGATCGCCTGCTCGACGCCGCCTTTCGCCGCCACGCCGGCCTCAGACCTCGTTAGGTCCGGCGCCGACCCGAACAGCGTTGCCCCGGAATCGAGCGGGCGGGTGAACGCCTTCAGCACACCCTCGGTGGGGACCGGGCCGGGCGCGACCGCATTGACCCGCACCCCATCCGGAGCCCACTCCAGCGCCAGGGTACGCGTGAGCGCATCGATTCCTCCCTTCGCCGCCGTCGCGTGGGCCATTTGCGGCCACCCGCGATAGTGAAGCGTCATCGAGATGTTGACGATGCTCCCGCCGCCGGAAGCACGCATGAGTGGCAGCACGGCCTGCGAGCAGAAAAACGTGCCGAACAGATCGATCTCGATGACGCTCCGCCACGCATTGGGGCTCATCGATTCCGACGGCACATAGAAGTTGCCTGCGGCGTTGTTAACGAGAAGGTCGAGACGCCCGTGCTCGTTCGCTACCTGACCCATGATCGACTTGACACGCTCGGCATCCCGAACATCCAGCGTGGCAGTCGATGCGCGTCCGCCGCCAGCACGAATGCGCTCCGCTGCTGCGTCGAGGTGCTCGGGTTTCCGGCTGGCGAGGACGACGTGCATGCCGAGCGACGCCAGGAGCTCCGCGACACCAAAGCCGATGCCGGTCCCGCCGCCGGTGATGACGCCGACCTGCCCCGCGAACAGCCCATCGCGGAAGACGGAGCGATCAGCCACCGACGGGATCCGGCGCGACGACAAACTCGTTAGGCTCGCACTCGAGCGTGGTGATCGCCTCCGACTCACCGCTCACATCGCCCATCATCGCTTCGATCGGGATGTCCACGATGACCTCCGGCGGAGCGCCGAAGTCGAATGAGAGCTGCCGGATCCGCATGAAGCTGCGCCGATGATGCGGGGTGATCCCCGCGGCCGCGAGCCCCGCGATGTGGTCCTGCGTCGCATAGCCGACGTTGTGCTCCCAGCGATATGCCGGGTGCCGTCGTGCAAGGCTGTGCATCAGCCGGTCGCGCGTGACCTTGGCGATGATCGACGCGCACGCAATCGAGAAGCAGCGCGCGTCGCCGTGAACGACCGCGGTGTGCGCGATCTTGAGTGAGCGAATCGCCTTGCCGTCGATGAGCACGTGATCGGGCGCGACGGACAGCCGCGCCAACGCACGCCGCATGGCGAGCGTGCTCGCGTGATAGATGTTGAGGCGGTCGATCTCTCGAACAGAGGCGGCACCCACTCCAACGGCGAGCGCCCTCTCCAGGATGAGCTTCGCGAGCTTGGAGCGCTGCGCGGCGGTCAGCGCCTTCGAGTCATCGACGCCGCGAATGGCGCGCGCGTCGGGAGGCATGATGACGGCGCAAGCGACAACGGGGCCCGCGAGCGGGCCCCGTCCGACTTCATCCACTCCGGCGATGAGCGGCCCGCGCTCCGTGCGCAGATCCCGCTCGATGACGCTCCAGCGTCGGCGCGCCGAACCCGCTCGCCGCCGACGTCCCGGCATCCCTCAGCTCTCCGAGGTCGCCGCCTCGGTCGTCGGAACCGCGACACGAACTTTCTTCTCGCGGATGCGTGTCGCCTTACCGGTGAGGTGGCGCAGATAATACAGCTTGGCGCGGCGAACGCGCCCGCGACGCACGACGACGATCTCGGAAAGCATGGGGCTGTGGACGGGGAAAATGCGCTCCACGCCAACGCCGTTGGAGATCTTCCGGACCGTGAACGTCTCGCTGACGCCGCTACCGCGGCGCGCGATGCAAACGCCCTCGAACGCCTGGAGCCGCTCCTTGTCGCCCTCCTTCACACGGACATTGACGCGCAGCGTATCGCCAGCGCGGAAGGGTGGGACGGAACGAAGCCACTCTTTTTGGGTCTCGATGAACGGATGCATATGACGCTCTGGGCTGAAAGGTCTTGCCCGATAAAGGTTTCGCTTGGCAGACCCGCAACTTAAACCGACAGCCCGGAAGCGGGAAGAGGGAGGCCTGACGGGGAACCGGGAACGAGGAACCGGGAACAGTGACTCCGCGTGGAGCCTCGGTTCCCGGTTCCCAGGTCCCCGGTCCCCTTATTGGATGGTCCCGGTCAGCGCGCCCTCAGGCTCCCTGGTCGTCCGGAGCGAAACGTAGAAGGCACCCGGATTCGCCCGGAGCTCATCGAGGAGCGGCTTCCCGACAGGATCAACGAGCACACCGGTGCCGCGAACCTGGATGTACTTCTCCTTGAGCGACGCCCCGGTGAACAGCGTGACCACGGGAGGACCGTTGCGGCCGACACGATAGACATGTGCGGCGGTAAAATCGTCGCCGCCCGGGTTGTACACGTTCAGGTGGTACTCGAGCGTGCTGTCCCGGCGAAGCTTGAGCTCGACTCGGCCACGAGCGAAGCTGCGAGCGGCCCCGCTCTTTCTGTCCGCCGAGGGCGCCGTCAGCCCGGTCGAAAACACCCGGCGCAGCGCCACTTCCCCCGTCGATACGGTAGGTGCCGGAACGTTCGGCACGTTGCCGGTGGATGCATCGAGGCAACCGGCAAGTGGGATCAGGAGGAGGAGAGCGACGCGCATTCGGTGGAAAAACGGGTGGCCTTTGCGTTCGGTTTCACGACACCTAGCCAACTTGCTAGGCACGTGCCATTCCATCACGAGATCGCTCACTACGAAGTTGCGACATCCGCGCCGTGAGGCAAGAGGTCGCAAAAGAAGAATCCTTCGCGCTCGACGACCACACCGCGTCGAGTCGCGATAGGCTGACGGAACATCGGCCCGTCGTAGACGAAGGTGTGAAATTCCCCGCGCTCACCACACGGATCGGCCGATCGGGGCAGCGCGCCGAGAAGCGCCTCGTCGAATTCGGCGCCGCAGTGCGACACATCGATCTGACGCGGATCGACACACACGACGACCGCCCGGAATCCGCACGACACGAATCGTTGCGCGAGGTCGACGGTCGCCCGCCCCCAAAGCGGGAACAATGGGCGCAGTCCAGTGCCGGCCACGAGCCGCTCTCGATAGGCACGCACATCGGCGAGGAATAGGTCGCCGAAGGCGATCGCCTCGATACCCTCACCGTGAAGCGCGGTGAGCGCGTCCAACATCGCGCGCTCGTATTGCTCGTTCGTTGCCGACGGAGGAATGCGAACGCTCCACAGCGGGATCTCGAGCGCGGCGGCCTGCTCGGCCACGAGCGACGTTCGCACACCGTGCATGCTCACCCGGTCGTAGCCCTCGGTGACTGTCGTGAGAAGTCCGCGCAAGTCGACCGTCGGGTCCATCAGAAGCTCGTGCAGCGCGAGCGCGCTGTCCTTGCCACCACTCCAACTCAACACGGTGGGCACCTGGACCATCATGATTCGCTCGAGTCCATCGCGACATCGCCGTCTCGCGCCCGGGTGAGTCGCACGCCTTCGTCCACCCGCCACGCCGCAATGCGCTTGTGATCTCCGGAGAGCAGAATGTCCGGCACGTCGTGACCACGAAAGCTCGGCGGCCGGGTGTAGCTCGGCGCGCTCAAGCCGCGATCGTCGTAGAACGAGTCGCCGCGAGCGCTGTCCAGGTCCGACATTGCCCCGGGCAACAGGCGCACCGTGGCATCGACGATCGCCAACGCCGCCGGCTCGCCTCCGCTCAAGACGAAGTCACCGAGGGAGATCTCCTCGGTGGCGAGAAAGTCCGCGACGCGCTGGTCGATGTCCTTGTAATGTCCGCAGAGCAACGTCAGCGTCTCGCTCGTCGCGAAGCGCACCGCGTCGGCGTGCGTGAATCGCCGACCCCGCGGCGACAGGAGCACGATCGGCCCCGCCACCTGTAGCGATTCGACGGCCTCGAAGAACGGTTCAGGCTTCATCACCATCCCTGCTCCGCCTCCGTACGGGTAGTCGTCCACCGTACGATGGCGGTCGTGCGTGAAATCGCGCAGGTCCAAAACGTTGTATGTCACCGCGCCGGACGCTGCCGCTCGCGCCGGGATGCTCAGCGCGAGCGGCGCGGCGAAGAAGTCGGGGAAGATCGTGACGATGTCGATTCTCACTCGATCAGCCCGTCGGGCGGGTCGATGATGAGCCGCCGTCCGGCGAGGTCCACCTGCGTCACGACTTCCGGCCGGAACGGAATCAGCACGCTTCCCTTCAGCCGCCTAACGTCGAGCATGATGCCCTGCGGCAGCTCGTAGACGTCGATCACATCGCCCACGGGCTCGAGCGAGCCGGCACGGACGACGGACAGACCGAGCAGATCGTGCAGATAGACCTCGTGCTCGGCAACTGGTGCCAGCTCGTCTTTCGGCGCGAGCACGTAGCGTTCCCGCCACCGCTCCGCCTCGTTGCGGTCCGCAATGCCGTCGAAAGCGACGATCCACCCGCCGCCTTTGAACGGCCGGCTCTCCTCGACGACGAGCGTACGCCCATCGGGAGCGGGGTCTCCGTCGATGGTACCGGCAAAAACACGACGGCCGGGCGCGAAGACCGCGTCCGGCACGTTGGTGAGCGGCTCGATCACGAGCTCGCCGTGAATGCCGTGTGCCCTGCGGACGCGCCCGACGAGCGTTAGCTCGGGCGCCGCCACGTCACTGGCTCGCGTCGCTCGACGCGGCATGCTCGCTCGCTTCGCGAACGGGCACCGCCGATGAATTGAGCTTGCGCGCGAGCCGGGCTTCGTGCCGTGCCTTGAGCACGCCTGCCTTGCGCAGGAGAGAACGGACGGTATCGCTCGGAAGAGCGCCGACATCGAGCCAATGGTTCGCTCGCTCGGTGTTCAGCTGAACGGCCTTGTCGCCCTGCCGCGGAAAGTACTGGCCGATGATCTCAATGAACCGGCCATCCCGCGGGCTCGTCGAATCGGCGACGACAATACGGAACGACGGCGCATTCTTGCGGCCGGTGCGGCGGAGGCGAATTCGAACTGCCATGGTGCGTTCTCCTTATCAGGCGTGCGGTAATACCGTGGGCTCATCGCGACTCCGGCGTTTCCGGAGCGCACCCACGACGTGAAAACAGCGGACCTAACGCATCCCCATCATGCCGGGCGGAAATCCCATCCGCCCGCCTGACGAGGCCTTCTTCATCATCTTTTGCATGTCCCTGAACTGCTCGAGCAGCCGGTTGACCTCGTTGGTCGGCCGGCCGGAGCCCTTGGCGATGCGGGACCGGCGAGAACCGTTGATGATCGTAGGGTTCTTGCGCTCCGCGGGCGTCATGGACAGCACGATCGCCTCGACGTGCTTCATCCGCTTCGGGTCGAGGTTCGCCTGCTTGAGCATCTTCGAGTTGACGCCCGGCAGCATCTTCAGAATCCCCTCGATCGGGCCGAGCTTCTGCATCTGGCGCATGGCGACGAGCATGTCGTTCAAATCCATACCCTCCTTGCGCACCTTCTTCTCGAGCTTTTTCGCTTCGGCTTCGTCGAACGCGGTCTGCGCCTTCTCGACGAGCGACACCACGTCGCCCATCTGCAGAATCCGGCCAGCCATGCGCTCGGGATGGAACTCCTCGAGCGCGTCGGTCTTTTCGCCGACGCCGATGTACTTGATCGGCTTCTTCGTCACGCCGTAGATCGACAGCGCCGCTCCGCCACGGGCGTCGCCGTCGAGCTT
>JAJKIV010000451.1 GCA_021154285.1 Gemmatimonas sp. | reverse complement strand
CCGAGAGTGAGTATTCGGCGACACCCATCGATGGCGGTAGTGCGATTTCAGTCGTACGCGTAGAGCGCGACTCGGCACAGCGACTGTGGCGGTTCCCGCTGGATGGCGGCGCGCCGACGGTCATTCTCGAACGCGTCCGACCGGTCGGCTACTACGCGTGGGCTGATGAGCACACCCTCGCGCTGTTTGTGCTTGGCTCGCCCAACACGCTGCAACTGGCTGACACCCGGGCCGGCAACTCGGATACGATCGCGACGAACATCGGCCGGTCGCTTCACAGAATTCCCGGAACGCATCGCGTGAGCTTCGTTCGCAAAGCCGGGCCGACGGAGTGGTGGATCGAGTCGCTCGATCCGGCGAGTCGCGACACCGCGCGCCTCGTGCGCTTGCCTGAGGGCGTAGAAGATTACGCGTGGCTGCCAGACGGCTCGATCCTCTGTGGTCGTGAATCCAGACTGCTCCGGTGGTTCGGGAAGGCAGGCGATGAGTGGCGCCAGATCGCCGATCTTTCAACGGCGGGCGTGAAGGGCATCACGCGACTCGCCGTGAACACGCGCGGCGACCGCATCGCATTCGTGGCGGACGGGCGGACGGGAGCGAAGTAGGAATACACGAGGGGCGCGAGCATCGTGCTCGCGCCCCCGTGTGATGCTCCCGGACTATCGCGATCAATCGTTCGTCGATCGACCGGCCCACGCGTCCATGAAGGTCCGCACCTTCGTCAGGATTGCGGGCTGCTTCGTCGCGAACGCGGTGGTACGGCGATCGTCCCACACCGGTGACGGACCGATCGTCGCCGAGACCCATTGTCGTTCGGACATCGCGTGTCGCGTGATGCATTCGACCTTCGTCGGAAACTCTCCGGGTAACGGACGTAGAGGAAAGGCGGGCACGCGCGTGGCGAGTCTGAGGAGCGTCACGTCATGCAGCACGCCGCCGTCCCACTTCGGGTGACGGACCAGCTGTTCGACCGCGTACTCGGTGTCCCCGATTCGAACGTGGAGGTGGCCGCCGGATGGTCGAGCCGCCGCAACGGCACCAGCGGTCGTCACGACCCATTGCGCGCCGATCAAGGCGCAGTCGCTCTCTGTGACCTGAGCGCCGACAGCACAGCGACGCGTATCGGCACGAAGACCGGGCTGGAGCAGCGATGGCGGAAAGAAGGGTCCGCTCGTCACCATCAATGCTGCGACCGCGAACGAACCAGCACTCACACCATCCTCCGCGCTGTGACGACCGGGTGAACGGGCAACGCTCGAGGCGTAGCCGAACCTCACCGCTCAGTATGACAGTCGGCATCGCTGTGGCGCCTTGCGCGCGTGACGACTCGCACGGGAGGGCGTGCGAGACGAACCGGAGCGGGCCGGACTCCGCCAGCCAGCCCGACCGGTTTCAGGCGTGTTTGACCGGCGTCTCGTGCTACGGCACGACTACCACCTTCCCGAACGACTCGTTGGATTCCATGCGACGGTGCGCGTCGGCAATGGCGGCGAGCGGGAATACTCGATCGACCACGGCGTGCAGCGCGCCGCTCTCGAACCCGTCGAGGAGATCCCGGGCGAACGCGTCCGTGGCCGCGGCCTTCTCATGCACCGACCTCGCCCGAAGGACTGTGCCGATGATCGTCAGTCGGCGCGACAAGATTCGGCGGAGGTCGAGCGTGGCGCTCGCGCCTGCGACGAGGCCGACGAGCATGAGCCGGCCTTTGTTGGACATCACCGCCATGCTTGCCGGCGTGTACGCGCCACCGACCAGGTCGAGCACCACGTTGAATCCGTTGGGCGCCCAGTCCTGGGCCACCGGTGCGAGCTCACTCGCGTCACGGATCGCCGCTCCACGCTCCAGGCCGAACGGCATCGCTCGCTCGATCTTGTCCGGTGTGCGTGACGTACCGTAGGGGATCGCGCCCATCGCTCTCGCGACCTGTACCGCCGCGAGCCCAACGCCGCTGCCTACGGCATGGATGAGCACACGCTCGTTGCGAGCGAGGTGTGCCTGCGTGACGAGTGCGTCGTGTGCGGTGATGAATGCTTCGGGAATAGCGCCGGCGTCTTCCCACGACAGGGTCGACGGCACGCGCGCGACGGTGCGCGCAGGCACCGTGATGAGCTCCGCATGCGCTCCGCCTCCCGCGATGCCGAACACGCGATCGCCGACGGCGATGCCGTGAACGTTGCTCCCAACGCCCGCGACCTCGCCCGCGTACTCGAGACCGGGGATGTCCGCGGGCGATCCAGGCGGTGCGGGATAGCCGCCGGTGCGCTGGTGGATGTCCGCTCGGTTGAGTCCGGACGCGCGCACGCGAACCAGCACGTCATCCGAGCCGGGTTGCGGCGCGTCGACGTCTCGAACCTCCAGCACCTCGGGCCCGCCGGGACGGGTAATGACGACCGCTCGCATTCGCTGTATGCTAGAGGCGTGCTGGTTGAACGCCAATACGCGAGGCTAAATACCTCCCGAAACCACATTCTGATCGCCGACGTACGGAACCCAAGGGTCATTCCGGTAGCAACGTCACGAGAGGGTACACACGTGTTGGGATTGCTCGCACTCGCGCTGTCGACGGCAGCGGTAGTCATTGGGTTTACGCAAGCGAAAGACTTCGTCGCACGTCGGCTTCGGTACGTCGATGCGGCCAGAAGCCCGCTCGCGCCGATTGTCGCGGGCGTAGGTGCGGCGCTCATCGCCGCCCCGATCGTCTGGATGCTACCACTCGTCGGTATGGGGACCGCGATCGCGTTCGGACTCAGCGTCGCTCTGGGCGTCGCGGCAGGCAATAAGGAAATCCGTCGCTCGCTCCCGCCCGGCTGAGCGGACGCGGGTGAAGACGAGATCGCCGCGCCAGGCCTGGCGCGGCGATTCTTTTTCGGCGAAGTCCAGGCGCCAGTCGTTAGGCAGCGGGCGCGCCGACCGCCGGCATTGACCCGCTGGTCCGCGTGGCGAGGTGTGCGCGTGCACGGTCAAGCGCGTCATCGATGTTCATGAAGATGTCGTCACCCATCTCGTGAAACAGCTCCGATGCCTCGATCACCGCGAGCGGCTGGGCGTGCACCTCCGCCAGCAACACCATCGTGCGGTCCCGCCGAAAGCGCCGAACGACCTCCTGCAGCGCGTGAAGCCCGGACGAGTCGAGAAGGCTGACCTCGCGCATTCGGATGATGATCACCCACGGCTTACTCGCGATCTGGCCCAACGCCTCCTTGAACGCCTCCGCCGCGCCGAAGAAGAACGCCCCGCTGATCTCGAAGACTTCTACTCGGTCCGGGATGGTGCGGCGACTGATGGCCCCGGGCGCGGAGTAGGTCGTGTCGTCGCCATCCGCTTTCAGGTCACGCGTGACCGCCGAAATGTTCGTCGCCTCGGCCATGCGCTTCATGAACAGGAATGAAGCCAACACCATTCCCACGGCGATCGCCACGGTGAGGTCGACCAGCACCGTCAGCAGAAACGTCGTCAGGAGCACGGCGGCATCTTCGCGCGGTCCGCGAAGCTCGGCTCGGAACACGCGCCATTCGCTCATCTGATACGCAACGAGCATGAGGACCCCCGCGAGCGTCGCCATTGGAACGAGCGCAGCCCACTTTCCGAAGACGAGTGCGATGAGCAAAAGCGTCGCCGCGTGAATGATTCCGGCGACCGGCGTGCGACCACCATTCTTGACGTTGGTGGCAGTGCGCGCGATCGCACCGGTGGCCGGAATTCCGCCGAACAGTGGCGACGCAATGTTCGCGACGCCCTGCGCCACGAGCTCCATGTTCGACCGATGCCGACCGCCAATCATTCCGTCCGCCACCATGGCCGACAACAGCGACTCGATGGCGCCTAACGCCGCGATCGTGAACGCAGGGCCGACGAGCCCGCGGAGATCGGCGAGCGAAAGCGACGGAAGCTGCGGGCGGGGAAACGCGAGATCGATGACGCCGAAGCGACTGCCGATCGTTTCCACCGGCAAGTGAAACAGGCGAACGACGGCCGCGGTGATGATCAGCGCCACCATCGGCCCGGGGAATCGCCAGTTCAAACGCCGCCACGCGACCAGCAGCAGGACGGTGAACCCGGCGATCCCGACCGCCCACGGGTTGACCGTGCTAGCCGCGTTCCACAACAGCTCGAGCTTCTCGACGAACTCCGCGGGCACCTTGTCCACGCGCAATCCGAAAAAGTCGCGAAGCTCGTTGGACGCGATGATCACCGCGATGCCGGACGTGAACCCGGTGACGAGCGGGTGCGGGATGAACTTGATGATGGTGCCGAGCTTGAAGAGCCCGAGCAGCACCAGAATGACGCCGGCCATGAGCGTCGCGGCGGCAAGGCCCGAGACACCGTATCGCTGGACGATGGCGTACACGACGACCACGAACGCGCCGGTTGGCCCGCCGATCTGTACCCGAGAGCCACCGAGCGCCGAGATCAGGAAGCCGGCGATGATCGCCGTATAGAGTCCCTGCGCCGGCGTCACTCCGCTCGCGATGGCGAACGCGATCGCGAGCGGCAGCGCCACGATACCGACGATCACTCCAGCGGTCGCGTCGCTCGTGAATTGCCGCCTGTCGTACCCGCGGAGCGTCGTGACGAGCTTTGGAAGCAGCACGGAAAGTGTGGTTCGAGATGAGAGAGATCGCTAAACTGTGGACGAGCGATCGAGGGCCTGGTTCCGTCACAGTCTTTTGCGTCGTGCGGATCTCCGCGAACAACAATGACCAATCCCGGGTTCAAGGACCACTTCTCAGCGTCGGCCGCGGAGTACGCGACGTTCCGACCCAAGTATCCGGCCGAACTGATCGACTTCGTGGCGTCGCTTCCCGAGCGCCGTGGGTGCGTATGGGATTGCGCCACCGGCAACGGCCAGGCGGCGCTTCCGCTCGCGGAACGATTCGACCGTGTCTTCGCGACCGATGCGAGCGCGGAGCAGATAGCGCACGCGACTCCTCACGCACGCGTTTCGTACAGCGTTGCCCCGGCGGACAAGAGTGGACTCGATGACGCGTCCGTCGATCTCGTGACGGTCGCGCAATCGCTGCATTGGTTACCGTTCGACCGGTTCTACGCGGAGGTGCGCCGTGTGACCGTGCCTCGCGGCGTGCTCGCGGTGTGGTGTTACACGCGGCCGGTGCTCGATGGCGAGATCGACGCCATCCTCCTGCGCTACTACTCCGAGACCTGCGGCCCGTATTGGCCAGCGGACCGCAAGCTCGTCGACGAGGGCTATCGTAGCATCGCGATCCCGATCGACGAAGTTACCGCGCCAACGCTGAATATCGAGAGTCACCTCTCGCTCGCCGAGTTCGGCGGCTATGTGCGAACGTGGTCGGCGACCAACAGGCTGGCCAAGGCGATCGGTCGCGATCCGGTAGTCGATCTGGAGGATGCGCTGCGCGCAGCCTGGGGAAGGGATGGCGAGCGACGGCTGGTTCGATGGCCCATCCACGTGCGCGCCGGGCGCGTGCAGCGCGGCTGAATGGCGGGCTCACATCCACTTCGTGTGCTCAGAGTACCCGGGCGCTTCGCGGTCTGCAGGTTGTCCCCGGATGACGTCGTCCCATCGTGGGCGAACGGGCCGGGCTTCCTGTCGATCACGCGGACCGACGACGAGCTGTCGATCGTGTGCGAGGATGCCGCGGTACCACGGCGAACGGAATGCATGCGCGGCTACGTCGCCATGCGGGTGGAGGGGACGCTCCCGCCGGAGCTCGTGGGCGTTCTGGTGGCGCTCGCGAAGCCGCTCGCTGACGCCGGCATCCCGATCCTCGCGATAGGAACGCACGATACGGACTACGTCCTCGTGCGTGAGGTCGATGTCGAGCGAGCAGTCGACGCGCTCCGGCGCGCCGGCCATGAAGTCGACAACGGCCAGGGCATTACTTTTCCTGCCAAACGAGTCAACTGAGGCTGCATGGCTGAAAGCGGCAAACCGAAAAAGCCGCGCGTCAACATGGCGCGGGCGTGGGATGAGGCCCGCTCCCTCATCTGGAAGCACCGACGGTCGCTGTCGATCGGGATCGCGCTCATGCTCGTCAACCGCCTTGCGGGTCTCGTGCTGCCCGCGAGCTCGAAGTATCTGATCGACAACGTCCTGACCAAACATCAGCTGGACAAGCTGGTGCCCCTCGCGCTCGCCGTCGGCGGCGCGACGGTGGTGCAGGCGATCACGTCGTTCTCGCTGTCGCAGATCGTGAGCGTTGCGGCGCAACGGGCGATAAGCGACATGCGGGTCGAGGTGCAGCGACACGTGCTCAGACTTCCCGTCTCGTTCTTCGATGCGACGAAGTCGGGCGTTCTGATAACGCGCGTCATGACGGACGCTGAAGGCATCCGGAATCTCATCGGCACCGGTCTCGTTCAGCTCACGGGCGGGTTCCTCACGGCAATCATCGCCCTCGGCGTGCTGTTCTACCTGAACTGGCACCTCACGGCGTCGACCATCTTCGT
>JAJKIV010000450.1 GCA_021154285.1 Gemmatimonas sp. | reverse complement strand
CCGAACGCGAGCACCGCCGGCGGCGTCATGCGACCGCTCGGAATCGGACGAAGACGCGTGCGCGCCATCCGGTCGTCGATGTCGCGGTCGAGATACATGTTCACCGCGTTCGCGCCGCCAGCCATGAGATAGCCGCCGACGGCCACGAGCAGCACCAGGCCCACCGACGGCGTCCCGGCGACGAACATCGGCGCGATCGTCGTCACGAGCAACAGCGAGATGATGCGCGGCTTCGTGAGCGCGACGAGGTCTCGCGTTAGGCTCGCCTGACGCGTCTGCTCGATCGTGGTGTGCGTCACGTCGCGACCTCCGCGGCCCGCAGCGTCGGGCGCGGAGACGGGACACGCGCCGGCACGCCGACGCCAAGTGCCCCGCGGCGGCTCAGCATCGCGAGCATGACCACCGCCACCCACACGAGCGTGCCCACCGCCTGGTGCAGCGACCGGATCAGCGCCGGCAGCTGCATCTCCACCAGCGCCGCTGCCACCACGAGCTGCACCAACACCAGGCCGAACGCGGCGAGCGCTGCGCGAATGATCAACGGCGCTTCACGACGGCGAACCACACCAATCGCGACGCCCATCAGATGGAAGAACAGAAGAAACGCGAGGATCCGATGGGTCAGCTGGATGTGCTGGGTGCCGCTTGGCACGAGCGAGCCGCGGCAGAGCGGGAAGCCGACGCACGATGCGTTCGCCCCGGGCACGTGGGCGGTGAACGCGCCCATCACGAGGACCAGGAAGGTCAGTGCGAGGGCCGCCCGCGCGCCGCGCCACGTTCTCGCCGACGCCGTTCCGATGTCGGCGCTCGCCGCGCCAAGGCCCCCCGCTCGCATGACCGCGGACACCAGCACCGCAAGCAGCGTCATCGCGATCGCCAGGTGGGTCACGATCACGGGCTTGTTCCCGAGCTCGAGCTTTACGGTCACGGCGCCGAACAGTGCCGCGACGACAACGAGCGTGGCAGCGAGTGCCGCGGCGCGAAGCACGCCACCGCGGCCGCCAACGCCAGGAGTGCCCCGCCTTACGAGCGCCACCACGAGCAGCGTGACGATCGCGACCGACAGCGTGGCCGCGATGTAGCGGTGAGACACCTCGATTATCAGGTCCGGTCGGTCGAGCGGCGGAAACCAGTGGCCCTCACACTTCGGCCAGTGATCACCGCAGCCGAGCCCCGAGCCGGTGATCCGTACGATGGCCCCGAACACGACCTGCCCAACGCCGAGGATCAACGACAGAATCGAAAGACGCCGCAAGGCGTTCATCTCATGCTCCGACGGTCGCGCTGGCGCGACCGATATCCAATGGCAGCGTCGATGGGTGCTCGACAGCTCGCCACGTCAGGTATAAAACGAGGAGAAGCCCAACCGCTGGCAGGAGTGCCCACGCCACCTCGACCGGCCGGCTGCTTCGTCCAACGACCGCGCCACCCTCGTTCTGCCGTTCGGCCTTTCTCGCGCGCCCAAAGAGCAGGGAACGAAGAATGGCGAGCTCGGCGAAGAGGCAGCAGGCGGCGGCTATCCAGAACAGCGCGGCTCGAATGGTCATTCAGGCGACCCAATAGACACGTGCAGCCGTGTCCGACCGCGCGATAAACCAAAGTGGTGTGCGAAAGTCACGCCGAAAAGTGTACGCTCCCCCTGCTCGATTCAACCGCCCCAGACGCTGCAACCTTCCTGACCGCTGCACGGCTCGCGCCGAGGTGCTTCCCGGTATACCATAGGCACATGCCAGCCACTTCAACCGGAAACGAGAGTCTCCCGCGACGCCTGGGCTTGTTCGGCGCGATCACCGTCGTCGTCGGCATCACGATCGGATCGGGGATCTTCCGATCTCCGGCGGGAATCGCCAACAGACTGCCCGGGCCCGGAGCAATGCTGGCAGTCTGGGTGGTGGGCGGCCTGCTCGCCATGTGCGGAGCGCTCGCCCTGGCGGAGGTTGCCAGCACGTTCCCGAAAACGGGCGGTATCTACGTTTTTTTGCGCGAAGGATGGGGAAGGCTCCCTGCGTTTCTGTTCGGCTGGGCGGAGCTCGTCATCATTCGCGCTGCGGCTGTCGGTGCGCTGGCCATCACGTTCGCCGAGTACTTCCTTCGAGTCCTGGGCTACAATCCACTCGTGGCGCCGTATGACACGTACGCGCGCTACACGGCGGCGGGCGCGATCATCCTCACGTCAGCGTTCAACATCGTCGGGGTCAGGTGGAGCGCCCTCGTGACGGCCGCAACGACCCTGGCGAAATACGGCGGGCTCCTGTTTGTCGTTTTCTTGGCGTTCGCCGTGGGACTTCCGAAAACGGGCGGACATTTTACGCCGTTCTTCCCGGCGGGGACTTTCTCCGTCGCACCATTCGGCCTCGCCCTCGTCTCGGTCCTGTGGGCGTTCGACGGTTGGGCGGATCTCACGTTCGCCGGTGGCGAAGTGAAGGACGGCGAGCGGAACCTGCCGCGCGCCATCATTCTCGGCTCGCTCGCGGTGCTGGTGATCTATCTGCTCGCGAATCTCGCGTACCTGGCGGTCCTCCCGGTCGAACAGATCCGCACGTCGAAGCTCGTCGCGGCGGACGTGGGTGAGCGCGTGATGGGCGCTGCGGGCGTCACGTTCGTCGCGATCACCGTCATGCTGTCCACGTTCGGATCGCTCAACGCGACGATGCTCGCGAATCCGCGTGTGTTCTTCGCGATGGCGGAAGATGGACTCTTCTTCAAGCCGATGGCCGCGGTGCACCCGAAGTTCAAGACGCCGGTCAACGCGATCGCGCTCGCGGCGGTGTTGGGCGTCACGTTCGTGCTGCTCAGAAAGTTCGAGGACCTCGCGGACGCGTTCGTGACGGCGATCCTGCCGTTTTACATTCTTGGCGTCGCGGCCATCTTCGTGCTGCGTCGCCGACCGGGGTATGCGCCGGCATTTCGCTCGCCGGGCTATCCGATCGTTCCGACATTGTTCATCCTGGCAACACTGTATCTGCTCGTGAATGCCGTCATTGACCCCAGCACGCGATGGCCGACGATTGCGGTGTTCGGCGTGATCGCCCTCGGGATCCCCGTGTACTACGCGACCGTGGGGAAACGGGTCGCGCCGCCCGACAGCACCCGGAGAGCCGCGAGCGAAACGGCGTGAGGCGTCGCGCCGTTGTCGTTGCGCTCTGCGCCGCGCTCTGGCCGTTGGTCGTCGGGAGCGCACAGGGTGTAACGACCGGCGTCGTCAGCGGGCGCGTCGTCGACGAGGCAGGGAATCCCGTCGTTGGCGCATCGGTCTCAGTCGTCAACACGGCGACCGGCGCTGCGTCACGCGCGATCGCCGCGCGCGATGGCCGATACCTGGTCACGGGGCTCGATGTCGGCGGACCGTACTCGGTGACCGTACGGCATCCGGGATACCAGTCGCAGATGCGCGACGGCCAGGTGCTCACGCTCAGTCAGAACCTAACGCTGGACTTCAGGCTCGAGCGTCAGGCGATCATTCTCAGCACGGTCTCCGTCACGACGGAAACCGATCCGATTCTCTCGCCCGACCGAACGGGCGCGGCGACGGTCATCTCGGATTCGGCGCTGCGGCGCCTTCCGACGCTCGATCGGACGTTCACGGACTTCGTTGTGCTGTCGCCCGAGGTGTCCGATGCGGGACCGGGGCTTTCCGGTGCGGGCGTCAACAACCGCCTGAACAACATCCAGATCGACGGCGCCAGCGAGAATGACCTGTTCGGTCTTGGCGACACGGGGCAGCCGGGTGGGCAAGCGCGCGGGAAATCGATCGGGCTCGAGGCGGTGCGCGAGTATCAGGTGCTGCTCGCGCCGTTCGACGTGCAGCAGGGCAACTTTGGCGGCGCGTTGGTCAACGCGGTCACGCGAGGCGGAACGAATGAGTTTCATGGTTCCGCGTTCTTCACCTCGCGAAGCGAGGGGCTCGCACGAAACGTCGACTACGTTCGCGACCAGGAGTACAGCCAACGGCAGGTCGGGTTCTCGATCGGCGGCCCGATCCTGCGCGACCGTGTCCACTTCTTCGTGGCGCCGGAGTTTCAGCGTCGATACGAGCCGGCTGCCGGGCCGTATCTCGGTCAGACGTCGACGCCGTATCCGGCGTCGCCCGCAGACGTCGAGCGGTTCCAGACGCTGCTCGCCGGGTACGGCATCGATGCCGGTTCGGCTGGCCCGGCGCGCAACGCGAATCCGCTGCGGAACATCTTCGCCCGGCTCGACGTCGCGCCGACCGTTAACAACCGGCTCGTGCTGCGCTACAACTACGGGCGCGCCGAGGACGACGTGCTCTCGCGCGACCCGACGCTGCTCCGCCTAACGTCGAACGCGCACGCGTTCACGTCGGTGAAGGGAAGCGCGGTCGCGCAGCTGTTCACGAGCTTCGATGGCGGGGCGGGCAACGAGCTGATCGTCGGGTACAGCCGCATCCGCGACCGGCGCAACGCGGCGGTCGTCGCGCCGCAGATCCAGGTCGACATCCCGACCGTGAGCGGCGGCACGACGCGGCTGCTCGCGGGCTCGGAGAACTCGTCCCAGGGGACCGAGGTCGATCAAGACGTCATCGAGCTCACGGACAACTACACGCTACCGCTCGGGCGACACCGGATCACGGTCGGAACGCAGAACGAGCTCTATCGCATCCGGAATCTCTTTGCCCAGAACTCGTACGGCGTCTGGGAATTCTCGAGCCTCGACTCGCTCGAGAGCGGAAACGCAGGACGATATCAGGCGGGCGTGGGGCTCGGCGGCCCGATCGAAGCGCGCTTCGATGCCGCGCAGCTCGGACTCTACGTGCAGGATCGCTGGCAGCCGTCGGAGCGATTCGTGCTCACCGCAGGGTTGCGACTCGATGTGCCCTACCTGCTGGACAAGCCCGAGGAAAACCCAGCGGTGCTCGCGGAGTACGGCCGGCGCACGGACGACGTACCGTCGGGGAACCTGCAGTTCTCGCCGCGGATCGGCTTCAACTGGAACATGTCGGGCGATCGGACGGAGCAGCTGCGCGGCGGCGTCGGCCTCTTCACCGGCAGGCCGCCGTTCGTGTGGCTCGGGAACGCGTTCCAGAATTCCGGAACAGGACTCGCGCAGCTCACGTGCGTGTCGACCGGCGCGGTGCCTCGCTTCACGACGAGCAACGCGGCGTCGCCGCCGGAGGAGTGCGCGGACGGCGCGACCGCGGCGACGACGGGTGATATCGCGCTCCTGTCCAAGGACCTTCGCTTTCCGCAGTTCGCGCGCGCATCACTCGCGTACGATCATCGCTTCGGCCACGCGTGGATCGCGTCCGTCGAGGCCATGTACACGCGTGCGGTGTCCAACTTCTTTTACACGAACCTCGCGTTGGTCGGCCCGCAGGGCTTCGATCGTAACGGGCGTGTGGTGTACGGCACGATATCGACGACGGGCGAGGCGAGGCCGCAGCTCTCGGGTCCGCGGCGCAACGTCATTGACGTGCAGAACGCGGGCAAGGACTACTCGTACAGCCTGACGACATCGCTCAACCGCCGCTTCACGAACTGGTTCGAGGCGCACGGGTCGTACACGTACTCGCAGGCGCGCGACATCCAGAGCCTAACGTCGAGCGTGGCGACGTCCAACTGGCGGTTCGGACGCGCGATCTCCGGCGATCAGTACTCGCAGCACCTCGATCGATCGCGCTTCGAGCTGCCGCATCGCGTGGTCGCGTTCGGGACCTTCTCGCTTTCCACTCGAACGGACATCTCGCTGATTTACGTTGGACAGTCGGGATCGAACTACGATTTCGTCTACGGCGGCAGTGGCGGGGCCGGCGATCTCAACGCCGACGGCGCGCAGGGCAATGACCTGATCTACATTCCGGCCGACGTCGCGAAGGACAGCGAGATCCGCTTCAGCGGCGTGTCGCCGGTCGCAGGCGCGGACAACTCACCGGCGGCGCAGGAGCAACGCATCGCCGAGCAGCGCGCGGCGCTCGAGCGCTACATCACGAGCACCGACTGCCTGACGCGCCAGCGCGGGCGCATCATGACGCGCAACAGCTGTCGTTCGCCGTGGACGAACACCATGAACGTGTCGGTGAGGCAGGCCTTGCCCGCCGTGTTCGGCCAGATGCTCACCGCCCAGCTCGACGTCTTCAACTTCCTCAATCTGTTGAACGCGAACTGGGGTCAGCAGCCGCTTCCTCCGAACGGCGGCGGATCCGTCCCGCTTCTGACCCAGGTCGGGCAGACATCCGGAGGACTGACAGGCCCGGACGGATCTCAGGGAATCTTCACCTTCGATCCGGCGACGGAGAAATACGACCGACGCCACATCGGGTCCGCGTACCAGATGCAGTTCGGCGTGCGCTACGCGTTCTGACGGCGGCCGGGTCCGTCTCATCCCGGTCACGGGTGAGATACATCACAATTGTTCCTTGACCGGCGGAACTGTGGGTGCCTAACTCTCGACGTGATTGGCCGGCGCACTGGACCGCCTTGGACCGCGCCAATTCCGGGCCCGGCATTCGCAGTTCGGCGCGACGTCTGGCTCGAGAGTCTCAACCCTCCTTTCCCTCACCCATGCGCATACATCGTTGGATATCGGTGCTCGCTGGAATCGCGATGATTCCGGCTAGCGGCCAGTTCTCACGCGTCTACGCTCAGGGAATCACGACGGGCGCCATCGGCGGTCTGGTCACCGACACCGTCGGGGCTCCGCTCGCCGGCGTTCAGATTCAGGTGAGGCACCTTTTGACCGGCTATGTCTCCGCGTCGATGACACGGGACAATGGGCGGTTCCTGGTGCCCGGGCTCGAGGCGGGCGGACCCTACACGGTGACTGCCAGGCGCATTGGCTTCGCGCCACAGACCCGCGAGAACGTGTACGTGTCGCTCACTCAGGCAACGCGGGTGGATTTCAAGCTCGCGCTGCAGGCCGCGCAGCTCTCGGGCGTCGCTGTCGTCGCGAGCGCAACGACGAGCGATTTCTCCTCCACACGGACGGGCATCTCGACGACCGTGAGCGACTCGACGATCTCGCGTATCCCGACACTGAATCGGGATTTCACGGACCTTGTGAAGCTGTCGCCGCACGTCTCGAGTCCTGTGTCGGGCCAGGGGCCGAGTGCGGCGGGCGCGTACAATCGGTTCAACAACTATACGATCGACGGCGCGAACCAGAATGACCGGTTCAACCTGGCTTCGTCCGGCGGCGTTCCCGGAGGCGCCGTCGCGGGTCGACTGATCTCGATCGACGCGGTGAAGGAGTTCCAGGTGCTCCTCACGCCCGCGGACGTGCGCTACGGCAACTTCGCCGGCATGCTCGTCAACGCCGTCACGAAGAGCGGCACGAACAAGCTGGAGGGCGGAGCGACGTGGGCCTATCGCGATCCGAACATGGCGGCGGATGAACCATTCCTCCGCAACAGCGATTTCAAAGTCAATCAGTACGGCTTCTACCTCGGCGGCCCGATCATCAAGGACAAGTTGCACTTCTTCATCGCCCCCGAGTGGCAGTCGCGATCGCAGCCGGCGATCGGTCCGTACGAGGGTGGTCCGACAACGGAAGCGGGAAACATCAGCCCCGATACGCTGCAGCGCATTGCGAACGCGATCAATTCGCGGTTCCCGATTGGCGGAACGGGGCTCGTGAGCACGGGCAATCCGTTGACGAACCTGTCGGGTCGTCTGGACTGGCAGGTCAATCCCGGGAATCGGGTGGTCTTCCGTCAGCTCTACAACACGGCGGAGCAGGACAACTTCAGCCGGAACAACCGGAACTTCAACGCCGCCGTCGGTAACCAGAACAGCGGGTTCCGCTACACGTCGAACATGTTCACCACGCAGGACGACAACATCTCGAGCGTGTTGCAGGTGTTCAGCCAGTTCGCGAAGGGGTCGTCCAACGAGTTCCTGTTCGGCTACAACCACATCAAGGACGAGCGGGTCATCCCGGTTCAGTCGCCCGAGGTGAGCGTGCAGGTGACGAACCTGCAGGGGAGCACCAACGCCGCGGCCACGTTCGGCACGGAAGAGTTCTCGCCGGGGAACCTGCTCAAGCAGGACATCATCGAGCTGTCGAACAACTACAACATGCCCATCGGCGCGCATACAGTGACGTTAGGCGGCCGGTACGAGCACACGCACATCTTCAACAACTTCGCGCAGCGTGCGTACGGCGTGTACGCGTTCCAGAACATCGACTCGCTGGAGAAAGGAGTCCCGCTCAACTACTCGTACGGGTACAGCAACGGCGGCCCAATCGCGGCCGACTTCAACATCGGGCAGTTCAGCCTCTACGCGCAGGACCGCTGGAACGTCTCGAACAAGCTGACCGTGACGTACGGCCTCCGCGCCGACGTTCCGCAGTATCTCGACAATCCGGTGCAGAACGACGCGATCGCGGCGGCGTTTACCGCGGCGGGGCTGCCCGCGGTCAACACGAGCACAAAGCCGAAGTCACGCGTGTACTGGTCTCCGCGCATCGGGTTCAACTGGGATCCGGCCGGTGACAACAAGAACCAGTTCCGCGGGACAGTCGGCGTGTTCACGAGCCCGACGCCCGGGATTCTCATCGGCAACGCGTACGCGAACACCGGACTCGGTCTCGTCACGTTGAACTGCTCGGGCGCCCTCGCGCCGGATTTCGTCACCGACATCAGCCAGCTTCCGAAGTCGTGCAAGGGTCAGCCGACGCCGCAAGCGGGGCAAGCGGGAACGGCGGGCGTCAACGTCAACGACCCGAACTTCAAGAACCCGCAGAACTTCACGGGCTCGCTCGGCTTCGATCGGCAGCTGCCGGGCGACTTCATCTTCACGTTCGAGGGGCTGTACCGGAAGGCGATCAACGGCATCCTCGTGCGCGACCTGAATCTCAAGGGGCCGCGGCTCGATGGCGGTCAGCCATATCGCGACCGGAACGGACGTGTTCTCTACGCCGATACCATCTCCGCGACCGGCGCTGTCGTGAACGCAGGCCAGCGCGTGATCACGTCGATCGGCACACCGGCGGTCAACTTCACCGAAGGCGTGATCGAAGTGACCAACGAGTCGAAGGATTACAGCTACTCGTTGGCCGCGCAGATCCGCCGCCGGTTCGGGCAGTCGCTCGATCTCATGGCGGGGTACACCTACCAGCGGTCGTACGATCTCCAGAGCCTGACGTCGGACCGCGCGATCTCGAACTGGCGTAACGGCGCGCAGTTCGCGGGGCTCGAGACGGACCTCGCGCTCACGCCGTCGGTGTTCGATCGGCCGCACCGCATTATTGCGTCCGGCTCGTACACGATGCCGTGGAAAAAGGCGCCGACGGACCTCTCGTTCTACTACACCGGCTTCTCGGGAATCCGGTACATGTACACGGCGAACGGGGATCTCAACGGCGACGGCTTCAACGGCAACGATCCGATCTACATCCCGAAGGACGCGACCGATCCTAACGAGATCCGGTTCGCGGATCAGGGCAGCGGCGCGTCGTTGATCACGGCGCAGCAGCAGGCGGACGCGTTCCAGAAGTTCATCTCGAGCAACGACTGCCTCAACAGTCAGCGCGGCAAGATCATGGAGCGCAACAGCTGCGTGGCGCCGTGGACGAACCGCGTGGACTTCTCGCTTCGCCAGGGCCTCCCGGCGATTGGCGGTCAGCGCCTAACGGCGCAGCTCGACATCTTCAATTTCGGGAACCTCGTCGGGCGCGTCATTGGGCAGGACAACTGGGGCCAGCAGCGGAGCCCGAACCTGAGCCCGACGTTCCCGCAGCAGCAGGCGCTGACAGTGCGTGGCCGGACGGATGGCGCGCTCAACCAGTCGTATCCGATCTTCAACTTCAACGCGAACCTGATCAACGGTGGTGAGTTCGTGCAGCAGCAGACGCTCGCGTCGAACTTCTTCCAGATGCAGTTCACGCTGAAGTACAGCTTCTAACTGGCGACTGGCGACTGGCGACTGTGAGAAAGCGAGAACCCTCGGGATGCCTCACTCTGCGTGAATGGCATCCCGAGGGCTTCCGCATCTAACCTGCCGCCTGCCGCCTGTCGCCTGCCGCCAGTCGCCTGCCGCCTAAAAGATCTCGAGATTAACGTACTTCCGCGGATGCTGCTTGAAGTCCAGCGTCAGCGAGTCGAGGCGAGTCGTTAGGCGGCGCAGGTCATAGTACAGGCCGGGATCGTTGAGCAGCTTCCCCATCGTGCCGTCGCCGTTGTTCGCCTTCGCCAGCACGGCGTTGAGCTGCTGCGCGGTTCCGCGCAGCGAGTCGGTGAACGCCGCGAGATTGCGCGACGTCGCCTGAAGGTTCC
This sequence comes from Gemmatimonas sp., assembly GCA_021154285.1. GTDB lineage: Bacteria > Gemmatimonadota > Gemmatimonadetes > Gemmatimonadales > Gemmatimonadaceae > JAJKIV01. The sequence continues at coordinate 6,046 of JAJKIV010000450.1, read as the reverse complement.
GGAGCGTCGAGTCGAGCTGCACCGAGTCGAGCGCGGCGGCGGTGTTGCGGAATTGGGCGAGGGTCAACGTCAGCTGCTTCGACTGCTCGTTCGCGATCGTCCCGAGCGAGCGCGCCAGCTCGTTCACCGAGCCGAGTGATTTCCGGAGGTCCGCTATCCCGCCGCCCTGGACGAGCTCGAGCTGGACCGTCTTCGCGACATCGTCGAGCCGTTGGGAGATCGTGTCCGCTCGCGCCGTGAGCTCGGGGATGCCGGCCTTCAATGGCGCAGTGGGAACGCTGTCACCGGGGTTGAAGAACACCGGGCTCGGTGACGACGGCTGTAACGCGATTTCCTGATCCCCGAAAATCCCGACCGGTATGACGGCCGCCATTGAGTTGCGCGGCGCGTGATACTTCTTCTCGATACTCATGATCACGAGGATCGTGCCCTTCGGGTCGAGCTGAACATCCGACACCACGCCGATCTGCACACCGGCGAGCCGGACCGGCTGTCCCTGCTTGACGCCCGCGCCCCACTGGAAACGCGCGTAGAGCGGGTAGCCACGCGAGAAGCCGCCACGCACGAGCCAGATCGTTCCGAGCACGGCGATGACGACGCCGATCGTAAGCAGGATGCCGACGAGAACCTCGTCGCGTCGTTTCATAACGGGATTCTTTGATCGCGGTGAGTTCCAGAGCCCAGACGAATCCTAGCACGTGTCATTCCCGGCGCGAACGGCGGACCGCCGGGATCGACGCGACCGTCTCGATATGACACACGCCGTTAGGCAGCAATGAACTTCGCAAACACCGCCGCCACGATCGCGTCCAGCACGAGAATCGACGTCGAAGCGATCACCACCGCCTTTGCCGTCGACCGGCCGACACCCTCGGCCCCGGCTGCCGTCACGTAACCCTCATACGAGCACACGATCGCAATGGCGCCGCCGAAACACACTGCCTTGATGATGCTGTAGATCACCTGGAACGACGCAAAGCTGAGCCGCAGGCCGGTCACGTAGTCGTTGGTCGTCGCGGTCGTTGCCGTAATGAGCGTGAGCCATGCCGTAACGATAGCGGTTGCATTCGCAACCACCGTGAGCACCGGTAGCATGAGGAGCGCCGCCAACAGCCGCGGTACGACGAGATACGCGATTGGGTCGTAGGCGAGCGTCTCGAGCGCATCGATCTGCTCGGTGACCCGCATGGTGCCGATCTCCGCCGTCATGCGCGCGCCCACGCGCCCCGTTAGGACGAGCGCTGTGAGCAGCGGCCCGAGCTCCAGCACGATGCTGCCGCGCACCAGCAGGCCGAGCACCGAGAGCTGCACGCCGGCGAACAGCTGGTAGAAGGCCTGAAACGCCGTCACCGCACCGAGGAAACCGGCAACGATCATGACGAGCGGAACGGAATCGACGCCGATGTTCCGCATCTGTCGGATGGTCTCGCCGCCCCACGTCTCTGGCTCGGCGAACGCGCGCCCAATGTCGCGGATGAAGAAGCCGCGTTGACCGATACCGGCGAACAGCCCTCGGCCTGTGCGCGCTACCCTTCGAAAGAACTTGATCCCCGCCTTCTGCATGACGGGGTAGGCTTCGGTGGGACGGTGTTCGTAGTGCGCGCCGAACGTCATCGGGATCGAAAGCGGGAACGGGGAACAGGGAACCGGGAACAGAGACTCCTAACGGGTGCACGGTTCCCGGTTCCCTGTTCCCGGTTCCCATCCTCCCCTTTCGCGATCACTACGTTCTGACTCGCGCCAACATCACCGACCCGATCAGTGCGAACACCGCGTTGGGCACCCACGCCGCGAATTCTGGCGGGATCAACCCTTTGCCCCCGACGGCCTTCGTCAGCTGGATCAGCATGAGAAAGATGACCGTCGTCGCAAGGCTGATGCCGATGCCGTACGCGGCGCCGCCGCGCTGCGTGCTCGTGGCAAGCGGCGCGCCGAAGAGCGCGATGATGATGCACGTCACGGGGATCGCGAGCTTGAGCGCCCGCTCCACGCGGAGCTCGTTCGCATCACCACCCGAACGCTCGAGCGCCGCAATGTATCGGCTCAGGGCTCGATAACCCAGCTCCTGCGGTGCCTTCGGCGTCGCCATGAGCTCCGTGGGCGCCTCACGCATCGCGACGTCGTGCAGCGAGTCGAATGCGAATGTCACATCGGAAAGCGTGTCCGACGGAATGACGTGGAGTGCTCCCTTCGTCAGAGCCCAGCCGCGCCGGGCCTTGTAGTCACCCTTATCCGCGGTGAGCACGTACGTCGGGTAGTCGATCCCTTTGCCCTTTCGCTCGATCTCGATGCCCTCGAGCTTCCCGCGCTCCGCGTTGAGAGAGCTGATCTTGTACACGCGACCGCGTTCCGCGGCGAACACGAAGTTGTAGCGATCGGCGCCTGGCGTGAACTTTTTCTCCTCGAGCAGGTCTGCGCGCTTGTTGTTCGTGATGGGTACGAGCTCGCCGAGCGCGATCGCCAATCCCGAGGCGAAGATCGCGCCCACGAAAATGGGCAGCGTGAGTCGATAGAAGCTGATGCCCGATGCTTTTGCGGCGGTGATCTCGGAATGCCGCGTTAGGGCGCCAATGGAGAACACGGTCGCGAACAGCACGGCCGCCGGCATCACGAGAAACATCGAGTCGGGAATGAAATACAGATAGCTGAGCGCGATCTGCGACCGCGGCAGCTGCCGGTTCAGATACTTGTCGAGATTGTCCGTGAGATCGATGATGATGATCAGCAATGGGAAGCCCAGTGCCGTCATCGTGAAGATCTTCCAGAACTCCGACAGCACGTACCGATCGAGCGGGCGGAAAAGGTGTCGTCGTCGCATTACGCAGGCTTATGGCGACGCTCGGCCGGGAAGCCAAACCGGCGAGCGACCTTCGCGAGGTTGGTCCTGAGGCCTTCCAGGAACTCCGACATGTCTCCGCCGCGCGACGTTGCGCCCTCCCTGCCCATCCGTGCGAGGAGCACGAGCCCGACGATGGTGAGAATCACGTTCGCCGCCCACATCGCCCAGAATGGCGTTAGGAACGCGCGGTCCGCGAGCGATTCACCCGCGATGAGCCCGACGTAGTAGATCGAGAAAACGCCGAGGCTCACGCCGATCACGAGGCCGACTCCGCCGCGCGGGAAGCGCAGCGCGATGGGGGCGCCGATGAGGACGAACACGACGCAGGCGGCCGAGAGCGCGAACTTCTTTTGAATCTCGACGCCGTAGCGGTTCATCGAGGTGCGGTTCTCGAGCATGCGGTTGCGAGCCGTCTCGATCGCTCCAGCGACGTCGATGTTGCCCGTGGTCGACTCCACCGTTCCGCGAGGCGGAACGAACCCGGAGGTCCTGCCCGCCGGGTTGAGCGTCGGCGGCACCGGCGCAATTGTCGGGGGCACGACGGCAGGCTTGCGCGTGGTGTTGCCATTCCCACCCTGCTGGACGGCGTGAGTCGTGAGGGCCACCTCCGCGGCGCGCGCCGTCTTCACGAGCGCTGGCAGCTTGATGTTCTCCGCCTTCTTCAGCGCGCCGCAGTACACGTGGCCGATCGTCAGTGGAAGCTGCGGCTTGTAGCCGGCCGGCACGATCGTGTAGCCTGCTTGTGAGCTCCCTTCGTTCATGCCAGATGACGGTGGCGCCGACGACGTTGGAGGTAGTGGGGTCGGGGCGGCGCCGGTGGTCAGCTGTCGAGTTGCCAGAACCAGGGCGCGCTCGAGCGTGTAGTGCGCGACCGCGAAGTCCAGCTCGTGTGTGGTGTACTCCTTCTGCATCTCGCAGATGGACATCTCACGGTCACCCTTATAGGTGTTCGTGCTGTCCGTACGAGTCAGGCCATTCACGACGTTCCGCACGCGGACGCGGTCGATATCGTAGAACAGACGCTGCAGCTGCGCGGGGTCGCTCTTCGGCACCTCCAGCATCGTACCGCTATAGAGCGTGAGCAGCAGATCATCGCCGACAAGCTCCATCTTCCCGCTGTCCGCGTTGATCGTGCGCCGGCGGACGGGGTCGGACATGTCGTAGATCGTCACGACGTGAAGCCAGCTGGTCGCCTGATCGATGTAGTCGGCCTTGAGCGACAATCGCCCCGGGGAAACCTCGTTGATGACTTGCGACTTCAGCGCGAACGTCGGCTTCTTGCGGGCAATGTCCTGCTGGAGCGTGCTGAGGCGGTGATTCGACCGTGGGAGTACCTGGTCGTTGAAGAACAGCATGAACCCGGCGAGTCCGGCCGCGGCTACGAGCACGGGGACGAGGACGCGCGCCATCCCGACGCCACTCGCCTTGAGTGCGGTGATCTCATTCTCCGCCGCCAGTCGACTGAACGCGTAGAGCGTGGAGACCAACACGGCCATCGGGAGCGTCATGGCCACCGTGAACGGCACGGACAGCATGAAAAACTCGCCAATGACCCGCCACCCGAGCCCCTTGCCTACCAGGTCGCCGAACCGCTTGGCGATGTAGTTGAGGAGCAGGAGCGAGGTCAGAGCCGTCAGAGAAAACATGAGCGGCCCAACGTGCTCTCGAATCACATACTTGTTGATTATCTTCACGTCGGCCGATCAGCTCGCTCTGGACGTCGGGGTGGCTGGGGTGAGGAATCAGAGCCCGGAGGGAACCTGGCTCAGCCCCTGTCGTAGAAGGGCGGAGGGTAGCCAGAATATTCCACCCGCTCAGAGGGGGAATTCAAGGTCCGACCTACGGCACGGTCCCGCAGGTCGGCTCCCTCCAGTTTCGCATGCCTTAGCTGCTACCCTCGTCTCGTCATTTGGTGCGCGCCCTCTCGGTTGGTGTGGCCGCCCTCCTCGCCTGTGCCCCCTCGGCTGCGCGGGGAATGGGGATGGGACGGCCGTGGGTAGCGGTCCAGGACACGGTGCGGCGGGATACGACCGGCCGCCGGCCTCCGGCAGATACGACGCGCCAGCCCCGCGATACGATTCGCGCCCCACGCGTTCCGGGGGACACGACCCGAGCCAGGGCGGATAGCGCCGGCGACCTGTCCGGAGCGCTGCCTCCAGCGTTCGACAAGCTCGATCTGCGGCTCACGTCGAGGCTCGAGGCGAAGGGCGAGCAGGTCCGGAATGACCGCTGCGGCTCGGTGCAGCTCTTTGCCTCCGGGTTCACGTGTCAGGGCACCTTCCAACCCACCTTCAACTTCCAGTTCAACCTCCAGACGAAGGGCACGGTCGCCGACCGCGTGCACGTGGACGTCGACTACGACACGCAGCGGGAGTTCGACGCCTCGAACCGAATTTCCATCCGGTACGAGGGGAAGGAGAGCGAGGTGCTTCAGCGCCTCGAGGTCGGCAACGTCTCATTCGCGCCGCCCACGTCCCGGTTCATCACGTCCGGCATCCCGAGCGGCAATTACGGCGTACAGGCGGCCGGGCACTTCGGGCCGATGCGGTTCTCCGCGATCGCCGCGCAGCAGAAGGGCAACGTCGTCCAGGACGTCGAGTTCATCGTTGGTGACCGGACCGTCCAGCAGCAGACCCGCGACATCGAAGACTACCAGATCGAGCCGAGGCGGTTCTTCTTCACGGTGGACCCGCTGCTGTTCGGTGCGGCGTATCCGAACGTCGACATCCTCAACCGAAGTCAGCTCACGGCGCTGGCGGCGGCACTGCCCGACTCGATCCGCCCGTCCAAGGTGTTCGTGTACCGCCTGTTGTTAGGCGGCCAGCCTCGCAACCCCAACGGGCCGCAATTCAAGATCATCGGCGACCCGACGTCGCAGCGTGGACAGGTCTACGAGCTGCTTCGGGAGCGCGTGGACTATTACATCGATCCGTCGCTGCTGTGGATCGCGCTGGTGGCGCCGCTCAGCCAGAACACCGAGCGGCTCGTCGTCGCGTACAACGTACGGATCAACGGGCGCGATACGACGATCGCAACCACCGGCGGTACGCCCGACCTGCAATTCGTCTCGGGACGCGATCAGTTCGCGAACCTCATCTGGGACCCCCGCATCACGCCTGACGATCCCGCGTTCCGGCGCGAGATCCGCTCCGTGTATCGCATCGGTGGCAGCGACATTCGTCGCGAGACCGTTCAGCTGCAGATCTT
>JAJKIV010000449.1 GCA_021154285.1 Gemmatimonas sp. | reverse complement strand
TGATTGTCGACAGCGCGAAGTAGCCGACGACGATGGCCCAGTCGATCGCGGTGATGTTCATCGAGGAGAGGAGGGCGAGGGAGACGGTGAAGGAGCAGTGGCCCGATCGAGCACTCGAACGACGACGTCGGCGAGCGCGGTACGAACCTTCCCGATGCGCAGGTTCTGGCGCGTCGGGTTGACGCGGTTCGTCAATAAGATGACGAATAGATCGCGTGAAGGATCCACCCAGATCGACGTGCCGGTAAACCCGGTGTGCCCAAACGCGGGGCGCGCGAGCAGGTGCCCGGCGGAGTTCGTACCGTTAGGTGTTTCCCATCCCAGCGCGCGGTTCGAGAACGTCGAGTCCTGAACGGTCGTGAACCGTCGGATCGTTTCACCGGATACGATGCGAATGCCGTCCAGCGTCCCGCCATTGAGGTACATCCGGCACAAGCGCGCCACGTCATGACCGGTGCTGAAAAGGCCGGCGTGCCCGGAGACTCCACCTAACGCGAACGCGTTCTCGTCGTGGACCTCGCCGCGGATGTGTCGCTGGCGCCAGGGGTCGTACTCGGTCGGCGCAATGCGGGGAAGGAGTTTGCGCCCGGGCCGATACACGGTGGACGTCATCCGCAGCGGTCCGAACACGTGTCGCGCGAGATACTCGTCGAGCGGTTCACCCGATACGCGCTCCACGACGACCCCGAGGATTATCGCGCCAAGGTCGCTGTAGACCATCCGGATCCCGGGCAGCGTGTCGAGCGCGGTCGCCACCGCGAGCGCGCGTGCTGATGCCGGACTCTCGGTCTCCTTGTACAGGGGACGCCATGCCGGAAGCCCCGACGAGTGAGTCAACAGGTGCCGGAGCGTCACGCGCTCCTTGTTGGGGCCCTGGAATTCCTTCACGTAGCGTTGCACCGGGGCGTCGAGATCTACCTTGCCGGCCTCGGACAGCAGCATCATCGCGGTCGTCAGACCAACGACCTTCGTGAGCGACGCCATGTCCCACAGCGTGTTCTCATCGGGACGCGGCGATGGCGCCCAGTCGAGCGATCCCACTCCGTACTTGACGAGTATGGAATCTCGATTGCCAATGACAGCGACCGCTCCCGGGAACGCACTGTCCGCTCGGGCCTGATCCAGGACGGCTCGTACCGAGTCACGCAGGGTCGCGACGGTTGCGAGAGAGTAGCGGAGACGAGTACCCGCAGCCGCCTCCGGTGACTGACCGCCCGAAAGCGTCACGGCACCCGCGCACGCAGCCGCTGCGACCGCAAAGCACGCGATCCGCGCCACTCGCCACATCCGGTTGGCGGTTGCCAGCGGACATTCGAACTGCACAGGACGTGTCATGAATGCGGTAAAGGTGCCAAACGCGCATACGTCTTGCAAATTCATGCTGGTTGAGCCCGACTGACGAATCAACGTTCGGAGGCAATCATGCGAGCTTTGCTGGCGGGAGCGCTGTTGGTAGCGGTGGTAGCATGCGGGAGCAGGAAGGTGGACGTCTCGACGACGCCCAAGGCAGCGGCGTCGGTGACCCTTCATTTCACCAACAAGGACAACAGCGCCGTCAACGTCTACGTGGTCAACGGGGGAACCGACCTGTTTGTGAAGCAGGTCCAGCCCAACAGCACCGAAGACCTGCCGGTCTCGAACGTGGCGGCCGGGACCGAAGTGCGCCTCAAGGCAACGAGAACCGACGGCAGCAAGACGTACACGAGCGACGCGATGCCGGCCAACACGACGATGACCTGGCAGGTGCCCTGACGGTCGCCACAGGGTTGTGACAGATACCCGAAGTTCTTTAGTTTTACGGGGCTTGGACCATACCAGGCCCCGTGTCGTTTTCGCGCTCGGGTCTGGTCGCAGGCGCTTGCACCGGGCCGCGAACCTGGCGCTGCTTCTGACGGCCCACCCTCTATCCGCGCGGCATGAAGATCCTGTGGGAATGGATTCAACGAGGATACCTACGGATCATCGCCCCCATCGGCGACTTTCTCGTCCGCAAGCGCGTTAATCCCAACACGATCACGACCGTCGGCACCCTCTGCTCGATCACGGCCGGGGTCATCTACGCGACGGGGCACATCATGACGGCCGGTTGGGTCCTCGGACTCACCGCGCTGTTCGACGTACTGGACGGTACGGTCGCGCGACGCACCGGACGATCGACGCTGTTCGGTGCATTCTACGATTCCACACTCGATCGGGTCGCTGACGGCGCCGTGCTCGGCGGCCTCGCGATCTTTTTCGCGAGGAACCACCTCCATCACCTGATTCCTTCATGGGCCGGCACTCCGATGGTCGGCGTGACGCTGCTCGGAATCATTGGAACGTTCCTCACATCGTACACACGGGCCCGCGCGGAATCGCTCGGGATCGACGCGAAAGTAGGGATCATGCAGCGACCGGAGCGCGTCACGCTGCTGTCTGCACCCCAGGCATTCTTCGGACTCGTGTTCAACGGCTGGGTCCTGATCGCGATCGTGCTGCTGCTGTCAGTCACCGCGTGGATCACCGCCATCCAGCGCATTGCGTTCGTGTATCACGCAACCAAAGACCTTCCGCCGGAACAACTCGATCAGATGCGTTCGGCGCCGCGCTACACGCCCGACCAATCGCAGGTTGCGATTGCCGGCGATGGGCACCCTCGCAAGACGCTTGGCGGCGCTGCACCGCGTTGACAATCAGCAGGGTCGGATCAAGGGCTCTGACCCCTTGATCCAGGATCCGCTCCGCCCCCTTCGATCAGCGGTACCAACTTCCAGGAGATTCTTACGTGCAGGGAAACAGCTCGACCGGTTCGCGTTCGACCGTCCGTCCCGCTACGGGCCGTCTTGGGATTCTGACTCCCGGTTTGGGAGCGGTCGCCACCACCTTCATGGCTGGCGTCGAGAGCATCCGCCGAGGGCTGTCCAAGCCCATTGGCTCGCTGACGCAGATGGCGACGATTCGGCTGGGAAAGCGCACTGACAAGCGGGCGCCGCTCATCCGTGACTTCGTTCCGCTCGCCAACCTCCAGGACCTCGTATTCGGTGCCTGGGACCCCATCCCCGACGACGCCTACACGGCGGCGAAGAAGGCGGGCGTTCTCGAGGACAAGGATCTCGAGCCGATCGCGGATTTCCTGCGCGGGATCAAACCCATGCCGGCGGTGTTCGAGAACCGCTACGTGACGCGGATCAACGGCACGAACGTCAAGCAGGGCAAGACGAAACGCGACCTCGCCGAGCAGCTCCGGCACGACATCCGCGAGTTCAAGTCGAAGCATTCGCTGGACCGGGTCGTGTGCGTGTGGTGTGCGTCGACGGAGACGTACATCAAGCCAGGACCGCAGCACGCGACGCTCGAGCAGTTCGAGAAGGCGATGGAGCGCAACGATGACGCGATTGCTCCGTCCATGCTCTACGCGTGGGCCTGCATCATGGAGGGCGTGCCGTTCGCGAACGGCGCTCCGAATCTCGCGGTCGACACACCCGCCCTGATCGAGCTCGCGCTGGATCGCGGGGTCCCCATCTCCGGCAAGGATTTCAAGACCGGCCAGACGTGGATGAAGACGGTGATCGCGCCGGGCCTCAAGGCGAGAATGCTCGGACTCGCCGGCTGGTATTCGACGAACATCCTTGGTAACCGCGACGGCGAGGTGCTCGACGATCCGGCGTCGTTCAAGACGAAGGAAGAGTCCAAGCTCTCGGTGCTGCACACGATCCTGCAGCCCGAGGTCTATCCCGAGCTGTACGACAAGTTCTCCCACGTGGTTCGCATCAACTACTATCCGCCGCGCGGGGACAACAAGGAAGGTTGGGACAACATCGATATCGTGGGATGGATGGGCTATCCGATGCAGATCAAGGTGAACTTCCTGTGCCGGGACTCGATTCTCGCGGCGCCCATCGTTCTCGATCTCGCGCTGTTCTCTGACTTCGCGCAACGGGCGGACATGAAGGGAATCCAGGAATGGCTATCGTTCTACTACAAGAGCCCGATGGCCGCATCCGGGCTACAGGCGGAGCACGATCTGTTCATTCAGCAGACGAAGCTCAAGAACACGCTGCGGCACCTCATGGGCGAGGAGCAGATCACGCACCTCGGCCTCGAGTACTACGCGTCGTGAGTCGACGGGCGCTGGCGTTCGGGTGGGTAGCGGTGGCGGCGTTAGGCGCCGCCGCGCTCGGCGGCTGCGCGTCCGGGCCGCCCGATGACCCCAAGGTCATCCGGCTCTGGACCGACGATTACTACATCCGCGTGACGTCCGACCCGTCGCCCCCGCGCGCGCTCGAGCGGGTGCAGTACACCGTGATCGTGCAGGACAAGAAAACGCGCCAGCCCATCGACGTGGGGGAGGGACGCATTTTCGCCACGAACGAGGACCGGAAGAACACGGATAACGGGTTCGAGAAGGCCGAACAGCCTGGCGCCTACAAGACGACGCTGTTCTTCGCGACGGCGGGGCCGTGGGCGATGGGCGTGCAGTTCCGGCGCGACTCGACGCAGAAGCTGCAGCGCACGAACGACTGGATGCAGGAAGTGAAGCAGGCGACTGAACCGAGCCAGGACGCGGCAAAGACGCGTTCCGGCCAGTAACCCTTGGTATGCGCCATTTTTTTCGCACGCATCTGACCCCCGCCGCGGTCATGGACGCTGCGGACGTGTTCTTTCCTGAGCTGCAGCTCGCGCCGTCCGCGTCGCAGGCGCGGGTGCGGACGTTCGGCGGCACGTTAGGCACCCTGACGCTGTCGGCGAGGCCTGAGGGCGGCCACTACACGTTCGTCGAGGTCCAGACGGACCAGATTGGAGAAAGCCGCCTCGACCGGAATGTGAAGCGCTTCTTCGTGACGCTTCACCGCCAGGCGGATCCGTCGCACAAGCTGGAGGCGTCGTACTAATGCCGGCCAGCGGTAAAAGGAAAGCTGGACCCGGGAACCGGGAACCGGGAACGGAGACGCGCGGGGCCTCGGGCAACGGCAAGCGCGCTGAGTTAGACGGTTCCCGGTTCCCAGGTCCCCGTTCCCAGTCGGCTTCTGATCGCGCGTCAGCGAAGCTGACGCGCGATCAGAAGATCGACCTGTATTACTGGATGCGCCTCACGCGCTCCCTCGAGGAGCGCCTCGTGGCGCTGTACCGCCAGACGAAAGTCGTCGGCGGGCTGTTCCGCTCGTTAGGCCAGGAAGCCGATGCGGTGGGAAGTGCCTACGCGCTGGAGCGACGGGACATCCTCTCGCCACTGATCCGCAACCTCGGCTCCATGCTGGTGAAAGGCGCGACGCCGCTCGAGATCCTCCGTCAGTACATGGCCAAGGGGGACTCTCCGACGCGTGGGCGCGAGCTGAACATTCACTTCGGCGACACCGATCGCGGCTTCATCGGCCAGATCTCGCCGCTGGGCGATATGGTGCCGGTCATGGCCGGCGTCACGATGACGTTCAAGATGCGGCGTCAGGATCGCGTCGGCCTGGTGTACGTGGGCGACGGCGCGACCTCCACCGGCGCATTTCACGAAGGCATCAACTTAGCCGCCGTGCAGCGCTTGCCCTTGGTCGTCATCGTCGAGAACAACGGCTACGCCTACTCGACGCCCATCAGTAAACAGACCGCGGCGCGCCAGTTCGTGGACAAAGCTATCGGGTACGGAGTTCCCGGCGCGCAGGCTGACGGGAACGACGTGCTCGCCGTCTACGACGTGACGAAGGCCGCTGTCGATCGCGCGCGCTCGGGCGGAGGCGTCTCGCTGATCGAGGTCATGACGTATCGCCGAAAGGGCCACGCCGAGCACGACAACCAGTCCTATGTGCCCGCCGGAGAAATCGATCGGTGGGCAGCCGAGAACGATCCGCTCGATCGCTATCGCGTCGTCATGCGCGAGGAGCTGGGTGCCACCGATGAGGAGATTGCCGCCATCGACGCGCGTGTCGTACGAGACATCGACGCCGCGACCGACGAGGCGGAAAAGTCTCCGCCTCCCGATCCGCTCGACGCACTGATTGGCGTGTATGCCGATCCGCCACGCGAACGCCCGCTCTGGTTCCGCGAGGGGACCGATCGCGCGGTCGACGTGAACGAGCGCCCAGAGGGCTGGGGCACGTGGTCGGGGCGCACGGGGAGCGTCTGATGGCCGAGATCACGTACCTGGAGGCGCTTCGCGAGGCGCTCGTCGAGGAGATGGATCGTGATGAAAATGTCTTCTGCATGGGCGAAGACATCGGCGCGTATGGCGGCGCGTTCAAGGTCACGGACGGGCTGCTGTCGCGGTTCGGCGAATCGCGTGTGATCGACACGCCTATCTCGGAGATTGGCATCGTCGGCGCGGCCGCTGGTGCGGGCCACATGGGCATGCGCCCGGTGGTGGAGATGCAGTTCATCGACTTCATCGCGAACGCGTACGACATCCTCACGAATTACGTCGCGACGGCGCGCTATCGCGCGTTCCTTCCGTGCCCTATGGTCGTGCGCGGCCCGAGCGGCGGATACGTGCGCGGCGGCCCGTTCCATTCGCAGAATCCTGAAGCCGGCTTCATCCACACGCCCGGCCTCAAGGTCGTCTACCCGGCAACGGCCGAAGACGCGAAGGGGCTGATGAAGTCCGCGATCCGCGATGACGACTGCGTGCTCTTCTTCGAGCACAAGTATCTCTACCGGCGCATCAAGGGTGAGATGCCGCAGGGCGATCACACCGTGCCGATCGGAAGGGCGCGGCTCGCCCGGGAAGGACGTGACGTTTCGATCATCACGTATGCCGCAACGGTGTGGAAGGCGCTCGAGGCGGCTGAGCAGCTGGAAGCGCAGGACGGACTGTCGGTCGAGGTGCTGGACCTTCGCACGCTGGCACCGCTCGACGACGAAGCGATTTTCGCGACGGTGCGAAAGACCAATCGGGTGCTCGTGCTGCACGAGGACACGCGAACGGGCGGCATCGCCGGCGAGATCACCTCGCGCATCAACGAGTCGTGCTTCGAGTGGCTCGACGCGCCGGTACTTCGCGTGACGGCGCACGACATACCGCTTCCCTACGCGCCATCGCTGGAAGATTTCGTTCTGCCGCAGACAAGCGACATCGTGCGAGCCGTGCGTCGGCTTGCGGCGTACTGAGTCGGTGTCGGCGATCAATGAACGCACCGTCAGGGGAAGGAGAAGGGGAGGAACCGCAACGACCGCCGCCGGCACCGGAAGCCGTGGAGGACCGAACAGCGCGTAACCTTGGCGTCGGGTGCTTCACGACGTTTGTCGGGTTCTGGAGCGGTGGAATGGTCGCGGTGCTGATCGGGAGAATCGTGGAAGGGCTGAGGCAGTCGCCGTCATGTGAGGGGCTGCCGGTCTGCAACTGGACGTCGTATGCATTGGTTGGCGGGGTGCTGGGTGCCGTCACGCTGCCGGTGCTGGCGCTGAGGCGGCTCAGGCGCCGCGACGTTAGGCATTGAACTCATTCGTGAGGTTGATCCGTTGGCACGTGTCGATGTCGTAATGCCCCAGATGGGGGAATCGATTGCGGAAGGAACGATGTCGCGCTGGCTGAAGAAGGTCGGCGACGCGATCAAGCGGGACGAACCGATCTTCGAGATCTCGACCGACAAGGTCGACGCCGAGATCCCCTCACCGACATCTGGCGTGTTGGCTGAGGTGCTCGTGACGGAAGGGCAGACCGTTCCGGTGCAGACGGTGGTTGCACGGATCGAAACCGAGGCGGGCGCCGCGGTTTCGCCGTCCGCGCCGGCCACGGCTCCCGCGGCGTCGGCGCCCGTCACTGCGGCGCCGGCGGCAGTAGCGAGCGGGGGCCCCCCCCCGAAAAGCGAATCTACGGCGAAACCCGCGAACGTCCCCCATCAAACGCCCGCGCTCGCGCCCGCCGCAACGCACTCACCAGTGCGCCCGTCCGGCAACGGTGGATCCGTGGAGGAACGGCTCCGCACGAAGTCGTCCCCGCTCGTTCGGAAGATCGCCGCGGAACACGGAATCGAGATCGCCGGCCTGCAGGGCAGCGGCATAGCCGGTCGCGTCACCAAGCGCGACATCATGCAGGTCATCGAGTCCGGTGCACCTGCTGCTCCGCGAGTTGCCGCGCCATCGATGCACGCTCCCGCCGGCGTCGAGCAGCACGGACCACTCCCAGAGCCATGGGCCGGCGATGTCGTCGAGCCGATGTCCCGAATCCGGGCGCTCACCGCGGAGCACATGTCGCTCTCGCGTCGCACGAACGCGCACGTCACGTCGTTCTTCGAGATCGACCTGACGCGCGTGGCGCGCATCCGCGCGAAGCTCCGTGCCGACTTCGAGAAGCAATCCGGCGAAAAGCTCACGTACCTGCCGTTCATCCTGACCGCGGTGACGGGCGCGCTCAAGCAGTTCCCGATCCTGAACGCCGCCGTCGCCGGCGGCAACATCATCTACCGCAAGCAGTACAACCTCGGCATCGCGGTGGCGCTCGACTGGGGGCTCATTGTCCCGGTGATCAAGCGCGCCGATGAGCTTTCGCTGGTCGGCCTAACGCGGCAGCTCAACGATCTCGCGAACCGTGCCCGCGCCAAGAAGCTCCGCCCCGAGGAAGTCCAGGACGCGACGTTCACCATCACCAACCCGGGCGTGTTCGGTTCGCTGATGGGGACACCGATTATTCCGGTTCCGACCACGGCGATTCTCGGCATCGGCGCGATTGAGAAGCGCCCGAAAGTCGTGAGCGGGCCTGATGGCGAAGACACGATCGCCATTCGGACGTGCGCGTTCTTCTCGTTGTCCTTCGACCACCGGGTCATTGACGGAGCGGTCGCGGATCAGTTCCTCGCGACGGTGAAGAAGACGCTCGAGTCGTATCCGGAAACCGTCGCCTGACCGCTCGATCAATGGCGAGGGCGCTCACGATCGAACGATCGAAAGTGTCGCGCCACGAACGCGACGCGTATTTCGCCGGTCTCCGTGAGCGCCGGGACCGGCTGCGCGCGGCGTCGTGTAACTTCTGGGTATATGAAGACCCGTCCGAACCCGGACTCTTCGTTGAATTCACCGAAGCGCGCGACGTAGCCACGCTCGCGGCCGCGCGAGTGGCGGTGTTCGATTCCGACCCCGGCGCGCCAATCCTGACCGAAGTGGAGCTTCCCTGATCATGCCAACGCGGACCTTGAGCGCCGACGGAAAGGAGTGGCGCGTGTTTCCTTCCGGCTACGTCACGCAAAACGAGCACGACGAGTTCGGGATCATGTTCATTGCCGGCACGGGCGCCAACCGCGAGGTGCGGGTGACGCGCTACTCGCCGCAGGGTGCCCGGTCGCGCGAGCAATCGCTCGCCGAACTGTCGGACAAGGATTTGATGCGCTTGTTAGGCGAATCGCAGCCGAGCTTCACGTCGCCAGAAGCCGGTTACGCGAAGTGACTGGAGCAGCGGCCCGCGCTGGCGGGCTCGAAGGGCCGCATGTCGACCTGCATGCCCACTCGACGGCGTCCGATGGCTCAAAGTCGCCGTCCGCGGTGGTAGCAGCGGCGAAGGCCGCACGGCTCTCCGCCATCGCCCTCACCGATCACGACACGATGGATGGTGTCGCCGAGGCGGTCGCCGCCGCGGAGACTCATGGCATTCGGGTGGTGCCGGGTGTCGAGTTGAGTGCGACCGACGATCAGCGCGAGGTCCACCTGCTCGGCCTGCACATTCAGCGACCGAGTGCGATCGAGGAGTCGCTGCGGGAGTTCCGCGACCGTCGCCACGCGCGCGCCATCGAGATCGTCGCGAAGCTCAATGCGCTGGCTGTTGCGATCACGTTCGAGGACGTGCTGGCGCGCGCCGGTGATGCCGCGATCGGCCGCCCGCATCTCGCCCGCGTGCTCATCGATGGGGGTTGGGCACGTGACTCGCGCGACGCGTTCGATCGCTACCTGGGCGCTGGCAGACCAGCGTACGTTCCGAAGCACCGATTGTCCGTCGCTGATGCGATAGCGCTCGTTCATGCCGGCGGTGGACTCGCGGTGCTCGCGCACCCCGGTCCGGAGGGACGTCGCGAGACGATCGAACGGTTCGTCGCTCACGGCCTCGATGGCGTAGAGGTTCGACACCCCGGCCACACGTCAGAGGACACCAACCGACTCGGCGCGCTCGTGGAGTTCTTTGGGCTCGTTCCCAGCGGCGGGTCGGACTGGCACGGGTCGTTGGAGGGACCTCGTCTGCTCGGCGTCATGCGCGTGCCGCTGGCGTGGCTGGAACAGCAGGACGCCCGCGTGGAAGCGCGCCGCAGCGCCGGCACGCCGGCGTAGCGATTCGTCCGATGGATCTCGCGAATCGCATCGGGCTCGTCACGGGCGCGGGACGTCGGGTGGGCCGCGCGATTGCAACGACGCTCGGCGCGCGCGGAATGCACGTCGCCGTGCACTACAACGGCTCGGTCGAGGGGGCGCGCGAAACGGCCGACGAGATTCAACGGCTCGGCGGGAAGGCGACGTTGTTCCAGTCCGATCTCAGCGAGCCGTCAGCGCCGGGCGCGCTGGTCGATGAAGTCGCTCGCACGCTCGGTGGGCTCGACGTGTTGGTCAACTCGGCGGCGATCATGCAGCGAACGCCGCTCGAGTCGGTAACGCCGGCCGAGTGGGACGCCACGTTTGCCATCAACTCGCGGGCCCCCTTTTTCGCGGCGATCGCGGCACACCGTCACATGACTTCGAAGGGCGGGGCGATTGTGAACATCGCCGACCTGGCCGCACTCGAGACGTGGCCCGCGTACATCCCGCATGGCCTCTCGAAAACCGTGGTGGTGCAGATGACGCGAGCCCTCGCGAAAACACTGGCCCCGGCGGTACGGGTCAACGCCGTCGCGCCGGGGGTCATCATGTTGCCTGAGGGATGGCAGCAGGATGTCGGCGAGCGTCTTCGCAAGACGACACCGCTCAAGCGCCTGGGCTCGGCGAACGATGTTGCGGGTGCAGTGGTTTATTTGCTGGAGGCCGACTACGTGACCGGCGAGACGATTGTCGTGGACGGTGGACGGCATGTTCGTCGCTGACGGGTGGTCTGGCACCGGATGGTAGAATTCGTGAATAACCCGAACCCGTGACTTCCGTGGACACGCGCCCCCCCGAAACGCTCGTCATCATTGGCTCCGGACCGTCGGCGTGGACGGCAGCGATTTACGCCGCGCGCGCGAATCTGCGCCCGGTGGTGTACGAGGGCGAGCCGTCGCGAGAGATGATTCCTGGCGGTCAGCTGATGTACACGACCGAGGTGGAGAACTACCCCGGTTTTATCGACGGCGTCACCGGGCCGGAGCTCATGGAGAAGTTGCGTGCCCAGGCGATCCGCTTCGGCACGCGGGTGGAGCAGGAGAACATCGCGTCCGTCGAGCTCGGCCAGCATCCGTTCCGTCTCAGGCCATCGTACAGCGACGAGATCGAGGCGCTCACGGTCATCGTCGCGACCGGCGCGCGCGCGAACTGGCTGGGGGTGCCTAACGAGGAGCGCCTCGCCCAGCTGGGCGGCGGCGTCTCGGCCTGTGCGGTCTGCGATGGAGCCCTCCCAGCATTTCGCGACAAGGTGCTCGCCGTCGTCGGCGGCGGCGACTCGGCGATGGAAGAGGCGCTCTACCTGACGAAGTTCGCTAAAGAGGTTCGGCTGATTCACCGGCGCGACGAGCTTCGCGCGTCCAGGATCATGGCCGACCGCGTGCTCAAGCATCCCAAGATCAAGCCGGTCTGGAACACGCGCGTGGTCGACGTGCTCGGCTACGACGAGATCACGGGCATCCGCGTGGAGAACACCGTGACGGGAGAAAAGTCCGACATGCCCGTTGGTGGATTGTTCATCGCCATCGGTCACACGCCTAACACGGCGTTTCTCAATGGCCAGCTGGATCTCACGCGGCACGGCTACATCAAGACCCCGAAGGCCTGGCGCACCGCGACGAGCGTGGCCGGCGTGTTCGCGGCCGGCGACGTCATGGACGACTACTACCGCCAGGCCATTACGGCGGCGGGTACAGGGTGCATGGCCGCGCTCGAAGCCGAGCGATGGCTCGCCCATCTCGGACTTGGCGAATCGCCCGTGCTCGAGACCGCGGAAGCACCCGTGAACTTGACGCAAGAGTGGAAAGCGTCGTGAGTGCCTCGGTCAACGCGCTGACTGTCGGCGCGTTTCAGGAGAACTGCTACCTCCTGATGGAGCCCGGTGGGGCTGATTGCGCCATCATTGATCCTGGCGCGGAGCCCGAGCGTATCATCGCGGCGGTCGAGCGGTCCGGCGCGGAGCCCGCGGCGATCTGGCTGACACACGCTCACCTGGACCACATCGGCGCGATCTCGGGCCTTCGCCGTCGGTGGGACATTCCCGTATATCTGCACCCGCTCGATGAGGCCCTCTACGCGATGGCGTCGCGGCAGGCGGCCATGTACGGCGTGCCGTTCGAGCAGCCCGCGCCTGCGAATCGCGCGTTAGGCGACGGCGACGTGCTCGAGCTCGCGGGCCTCCGCATGACCGTGATGCACGCTCCCGGCCATGCGCCAGGGCACGTCGTGTTTCATGGTCACGGCGTCGCGCTGGTTGGCGACTGCCTCTTCGCCGGATCCATCGGGCGAACCGACTTGCCCATGTCGAACCCGCGCGACCTTGCAGCGTCGCTCGATCGCATCGTGGCGCTTCCGGACGACACGGTGGTGTATCCCGGGCACGGGCCCGCCACCACCATCGGCGCTGAGGCGGCGACCAACCCGTTCCTCACGGGTGAAGCACGGATCGTCGGCGCGTGAGCCGCGCCGCCGTCGTCTCGATACTCCTGTCGGCGTGGCTGGGAGCTGCTGTACTGGCCGCGACCGTGGTCGCGCCCTCCGCGTTCGCCGTGCTGCCCTCGCGCACGCTGGCCGGCGCGCTGGTCGGCCGAGTCCTTCCGGTCCTGTTCATCGCTGGCCTTGTCGTCGCCTTGGCGTCCCTCTGGCTGGACAGCGGAGACTACGGGCGGGGGTTCCACGTTAGGCGCGCGCTGCTCGTGGCCGCTGCGGTGTCGTGTGCGGCGGCGCAATTCGCGGTGACACCTCGCATCGAGCGCGTGCAGAAGGAGATTGACGGTCCCGTGGAGCAGCTGTCGCGGGACGACCCGCGCCGCATGGCGTTCGGCCGCCTCCATGCCGCGAGCGTGGCCTGGCTCGGCCTCGCGATGGCGGCCGCGGTCACTACTCTGATTCTCGTCTCAGTGAGGAAACGGTCATGACGAACGACACGCGAACCGAGAAGGACCCCCTCGGTCCACTCCCGGTTCCGAACGATGCGCTCTACGGTGTCCAGACCGTTCGTGCGGTTCAGAACTTCCCGATCAGCGGGCTTCGGCCGCTCTGGCCGCTCATGCGATCGCAGGTCTGGATCAAGAAGGCCGCGGCCCTCACGCACAAGGAAACCGGGCGCCTCGACGCGCGGTCGGCCGACGCGATCGTTCGGGCGGCGGATGAAGCCCTCGATCGAAAGCACGACGCGCAGTTCATCGTCGATCCGTACCAGGCCGGTGCCGGCACATCGCTGAACATGAACGTGAACGAGGTGCTGGCGAATCGAGCGAACGAGATCCTCGGGGGCAAGCGCGGCGAGTATAAGCCTGTGCATCCGAACGATCACGTGAACATGGCGCAGTCCACGAACGACACGATTCCGACGAACATCCGGCTCTCGATCCTTGCCGAGCTGCCGGCGCTCGTCAGTGCGTTCGAGACATTGCGTGATGCGTTGGCGGAGAAGGGCCGCGAGTTCGACCACATCGTGAAGGCCGGGCGAACGCATCTGCAAGATGCGATGCCGATTCGCCTCGGCCAGGAGTTCACCGCCTACGCCGGCTCGATCAGTCGCGCGATTCGCAGAGCGCAGGAGGCCGCTGACTACCTTCGCGATCTGGGGATCGGTGGAAGCGCCGTCGGAACGGGCGTGACGGTCGAGAAGGAATACCCGGAGCTGATGAACAAGTATCTCAAGCAGATCACGGGTCTCGACGTTAGGGTCGGCGAGGATCGCATTCAGCTGATGCAGAGCATGGGCGACCCGGCCGCTTTCAGCGCAACGTTACGCGGCCTCGCCATCGATCTGAGCAAGATCGCGAACGACCTGCGACTCATGGTCATGGGCCCGCGCACCGGCATCAACGAGATCATGCTGCCGGCGGTGCAACCCGGTTCGTCGATCATGCCCGGAAAGATCAATCCGTCGATCCCGGAGATGGTGAACCAGGTCTGCTTCCAGGTCATTGGTTGCGATACGACGGTCGCCATCGCGGCCGAGCACGGCCAGCTCGAGCTCAATGTGATGATGCCCGTGATCGGGCATAACATTCTGCTCGCGATGACGATCCTGACCAACGCGGCACGCGTCCTCGCCGAGCGGACGGTGAAGGGGATCACGGCGAACGAGGAGATGTGCTCGTACTGGGTCGAACGCTCGGCCGCGCTCGCGACTGCACTCATGCCGCACATCGGCTATGCCCGTGCGGCGGAGATCAGTAAGCAGTCGGTGAAGGAAGGCGTTCTCATTCGAGACTTGGTCGAGCGGGACAAGATTCTTCCCGAGGACCAGATCGACGACGTGCTGGATCTCCGGAAGATGACGGAGATCGGCGTTCCGGGCGGAGCACACAGCGTGAGCGCCGGGGGATAGGATCGAAGGCGTCAGAGCTGTAGTTTTACGGCGTGCGCATTACCACGTGGGCAGAGTACGGGCTGATCTGCGCCCTCCACCTCGCGAAGCGAGCGGGCGAAGGACCCATTACCGGCCGTGACATCGCGGGCGGTGAGCGGTTGCCCGCTGACTATGTCGAGCAGATTCTTCTCCGGCTCCGTCGTGCGGGCCTCGTGAACAGCACGCGAGGCGCGCGCGGAGGCTACATGCTCTCCAGGGCGCCGGAAGACATCTCGGTCCGCGAGGTGATCGCGGCGTCGGAGCACGCAACGTTCGACCTTCACTGCGTGAGCCACCCGGTCGGCGAAGAGCGGTGTTCCGAGGCGCAGAGCTGCAGCATTCGGCCGGTGTGGATGCTGCTGCAGCGAAAAATCGACGACGTGCTCGAGAGCGTGCATCTCGGCGACCTGCTCGTCGACGAGCGCACAGTGCGGCAGCGCGTCGGTCTCCCGGTTCTCACGGTCTAGCACCACCGCCTGCGCGCGCCATGGCCCCCCCGTTTCTTGCGGCGTGGCGAGAGCAGCGGCGCCTGCGGAGAAACGCTGCATCGTACGTGCGTACCCTGCTCATCGACCCGGACGATGCCGACGTCTCATGGCTCAGCGACGTCGCGACGCGCGGGGATGCGGATCGCGCACGGTGGGAGCTTCGATATGCCCGGCGCGCCGCCGGACTTCTCTCCGCGGAACGGGACGCGCTCGACGATCGGACCGCATCAGCAGTGGCTCGCGAGCTCGGCGAGAGCTGGTCGAAGGACCCGAACATCGCGGCGCAGATGCGCAACGCCGCCGAGCAACAGTTCAACGCGCGGCTCCGAACGCTCGGTCAGGCGATCAAAGCCCGGTCGTCACCGGAACCGACCAGCGCTCGGCTGGGCAAGGCGCTCCTGTTCGTGGCGGGATTGTCGTTCCCCACCAAGCCCGACATCGAGCGAGCTGGGGCGGTCGTGTCGCGGTACCTGGAGCAGGCGAACGAGGCGTTGCGGAAGGCGTTTGGCACCGCGACGCTGCCGGAAAACGTGCCGCCGTCTGAAATTCCTACCGGTAGTCCGCCGCGCCGCTGACGGCAAAAGGGTCAGCTTCGTCGATCGATTGCGATCACGACTCTGACCCCTCGAACCTGCAGTGCCGAAGGGGGGACTCGAACCCCCACGGGCTATCGCCCACTGCACCCTGAATGCAGCGCGTCTACCAGTTCCACCACTTCGGCGAAGGAGCCGAAACGTATCGGAGCCCATGGGGAAAGGCAACGCTGCTACGAGCGTGCGCTGCAGCACTTTGCCCACGCGAGCAGCGCTCCTATTCTTGGTTCGGGCGAGTAAGTACGGATCGAGCGTCGGGCCACGGGCCTGCGGCAACGAACGGAGCAGATGGCTCAGACAGACAAACAGGATGACCGGCAGATCGTCGCGCGGAACAAGCGCGCGCGCCACGACTACCACATTCTCGACAGCTGGGAGGCCGGCCTCGTCCTCACCGGTACCGAGGTCAAGTCGCTCCGGGATGGGAAGGCGACCATGGCGGACGCCTACGCGGTCGTGAAGGATGGTGAAGTGTTCCTGCTGAACCTGCACATCTCGCCCTACGAACAGGGCAACCAGTTCAACCACGAGCCAACGCGTACGCGAAAGCTGCTGCTGCATCGCAAGGAGATTCGCCGGTTGATCGGAGCCGTTGAGCGCCAGGGCCTGACACTCATTCCGCTCGAGCTGTACTTCCGCGGCGGCGTCGCGAAGGTCAGCCTCGCGTTAGGCAAGGGAAAGAAGCTGCACGACAAGCGGGCGGACGACCGCAAGCGAACCGACGAGCGCGAGATGGCACGCGTGGCCCGCGTCCGATGATCGTCGCAGTCGCCCTGCTGCTGCAGCAGGCCGTTGGCCAGCCGTTGTCGAATGTGACCGTCCGGAATGGTGACAAGGCAACGACGGTCTCGGTGTCGCTCTCCGATCGCGGCCCGGTCGTGGCGGCCGACGCCCTCGCCGCCGCGCTGGCTGGTCAGATCGAGACCCGCGCGCCCAACGAGTACGTGGTCGCGGTGGCGGGCGTCCGCGTGGCGGTAACGGCCGGCGTGCCATTCGTCCGTGTCGGAGACCAGACACTGCCGCTCGCGGCCGAGCCGGTGGTGCGGGCGGGAACACTCTATCTGCCTTACTCGTTCGTCAGCGACTTTTTGCCGCGGGTCGCGACTGGCGTCACGTTCGACACGCGGCGCGCCGTCCTGCAGCATCAACTCGCCGCGCTACCGCCACCGCCTGCAAAGGCGAGAAGCTTGACGGTCATTGTCGATGCCGGACATGGCGGGCCCGATCGCGGCATGCGCGGACCGATCGGTGCTGACTGGGAAATACGCGAGAAGGACATCACGCTCGACGTTTCGCTGGCGCTTCGCGATGCGCTGCAGGAGCGGGGTGTCTCGGTCGTGATGACGCGTTCAACGGACACGCTGATCGCGCTGAGTGACCGCGGACGGATAGCGAACGCGAAGAAGGGTGACGTGTTCCTGTCGATTCACGTGAATGCGGCCAATCCAAATTGGAAGCAGCCGGGTGCGGCGCGCGGTTTCGAGACCTACTTTCTCTCCGAGGCCAAGACCGAGGATGCACGCCGCGTGGAAGCGATGGAGAACGAAGTCGTGAAATACGAAATTTCGCACGACGTCGCTGCCAACGATCCCCTCAGCTTCATCGTCCACGACATGGAGCAGAACCAGCATCTCCGCGAATCGAGCGAGCTTGCCGCCACCGTGCAGCGGTCGTTGGCGAAGATGCATCCCGGTCCGGACCGCGGTGTGAAACAGGCCGGCTTTCGCGTGCTGGTGACGGCATTCATGCCGGCGGTGCTCGTCGAGATCGGCTTCGGTACGAACGCCGCCGAAGCGCGCTACCTCCGCGATCCGCGACGACAACGCGAGATCGCGGCTTCCATCGCGGACGCGACAATGCAATACCTCGCGGGCTACCAGCGGCGGGCGAACGCCGCGAGCCAGTGAGCGAGTCGGTCGCGCGCGGGCCACACTACCGCCTCGCCGTGGAGTTCTGCGGCGTGTGGTTCCAGAATCCCATCCTGCTCGCCGCCGGCACCGCCGCGTATGGCGAAGAGCTCAACGAGGTGGTGAACCTCGACCGGCTGGGTGGGGTGATCACGAAGGCGGTGAGCCTCGAGCCCAGATTCGGCGCGCCTGCGCCGCGCGTCGCCGAGTTCGACGGCGGCATGATCAACGCCGTGGGGCTGGCGAATCCCGGAGTGGTGGAGGTGCGCGAGCGTCACCTCCCGTGGATGCGCCGCGCATTGCCTAACGCGCGCACCATTGTGAACGTGATCGGATTCCAGACCGACGAGTTTCCGCGCGTCATCGAGCAGCTCGAGGGCGCGCCGGTGCACGGCTTCGAGCTGAACGTCAGCTGTCCGAACACCAAGGCTGGCGGCACGGAATTCGGCGCTGACCCGTGCGCGCTCCGCGAGGTCGTGTCGGGAGCGAGATCGGTCACCAAACTTCCGCTCATCGTGAAGCTTTCGCCTACGCTCACCGACATTGGGGGTGCGGCGCGTACCGCAGTCGAGGCAGGCGCCGACGCCATCAGCGTCGTGAACACCATCCCCGGCCTCGCCATCGATGTCGAGCGCCGGCGCCCCGCGCTTGGCTATGGAACCGGAGGCGTGAGCGGACCGGGACTGCTTCCGGTGGGCGTACTCGCAACGTGGAAGGTCCGGAGGGCCACGGACGTTCCGATCATCGGCATTGGCGGGATCAGCAGCGTCGACGCGGTGCTTCAGTATCTCATTGCTGGGGCCTCACTCGTCGCAATCGGAACGGGCGCGCTTCGTGATCCACGGCTGCCCGAGCGCCTGGTGAACGGGCTCGACGCATGGTGCCGCGATCACGAGGGCGGCGCACTGTCCGAGCTCACCGGCACTCTGGAGTGGCCAACAACGTGAACACCACGCCGATCATCGCGCTCGACGTGCCGTCCGCCGACGCGGCCATGCGCGTCGTCGGGTCGCTCGGCGACCGTTGCCGGTTCTACAAGATTGGCAGTGAGCTCTTCACTGCGGCGGGGCCGTACGTCGTGACTCGCGTGCGCGACGCCGGGTGCGACGTTTTTCTCGACCTCAAGCTGTACGACATCCCGAACACGGTGCGCGGCGCAGCCCGTTCCGCCGCGGGGCTCGGGGTTCGTCTGCTGACGGTGCACGCGTCAGGCGGCGTCGCGATGATCGAGGCTGCTGTGGAGGGCGGGGGCGACGCGACCTCCATTCTCGCCGTGACTGTGCTGACGTCGTTCGACGATGCCTCGCTGAAGGACGCGACCGGAAGACCCGAAATAGTCGCGAGCCATGAAGTCGCGAGGCTGGCCGATCTCGCCAGTCGTGCGCACGCGCACGGTATCGTGTGCGCTGGAGCAGAAGCCGCGGCCGTCCGAGCGAAATTCGCGGATACGCTCGCTGTCCTGGTGCCCGGGATCCGCATGGCCGGCGGTGCGGCCCACGATCAGCGACGCGTGGTTACTCCCTCGGAGGCATCGGCGGCGGGCGCTCGGTACATCGTCGTGGGGCGCGCGGTGACCGCGGCACCCGACCCGCGCGCGGCGATGGATCTCATACTGAGCGAGCTCCAGTCCGTCGCCGTCTAGGAAAGCAGGCAAGGTTCATCCCTTGCATGACGGGGCTAAGCCCGTTAATCTCAGGGTCTTGTCCGAAATTTCCTTTGTTTTGAGTGGAGCGCCCTGTGAAAGTTCGCAGCAGCGTTAAGCCGATCTGTGAGCATTGCCGAGTGGTGAAGCGCAACGGCGTGACGCGGATCATTTGTAAGCGAAACCCCAAGCATAAGCAGCGGCAAGGGTAGACTATGGCTCGAATTGCTGGCGTCGATCTCCCGCGCGACAAAAAGGTCGAGGTCGGTCTCACGTACATCTTCGGAATCGGTCGCCCGACTGCGCGAAAGATTCTGCAGACGACTGGCGTGAGCGCCGACCTCCGCGTCCGCGATCTCAACGACGCCGATGTGAACCGACTTCGACAGGCGATCGAGCGCGACTATCGCGTCGAGGGCGCACTCCGCACTGAAGTCGCCATGAACATCAAGCGCTTGATGGACATCGGATCCTATCGCGGAATCCGCCATCGCCGCGGTTTGCCGGTTCGCGGTCAGCGCACGCACACGAACGCCCGCACGAAGAAGGGCCCACGCCGCGCGATCGCCGGCAAGAAGAAGGTGACCAAGTAGTCCTATGGCAACTGCGAAAAAGACCAAGCGCGTCATTGAAGCAGAAGGCGTCGCCCATATCAGCGCGACGTTCAACAACACGACGATCACCATCACCGACTCGCACGGAAACGCGGTCTCGTGGGGCTCGTCGGGCAAGGCCGGCTTCAAGGGTTCCAAGAAGTCCACGCCGTTCGCTGCCACCGTCGCCGCCGAGCAGGCTGCGCGCGAGGCGATGTCGCTTGGCGTCCGCCGCGTGCACGTGCGCGTGCAGGGCCCCGGCTCCGGCCGCGAGTCGGCGATCCAGGCGCTCGCCGCTGCTGGCCTCCAGGTGAAGTCGATCAAGGACGTCACGCCGATTCCGCATAACGGCTGTCGTCCTCCCAAGCGCCGGAGGGTCTGACCGTGGCTCGCTACACAGGACCCAGCTGTCGCCAGTGCCGTCGCGAAGGGACGAAGCTCTTTCTCAAGGGCACCAAGTGCTTCACCGAGAAGTGCCCCGTCGAGCGTCGCCCGTACGCGCCCGGTCAGCACGGCCAGAGCACCGCGCGCCGTCGCAAGTCTTCGGAGTATTCGAAGCAGCTTCGCGAGAAACAGAAGATCAAGCGCATCTACGGCGTGAGCGAGCGTCAGTTCCGCAACACGTTCGAGCGCGTGGCCACGCTGCCCGGCATTACCGGTCATAACCTTCTCGCGGCACTCGAGAGTCGGCTCGATAACGTCGTGTACCGCATGGGTTTCGCCGCGAGCCGCAAAGCGGCCCGTCAGCTCATTCGGCACCGCCACGTCGAGATCAATCAGAAGACGGTCGACGTGCCAAGCTACCTCGTTGATCCCGGCGAGGAAGTGCGTGTGCGGATGAAGTCGCGCGAGATGGCCTCGATCATGTCCGCCATGGATCAGTCCACCCGCGGCGCGCCGCTTTCGTGGATCGCGGTCGACCGCGACACGTTCAGCGGACGAATGCTGGAGCGCCCCGCGCGCACGAGCATCCCGATCGCCGCGCAGGAGCAGCTCGTGGTCGAGCTGTACTCGAAGTAGAGAGGGAACGGAAACAGGGAACTGGGAACAGTGACTCCTCGCGGAGGTACGGTTCCCCGTTCCCGGATCCCAGTTCCCGCTTTTTGGTCCGGGCCCTAGTCCCGTTACGAGCTCACCGCGCGCTAGGGGCGGGGTGGGGCGTTGCCGAGGCGATGTCTCGGTAAGACCGTTCAGGATATCGAACAAATGGCACAGGTAATCGATCTCACCGGGTTGGTCCGTCCGCAGCTGGTTGAAGCGACCAAGCGCGACGACAACGCAAACGTTGCAGAATTCCGGCTCCAGCCGCTCGAGCGCGGCTTCGGCCACACGCTTGGCAACGCGATGCGGCGCATGCTGCTGTCGTCGCTCCGCGGCTCCGCGGTGTGGGGCTTCCGTATCGACGGTGTGGTTCACGAGCACCAGACCATCCCCGGGGTGGTCGAGGACGTGCACCAGATCATCGCGAACCTCAAGACGCTCACGCTCTCGCTCGCGGACGACCTCGACGAGGCGATTCTCCGCATCTCGAAGTCCGAGGCCGGCCCGATCACCGCGGCCGACGTTCAGGACCAGAGCGGCGTTCGCGTGATCGACAACCGCCACCACCTGTTCACGCTCCAGGACGACCGCGACATCAACGTCGAGCTGTACGTGAACAAGGGCCGCGGCTACATCGAGGCCGACCAGCACGTGATCGATCGCGGTCTGCCAATCGACCTCGTTCGCATCGACTCGATCTACAATCCGGTGCGCCGCGCGAACTTCTCGGTTGCCGAGACGCGGGTTGGCCAGCGCACGGACTACGATCGTCTGGTGCTCACGGTCGAGACCAACGGCACGCTCTCGCCTGAAGAGGCAGTGAGCTACGCTGCCGCGCTCGCGCAAACGCACTTCCAGTATTTCGCGGGCTTTGGATCGCACGCGTCCGCGCCCGTTGGCGGCGGTGGCGAGCAGTCCAGCGGCGACGCGCACCGGTTGGCGGAGCTCTTCCGCACGCCGATCGATGATCTCGAGCTGTCGGTTCGGTCGGTGAACTCGCTCAAGAACTCGAACATCCGCTCGCTGGGTGATCTCGTTCGCCAGACCGAGAGTCAGATTCTGCAGGTCAAGAATTTCGGGAAGAAGTCGCTGCAGGAGATCGCTGATCTCCTCGAGCGTGAAGGCTTGAACTTTGGGATGCGTTGGGACGAGAACGGCGAGGGCGTTCGGATTACGGATTGGGGCACGCCGCCGAGCCGCGCCGCTGCAAACGCGCCTGACGACGAAGAGGAGTAAGACTGATGCGTCATCGCAAGGCGGGGCGGCAGCTGCGCCGTACCAGCGAGCAGAAGCTCGCACTCATGCGGAATCTCGCGTCGTCGCTCATCGAGCACGGCGCGATCGAGACGACCGAGGCGAAGGCCAAGGAGCTGCGGCCATTCGTGGAGAAGCTGATTACGAAGGCGCGGAATGGCACGCTGCACGCGCGTCGTCTCGCTGGTCGTCACGTGCACAAGCGCGAGACGGCCGACAAGCTGTTCCAGGAACTCGGGCCGCGGTTCGCGAAGCGCGCCGGCGGCTACACGCGCATTCTCAAGACCGGTCATCGCAAGGGTGATGGGGCTGAGATGGCGCGCATTGAGCTGATCGAGGGCTGACGACAATGCCTATCAACCGGAATCGATGCTACGCCTGCGATCGCGGAGTCGCATTCGGAAACAACGTTTCGCACGCCAACAACAAGACGCGTCGCATCTGGAAGCCGAACCTCCAGGTCGTTCGCGTGGTGATCGACGGACGGATCCAGCGCGTGAAGGTCTGCGTCCGATGCTTACATGCGGGCAAGGTCCAGCGAGCTCCTCGAGGCGCCGTTGTTGCGTGACCGTGTTTCTTGAACCGACGAAAAGGGAGCCTCTCGGGGCTCCCTTTTTTCTAACTAAGGGCTGAGCTGCTTTTCAAAATTGCCGACCGCGCTGATAACCGGGATCACGGGCCAGGATGGTTCGTACCTCGCCGAGCTTCTGCTCGACAAGGGGTATCGAGTCGTTGGCATGGTGCGTCGCAGCTCGACGACGGCGTTCGAGCGCATCGCGCACATCCTCGATCGCCTCGAGTTCGTTTCTGCGGATCTCCTCGATCAGCACTCGCTCGTGGATGCCGTCCGCGAGTATCAGCCCGATGAGATCTACAATCTCGCGGCGCAGAGCTTCGTCGGAACGTCGTGGACGCAGCCCGTGCTCACGGGCGAGTTCACCGGTCTCGGCGTGACGAGAATGCTCGAAGCAGCGAAGAAGGCCGCACCCAACGCGCGGTTCTATCAAGCCAGCTCCAGCGAGATGTTCGGCAAGGTGGTCGAAACACCGCAGCGCGAGTCCACGCCGTTCTATCCACGAAGCCCCTATGGCGTTGCCAAGGTCTACGGGCACTGGATCACGGTGAACTACCGCGAGAGCTTCGGCATGTACGCGGTCTCGGGCATTCTGTTCAACCACGAGAGCCCGCGACGCGGTCTCGAGTTCGTATCGCGCAAGGTCACAGACGGCGTTGCGCGCATCAAGCTCGGGCTTCAGTCCGCGCTGCGGCTTGGCAATCTGGACGCGCGGCGCGACTGGGGTTTCGCCGGGGATTACGTGGAGGCGATGTGGCTGATGCTGCAACAGCCGAGCCCTGACGACTACGTTGTTGGGATGGGGGCGACGCGCTCGGTGCGTGAACTGTGTGAGCTCGCGTTCCAGGCCGCGGGGCTCGACTACCGCGACCACGTCGTGCAGGACGAGAAGTTCTTCAGACCGGCGGAGGTCGATCTTCTCGTGGCCGACCCAACGAAGGCGAAGCGCGTTCTTGGCTGGTCGCCCAAGGTCCCGTTCGAGCAACTGGTGGCAATGATGGTGGAAGCGGATCTGGCTCGACATCGATCCGAAGCGAGATAAGACCGAGTCTTCACGGTTTTCACATGCCTCGTCGCACCGACATACATCGCATTCTGCTGATCGGCTCCGGCCCGATCGTGATTGGGCAGGCGGCCGAGTTCGACTATTCCGGCACGCAAGCCGCTCGCGCGCTGCGGGAGGAGGGGTTCGAGGTGATCCTCGTGAACTCGAACCCGGCGACGATCATGACGGATCCGGAGATCGCCGACCGCACCTATATCGAGCCGGTGACCCCGGACTTCGTCGAGCTCGTGATCGAGCGCGAGAAGCCCGACGCGTTGTTGCCGACCATGGGCGGACAGACCGCGCTCAACGTCGCAATGAAGCTTTTCGAGCGTGGCGTGCTGCAGAAGCACAACGTCGAGCTGATCGGGGCCAATGCGCGGGCGATCCAGGTGGCTGAAGACCGTGCGGAGTTCGCGGCTGCCATGCAGCGCATTGGACTCCAGGTCCCGCAGGGTCGCATCGCGCACACGTGGGACGAGGCGGTGTCGATCGGCGAGTATGTGGGCTACCCGGCGATCATTCGGCCGTCGTTCACGTTAGGCGGGTCGGGCGGTGGGATCGCGTACAATCGCGACGAGTACGAAACGATCGTCCGCCGCGGGCTGGCGGAGTCCCCAACGAGCCAGGTGCTCATCGAGCGCAGTCTCCTTGGCTGGAAGGAATTCGAGCTCGAGGTCATGCGCGACCACGCCGACAACGTCGTGATCGTCTGCTCGATCGAGAACATCGATCCCATGGGCGTGCACACCGGCGACTCGATCACCGTCGCGCCGGCGATGACGCTGACGGACCGCGAGTATCAGGTAATGCGGGACGCCGCGGTCGCGGTCATCCGCGAGATCGGGGTCGATGCGGGTGGATGCAACATCCAGTTCGCGATCAACCCCACCGACGGCGAGATGGTCGTGATCGAGATGAACCCGCGCGTCTCGCGGTCGTCGGCACTCGCCTCGAAAGCGACGGGATTCCCGATCGCCCGGATCGGCGCGAAGCTCGCGGTCGGCTACCGGCTCGACGAGATCCCGAACGACATCACGAAGACGACGCCGGCGTCGTTCGAGCCGGTGCTGGACTACGTCGTGGTCAAGTGCCCGCGGTTCGCTTTCGAGAAGTTCGCTCGCGCGAACCCGTACCTCACGACGCAGATGAAGTCCGTCGGTGAGTCGATGGCGATCGGCCGGACGTTCAAGGAGGCGTTTCAGAAGGGGCTTCGCGCGCTCGAGACGGGTCGTCCCGGCTGGGCGATCGGCGAACGGCCAGGGGACGATCGCCTGCAGGACGATACGGTGGAGGCACTGCGGGGGGCGCTCCGCCAGCCGACGCCCGAGCGAATCTTCCAGGTCAAGCGCGCGCTCGAAGCGGGGCTGACCGTCGATGACGTGTACGATCTGACGAAGGTCGACCGGTGGTTCCTGTACCAGATGCAGGAGCTGCTCGAGGCGGAACGCCGGTACGCGACGCTGAGCGACGTGACGGCCGACGACATTCGCGAGATGAAGCGTGCCGGCTTCTCCGACCGACAGCTCGGCACGCTGCGCGGTGAGAGCGAGGCCGACGTGCGGGCGCGCCGCTGGTCGTTAGGCATCCATCCGTCGTACAAGATGGTCGACACGTGCGCGGGCGAGTTCCCGTCCGAGACGCTGTACCTCTACGGGTCGTACGATGACGAGAGCGAAGCGCCGCGGACGGGACGTCGGTCGGTCGTGATCCTCGGCAGTGGGCCGAACCGGATCGGGCAGGGCGTCGAGTTCGACTACTGCTGCGTGCGGGCCGTGATGGCCCTCCGCGAGCGTGGCTACGAGACGATCATGATCAACTCGAATCCCGAGACCGTCTCGACCGACTATGACATCTCGGACAAGCTCTACTTCGAGCCGCTGACGCTCGAGGACGTCCTCGAGATCGTCCGTCGGGAGCAGCCCGAAGGTGTAATCGTGCAGCTTGGCGGCCAGACGCCGCTCAAGCTCACGCGTCCGCTCGAGGCGGCCGGCCTCAGGATTCTCGGCACGTCCCCCCACGCGATTGACGTGGCGGAAGACCGGAAGCGCTTCGAGGA
>JAJKIV010000448.1 GCA_021154285.1 Gemmatimonas sp. | reverse complement strand
CGCGCGCCGTCTACGACCGATGCATGCGCATCGTGCGCGCCGCAGGTGTGCTCGTGCCGGACCGGCGACGAGACGAATGGACGCGCGAGTGGAGCGGAGAGTTGTGGTATCGGGCGCTGCTGCTCGACCGAAAGAACGCGGGTGACCGCCGCGGCGAGCGTCGCCTGATGATCCGCACCATCGGCGCCATCCCGCACGCGATCTGGACGCTCACCGACGAGATGAGGATCGACCCCATGCTTCAGGACCTGAAGTACGCGATGCGCGGCCTCGTGAAACGCCCGGCGTTCGCCGCCCTCATCATCGCGACGCTGGCGTTAGGCATCGGCGCCAATACCGCGATGTTCAGCATCGTCAACTCGGTGCTGTTCCGGCCACTCCCCTACGAGCGCCCCGCCGAGCTCGTGTACATGTATGGGGCCTTCCGACAGGGGAGCCAGGCGATGGTGTCGCCGCCCGACTACCTCGACTACCGGGATCGGAACTCCGTGTTCTCGTCGCTGGCCGCGAGAACCGTCTTCGGCACCGCCGTCCTCACCGGGTCGACCGAGCCGGAACGCGTGGCGTCCTCGATCGCCTCGGCGAATTTCTTTACGACGTTAGGCGTCAAGCCGTACCGCGGCCGCGTCTTCCTTCCCGAGGAAGAGCAGGGTGACCACGCCGTGGCGATCCTCTCGTTCGGGCTCTGGCAGCGCCGGTATGCCGGCGACGTCCGCATCATCGGCAAGGCGATTCCGATCGACGGGCGGCCGCACACCGTCATCGGCATCATGCCGCCGGTGCTCGACCGGACCATGGACGTGCAAATCTGGCGTCCGATTCCGTTCAGGACGAACGAGATGTCGGTGCGGCGCTTTCACTTTCTCAGGCTCGTGGGACGGCTCAAACCTGGCGTGACCATCGCGCAGGCGCAGCGACACATGGACGGCATCGCGCGCGACCTGGCTGCGCAGTATCCCGAGAACGAGAGCTGGCGCCTCAGTCTCGTGCCGTACCGCGATGTGGTGATCGGCGGTGTGGGTCCGGTGCTCCTCGTGCTGTTAGGCGCCGTCGGGGTCGTCTTGCTCATCGCGTGCGGCAACGTCGCGAGCCTCCTGCTCGCACGCGCATCCGCGCGGAGTGGCGAGATGGCCGTGCGTACCGCACTCGGAGCGGGCCGCTCGAGACTCGTCAGGCAGCTGCTCACCGAGAGCCTCCTGCTCGGTGTGGCTGCCGGAGTCACCGGGCTCGTACTCGGACACTACCTGTTGGTCGCGGTGCGCGCGGTGGGTGACGGCATGCTGCCGCGCCTGGCCGAGGTGGAGATCGATGGCACCGTGCTCGCGTTCACGTTTGGCGTCTCGCTGCTGACGAGTCTCGTCTTCGGGGCCGCGCCCGCACTCCACGCGGCTCGAACGGACCTCGCCGCGATGATGAAGTCGCTGGGCAAATCATCAGCAACTCGGTCTGGCGTATCGACGCGCGATGTGCTCGTGGTGGCGCAGGTGGCGTTGTCGGTCGTACTGCTGGTCGGTGCCGGGCTCCTCGTGCGCAGCCTCTGGCGACTGCAGGACGTCAAGACTGGCTTCGACCCGTCCGGGCTCGTTGCGGCCTCCGTATCGCTCCCGCCGACCAAGTACCCGAACCGCGATGCGGAGGTGCGATTCTGGGATCAGTTCTTCGAGCGCGTGCGCGCGATTCCGGGGGTCGAGTCCGTCGCCGCGACGACGCTGTTCCCGCTTCGCGGCGGGGGTGACACCTACTTCTACATCGACGGCCGTCCGCCGGTGACCGACGCGGACAAGATGAACGCGACCGTATCGAGTGTGACGGAAGACTACTTCACGACGATGCGCATCCCGCTGGTTGCCGGCCGCGTGTTCAATGCGTCCGACCGGGCCGGCGCCGGCGTGATGATCGTGAGTGACGCGCTCGCGAGGCGACTCTTTTCGGGAGCAAGCGCCCTCGGCAAGCGGCTCGTCGTGGATTTCGGGAAGCCGTTCGTTGGCGAGATCGTCGGCGTGGTCGGGGACGTCCGCATCTACGGCCAGGCGAACGATGCGCCGGAGGTGATGTACTTCCCCAGCCGGCAGCCTAACGCGGGTTGGGGCGTGGGGTTTGGGAATCTGGCAACTCGCGTGCGTGGGGACCCGGAGGCCGTGGCGTCGCAGTTGCGAGCCGCCGTTCGCGCGCTGGACCCCGATGTCCCGCTCTCGGCGATCCAGTCGGTGGAGTCGATTCTCTATGATTCTGTTGCGGCTCCGCGCTTCCGGACGCAGTTGCTCGTCGGGTTTGCCGCTGTCGCACTCGTGCTGGCCGTGGTTGGCCTGTACGGAATGCTCGCCTACTCGGTGACGCAGCGCTCTCGCGAAATGGGGATTCGCATGGCGCTCGGGGCGCGTCCGACGTCGGTGTTTCGCATCATCATTCGGCAGGGGATGGCCCTG
This sequence comes from Gemmatimonas sp., assembly GCA_021154285.1. GTDB lineage: Bacteria > Gemmatimonadota > Gemmatimonadetes > Gemmatimonadales > Gemmatimonadaceae > JAJKIV01. The sequence goes on along the minus strand of JAJKIV010000448.1, from coordinate 4,829 downwards.
GTAGCTGTGGGGATTGTGTTAGGCGTCGCCGGTGCGTTCGCCGCGACACGGCTGCTTGCGGCGCAGTTGTTTGCGGTGAAAGCTAACGATCCCATGGTGTTCGGGTCCGTGGCAATCACACTGGCTGTGGCCGGTCTTGCCGCGTGCATTGTGCCGGCGAGGCGGGCGACAAAGGCGGATCCGATCGCTGCGTTGCGAATGGAGTGAGGGAGACGGGAAGCGGGATACGGGAGACGGGAAACGGCGGCTGGTTGCTGGCTGCTCGTGCGGGTTGCTGGCTGACGCTGGCTGACGAACCCTTGGGATATTCTTCTGGCGAGAAGAACGTCCCGAGGGTTCTACGTCTGCCGTCTCCAGCCGCCCTGTTTGAGTATCTTTCGGGCGCTTCCATCCCCGACTGCCCGTGAAGAAGACGGTTCAGAAACTGTTGGCCGAGTACGGCACCGTCGCCGTCGTCGTGTACTTCGTCATCTTTTTCGCCGTGCTGGGCGGGTTCTGGCTTGCCATTCGGCTCGGGTGGCAGCCGACGAGCGCGGCGGGCAGTGTCGGGACGTTCGCTGCGGCGTACATCGCGACCAAGCTCACGCAGCCACTGCGCATCGCGGCGACGGTCGTCGTCACGCCATTCATCGCGAAGCTCTACGAACGCATACAAGGTCGCAGGCCTAACGTATAACGACTGCCGTCGCCCGTCCCCGGCAGTTATTCAGAACGCAGCGCGGTCATGGGACTCACGGCCAGCGCGCGACGTGCGGGGACGATCGCCGCGAGCGCGCCAGCGATAATCAATACCAGCGCAATGACAGCGTACACGCTCGGGTCATGCGGACGCTGCTCGAACAGCGCTTCGCCGAACTGCGGTGCCGCCAGCGCCGCGACGCCAAGGCCGAGCGTCAAGCCGACGAGAAGCTGCAGCGCTCCGTCCCGAAGGACGAGCCACAGAATCGACGCCGGCCGGCTGCCTAACGCCAAGCGAATCCCCAGCTCGCGCGTGCGCTGGCTCACCGAGAATCCGAGCACGCCCACCAGGCCAACCACGGACAGCAACAGCGCCGCCAGCCCGAAGAAGGTGAACAGCCCGCCAAACACCTTCTCGCCGGTGCTGTCGTGCGCGAGCACCGTATCGAGCCGGCCTTCCTGGTAGAGCGGCACATCGGGATCGAGCTGCGCCACGATGTCACGCAGCGTTGCCACGAGCGCAGTCGCGTCGGCGGTTGTTCGCGCGGCGACGGCGACGTTCGCCCAATCGGACTGCGCGAGCGGAACGTAAACCGCGTCAGCGCCCGAGTTTCGATCGCCGTTGCCGCCGAGGATCCCGACCACCGGCACCACACCGACGATGGTTGCCCAGTCGCCGTTCTCCTTCACGCGCACGCGACGCCCAACCGCGTCGCCGGAGAAGAAGCGCGCGGCGAATGCCCGGTTCACGATCGTGACGAGCGGTCCACCCTCGCGATCCGCGCGACTGAACGGCCGCCCCTGCAGCAGCGACACGCCAAACGTCCGGAAGAACTCCGGCGAGATCGCGACGACTCGGCTCTGTGGTACCAGGTCGCGTTTCTCGTACCGGGCGCCCTCGATCTCGACCGGACCGCTCGCGGCGCTGTTGCCTGGCAGATGCGACGCAAGCGCGACCGACGTCACGCCGGGCTCGGAGGAAACTCGCGACTCGAGTGCGTCGAACAGGCGTGCGCGTGCGGCCGCATCTGGATAGGCGTCCGGTCGGAGCTCGATGCGCCCCGTGGCGACGTGGTCCGGAGCGACGCCCACATAACGCGACGTGATGCTCAACACGCCCTTTACCATGAGCCCCGTGACGACGAGGAGTGCACACGACAACGCTACTTCGGCGGTCACGAGCACTCGAGTCGCGCGGCCGAGACGGAACGACGACGAGCCACGCGTTTGGTCTTTGAGGACGTCAGCGACATCGACGCGTGCGGCCTGACGAGCTGGCGCAAGACCGGCGGCCACCGCGGCAAGCACGACGAGCGCGGTGGCGAAGGCGAGCACTCCCATGTCGACGTCGACGCGCATCCAGTATGCGAGATCGAAGCTGAGTGTTCCGTTGAAGACCGCGACGCCGGCGCGCGCGATCGCCAGCCCCAGTATCCCACCAGGGATCGCGATGGCCAAGGACTCCACCAACAGCTGCCTGACGAGACTCGACGGGGACGCACCGAGGGCCATGCGAACGGCGATCTCGCGGCCGCGCGCGATCGCGCGCGCGAGCAGCAGGTTGGCGACGTTCGCGCACGCGATCACCAACACGAACGAGACGACGATGAGCATCGCGCGGAAGATCACGCGTCCCTTGCGGGGGATCATCTCGTCGTAGAACGGGCGGACGGCGAGCGTCCGTTCTTCATGCGCCTTCGGGTCCGCGATCGCGAGTCGGCGGCCGATGCTCGCGATGTCGGCGCCCGCCGTCTCCCGTGTGGCGCCGCTGCGCAGGCGACCGATGACATTGTAGGCAGGGCCATCCTGAGCGACCGGCGCCGAGCGGAGTGCGTCGAGGGCGAGCGGGGTCCACACCTGCTCCTGCACCGGGAAGCCGAAGTCCTTGGGCATAACGCCGACGACAATGGCGGGGACGCCGTTCACGCGAATGGTTCGGCCCACCGCCGAGCGATCTCGCGCATAACGATTCTGCCAGAGCTGATACCCCAGCACGGCGACCCGCGGAGCACCAGGCCGTTCGTCGTCGCTCGTGAGCGTCCGTCCAAGGAGCGGCGCGACGCGAAGCACCGCGAACAGGCTCGCGGTCACTCGCCCAGCCGACAGTCGCTCGGCGCGATGGTCCGCGTCGCCGAGGTGAATCGACTCGACGTCGTAGGCAGCGATCGCCTCGAAGCTGCGCTGCTGCTCACGCATCGCGACGATGTCCGCCGCCGGGATGGGGCGGTACTCATCGCCTGCGTTGCGGTCGGTCATGGCGACGTGCATCAACTGCTCCGGGCGGTCCACCGGCAGATCACGGAGGATACCTCGCGTGATCGAGTACATCGTGGTGGTGGATCCGATACCGAGGGCAAGGGCGAGGGTGGCGAGGAGGGAGACGCCTGGTGAGCTCCGCAGCATTCGCGTGGCCTCGCGCATTTCGAGGAGAGGTTTCATGGGAACCGGGAACGGGGAACCGGGAACGGGGAACCGGGAACAGAAACAACCTCGGAATGCCTCTCTACGTGAGAGAAGCTTCCCGAGGTTTCTTCCGTTCCCGGTTCCCTGTTCCCGGTTCCCGCCCGATCCTATCGGATCGGCTGATTCTCCGCGAAATCGTACAGCGTCAGCCGTCGGAGCCTGTAGTACGCCACCCAGTACCCGCGCAGGGCGTTGATGTACGCGCTGAGTGCGCCGTCGCGCTCGCTCTGAGCGATGTAGAGGTTGTCGATCTGGATCTTGCCGACGAGATAGCGGTTCTTCGCCACGTCGAATCGTTTGACGGCGACCGTGTCGGCCTTCGCTGACAAGGCGAGGTTACTGGCCGCGAGCGTGAGCTGCAGGGCGGCGAAGTGGGCACCCTCGGCCGCTGCATCCCGTGTGGCGCGCGCATTCGCGGTGGCGCGATCCTGGTCGGCCTTGGCTGCTTCCACCTGCCCCTTGCGGTTGCCCCACTGAACGATTGGCATCTGAATGCTCACGCCGTACTGCTGACGTTGTGTAAGGTCCCGGTAGGCAGCGTCGAGCACCGACGCCTGCTGATTGAAGCCGACTGACGCCGACACGGTCGCACCGAATCCGTTGTTGAGCTTCGCTTCGGTGAGCGCACGCTTCGCCTGCACCGACTGCAGCTCGTTGCTCGTGACGAGGCTCTGGTTCTTGAGCGCCTGTTGGACCGCGAGCACCGTGTCGACGTGCGTGAGCGGCACATCGGTGGGTGGGGTAATCTCGAGCGGTGAGTCGGGCGGGAGGCTGAGGAGCCGCTTGAGCGCCGCGGTGGCTTGATCGAAGGCGAGCCGCGCGGCGTCCGTCTGCGCACGCGCCTGGAGCAAGGCGAGCTCGCTCTGCAGGAGATCGTTCTCACCGATCTTGCCAACCTCGAACCGACCCTTGTTCAGGTTGAAGAGCGTGTCGTTGATCGCAACCTTCGCCACCGCGTTGTCGAGTGCGAGTCGAGCCGAGTGGACATCGAAGAATGCGTTGGCGGCGGTCAACGCGACGTCCTCGCGTGACTCGAGGTACTGCCGATCGGCCGTGGCGGTCACCAGGTCCTGCTCGCGAGCGTCCCACTTGAGCGCGTTAGGCCGGAAGATGTCCTGACTGAACCCGACCGTTACCGGCGACGAGCTGTAGAGCCGCGAAGCCTGGTCGCCACCCACGTCCACTCGCTGAATACCGGACTGCACGAAAAACGAGCCACCGGTGAGCGGGACAGACTGCGACAACTGCATGTTGAGCTGTGACATCGTTTCTCGGTGTGGCAAAAACAACGTCGATCCGTTGGGCTGCGTCACCGGAATGATCTGACGGCGGTAGTTAGGCAGGTCACCCGCGAGCGACAGCTGCGGCATGAGTCGCGCGTTGAACGCGCGATCGCGCCACCGCGCGGCGTCCCTCGTGTCGGTCACCATCCGCGCCTGGAGCCCTTGCTTCTGCGCCAGCGCAATGACCTGCTGCAGCGTCATGGGCTGCTGTGCGCGGAGCGGCGTCGCGGCGAGCAGCCCGATCAACCCAGCCAGAGCGGTGAAGCTGATGGCTGATGGCCGATGGCTGATGGCACGATGCATTACTCGTATCTGAGACATACGACGGGATCCTGTTTCGCCGCGCGCCATGCGGGGACGATGCCGAAGACGATGCCCACGGAGATCGAGACGCCGAAGGCGATG
>JAJKIV010000447.1 GCA_021154285.1 Gemmatimonas sp. | reverse complement strand
CTCGACCGAAAGCCCGTTCAGCACCGCGCGCTCGCTCTCCGTCAGGATTCCCCGCACGCCGCGACGCGCGACCACCCGGTCCACCATGGGCGGAGTCACGAGATGTACACGAGCCGAATGTGGGGCCTTCGGGAATCGAACCAGCACGTCTCGCTCAACGGACAAGGTTCGAGTAAGGTAGTAGTCGCGCCGACGGTCTGGCGATATCGTCCGCGCCGCCCGTTCACTCGAGTTCAGCATTGAATTTTCGGAGGACAGCATGGCCCGAGTAGCCAAATCAGTCGTCATCACGAACAAGGCCGATCGAATCATCGACTACATCGCCGATGTGAAGAACCATCCGGCGTTCCTCGGACCGCTCAAGACGATCACGAATGTGAACGGTGATCCGAAGAAGGCCGGAACGTCGTGGGATTGGACGTTCGTCATGGCGGGGGTCGAGTTTTCCGGCCGTGCCGAGACGGTGAAGTACGAGAGCGGGAAGCAATTCAGCTTCAAGACGACCACCGGAATCCAGAGCACCTTCACCTACAGTGCCGAGCCGCAGGGCAATGGTGCGAAGGTGTCGATCGACGTGACCTATGATGTACCGCCGTCGCTCCTCTCGAAGATGCAGGCGGGAGTCGTCGAAAAGGTGAACGACGCGGACGGCGCCCGCGCCGTCGAGAATCTCAAGACGATTCTCGACCAGTAGACGGGGCTGGTCGTGCTCGGCTGGGCGGCCGCGTACGTCGTGCTGGTGGCTGCGGCGTTCGTGGTCGTCCTCGCGCGGCGCGAACCGACCGTCGTGCGCGGGGACTACGTATTCCTTCTGACCGCGCTGTATGTCCTGGTAGCGGCAGGAGTGACCACGCTCCGCGGTGGGCGATTTTCGTTAGGTGTCCTGGCCGCCAGCGTCGTGGTCCTGCTGGCGGGCTGGCTCCTGCGGTCGCGATGGTGGGTGGTCGGCGCGGGGCCCGATGTCGTCGCGGCGACAATCGAGGAGTGCGCCTCGCGACTCTGCGCGCCGTCCGAGCGCGGAACCGGCGAGTGTCGCGTGACGGTGCCGGGCGGCGCGCTCCATCTGCGTATCGTCCCGGCGGGGAGGTCGACGATGATCGTGTTCGTGGCGGACGCGAAGCATCGGAAGGCGCACCTCTTTCGGCGCTTGCTAGCCAAGCAGTACCGAGCCGTGACGCCGACGATTCGGCTCGGGCCCTCGCCGCAGCGCGACTGACCATGGCGCGGCGATGGAAGGCGCAGCTTGGCGTGCTGCTGCTCGTGTTGGCCGTCGTGTTCGCGGGCATGCGCCGCTTCGCGTTCATGCAGGTGGAACGCAGCGGACTGATCGTCGTGCCCGATGGGCCCGAGACGCCAGCGACGTTCGGTGCGCCATTCGAGCGGTTCTCGGTCGCGAGCGGCGATCGGAAGCTCGACGCGACGCTCGTGCGCGCTGCGCAGGACACGGCCCCTGCCCTGCTCATCTTCCACGGCACTGCCGAAGCCGTGTCGTACTGGGCCGACGTGCAGGCGCTGCTCTACCGCCACGGCGTTACCTCGATGGTGTTCGACTATTCGGGCTTTGGCCGCAGCACCGGCCGCCCGACCGCTGCACATCTCGAGGAGGACGCGGACTCGGCGTATGCCGACTTCGTGCGGCGCGTGGGCGCGCGAGCGCGCCGGTACGTGTTGGGATATTCGTTAGGTACCGGCGTCGTGTTCGACGCCGTTCGCCGATTCACGCCGCCGCCGAACGGCGTGATCTTCGTGGCATCCTACTCATCCGCGCGTGAGGGCGCAGTGGCCTTCGGGCTCATCCCAAGGTGGGCGACTTTCCTGCTACCGGATCTCTGGAACAACGTCCGCGATACCCGCAACCTCCGGCAACCGCTTCTTGTCATGCAGAGTGATTCCGACGAGCTCTTCCCGGTGAGCATGGCGAAGGCCGTGTACGACGCGGCGACGGTACCGAAGCAGATGGTCGTGCTGCACGGATTTACTCACGATGCCGGCCACGCGCGTCCGACGGACGATTACTGGGCGCCGGTCGTGCGCTTCATGACTGGCGCGCGGTCAGTTGAGTGATCGAACGAGTGAGGGCGGCGGGGTGAAGCGCCCGCTGGTCTGGAACGGGATGTTCGGGTTGCCGATCGGCGTTTCGAGCGTGACTGAGCCCTTGAGGACGTAGTCGACGGTGCCATCGCGGGACGCGTCCCGCGCGGCCGCGCGAAGGCCCTGCCATGAGACGTCGACCGGCAGCGCGACGACCGTGGAGTCATGCGCGGGGACTGTGAACGCCACCGGTGATTCGCCGTGGCCCACTTCGGTGGAGTCCCTGAGCGCGAAGCTGTAGACGGCGTGCTGAACCGCGAGCGGATACGGATTCGGGTTCGCGATGGCGAGCGCAAGTTCGATCGATCCGCCCGAGAGGCCGACGCTCTTGAGCTTTACGCTGCGGACACCAATCGTCGGCTGCGCGAAGGCGTGCTCCGCGATGCGGCTGCAGGATGACAGTGCGATTCCCGCCACGGCTATCGTGACGCTCAGTACTCGATCCATGACGCCTAACGCCCCCAGCGATTGTTCGTCCGATCGATGTCCGGAAAAGCGTTCTCCGGATCGATCTCGACCTTCATGATCTTCGGCGATGCCGCCACGCGAAGAATCGCTCGTCGGTCGCCGCGAAGCCACACGTCGACGGGAATTTCTCGCCGCTCAACCGCGGACGCGCCCTGGCGGGTGATCGCGAGCCTGACCGGCATCGGCGCGAGACCGCGATCCTCTACCGTGACCGTGGCGCTGTCGCCACGCACGTCTACGCCCGCGATTGCCTGGTCGAGGGTCCAGGTCTCGTAGAACCACGTACGCCAGAACCAGGAAAGGTCCCGCTTGCTCACCTCATTGAACGTGTTGAAGAAATCGTACTCCGTGGGATGCTTGCCGATCCATCGACGCCCATACTCGCGGTACGCCTGCATGAAGACGTCGTCCCCGAGCAGTGCGCGGAGCGCGACGAGGTTCGTCGCCATCTTCTGGTAGCTCGCCACGGAGTAGGCCGGCGTTCCAACGGGGTAGAGGTCGCCGTGCCGCATGAGCTCAACCTCGTCGCCCGTGCGCGCGAACCCGAGGTACGCGTCACGCACGATGCGCTCGAGGTCGTATCCGCCGAAGAACGACCGCATTGCTTGCGCCTGGTTGAAGCGCGTCAGCCCCTCGTCCTGCCAGGCGTGCCGCTTCTCGTCGGACCCGACCTGCATGGGGAACCACATGTGCCCGAACTCGTGCACGATGACCGAGTACAGACCTAACGTGTCCCGCTGGCCGCCGATGCAGGTGATCATCGGATACTCCATCCCGCTGCACGACACGACCCCGTCGAGCGCCGTCATCTGCGGGTAGGGGTACGGCCACAGGAACCCCGACAGGAACTCGATCGCGTGTCGCGCATAACGCGCCGACTGATCCCATGCCCACTCGATCCGTGAGGGGCGATAAAAGGCGTTGATCGTCGCGCTATCCGCGCGCGTCGCGTCCCACAGGTACTTGTCGGACGTCCCCCACGCGAAGTCGCGGACGTTGTGTGCCTCGAACAGCCACGTCACCTTGCCGCCGGTTCCCGTCGTGGTCGACCGTCCCGGCGCGCGGTCTGCCTCGGTCACCACGTGCACGACCTCCGGTGTCCGCCGCGCTTCGGCGAGCCGCTGGCGCGTTTCGGGTGTCAGCACCTCCGCCGCGTTCTTCAGCTGCCCCGTTGCACCAATGAGCCATCCCGCCGGTACGGTGAGCGCCACGTCATAGTCGGCGTAGTCCATGTAGAACTCGGCGTTTCCCATATACCAGTCCGTCTGCCATCCGGTCACGTCGTCGTAGACAGCGAACTGCGGGTACCAGTAGCTGATCATGAACACTTCGCCATCCGTGCCCGAGCGCGGCGCACCATCCGGCGGAATCGTGTACTCCCAGGAGAACTCGAAATCGGCGTCGCTGCCGGGGGGGAGCGGTGTCGGCAGACGGATCCACGCGATCGTCCCTTCGATCTGGAATCCCGGCTGAACGCTGGCATCGACGTCGCGAAGCTGCGGCAGCGGCCGGCCCTGAGCCGAGACGCGTGACAGCGTCATGCCGTTCGTGGGCGGGACCTCGACGTTCCGCGCCGCGCCGGGCGCGAAGAGGTTTTGGTAGAGTTGGACTGCGACGAAGCGGAGCGTGTCGGGCGACCGGTTCTGGTACCGCGCGCGCGCGTCGCCCGTTAGGCGCTTGTCCTTGGGATCGAGCTCGGCCCGGAGCGCGTACCGCGCGTATTGCGTCCAGTACTTGGGCCCTGGCTCGCCGGTGTGCGTGCGGGTACCACGGTCGACCGCTCGCTTGAACGCAGGTGTCTCGAAGACGGGATACGGAGTCGGACGAGCGGCGGCTACCGGTGCAGACGGAACAGGGGCCGGCGCGCTCGCGGCCGGCTGGGTGCCTGACGAGCACGCGAGGATCGTGGCGGATGCAACCGCGGTGACCGCGACGCGCGCCGTGCGGCCGATCCGGGCGTTGCGCTGGTTCAACCGCTCGCGTGTCGTCATACCGCCAATCTACCGCCTTCGATACGTTATGCGCTCCCCGGTGCTATTGTCCGTCAACACCAGATCCTCGCCGCTCATCGATCCAGTGGCCGAGGTGCCGGGACTCGATTGGTCGACCGGATAAAAGAAGAGCAAGGTCGTCCCGTTGCCGTCGTCCGCCCCATACGCCTCGACTGTCTTGCCCAAGATCTGGCCGGTCCCCGACAGCGAGATGCGCTGACCGTTTCCCTCACGCGGGAAGTACGGCGACGAGTAGAGCACCATAGCGGTTGGCAGGGTTGGTGACGGGCCGTCGGTCGCCCAGGAGCCTTCCATCGGGGTGTCGACGTCCGCCGTGAAGTCGAGAATCTTCGATACGACTGGAGCGACGGAGCCGAAGAGACCGACGCCGCCGGTCAAGGTGTTCCCGCGCGTGTCGTCGCCGAATGGATCAAAGCCGGCCACGTAGTAGCGGAAATAGTTAGAGTCCACGGCGACGAGCGTGAATCGCTGAGTGAGTCCCGGGTAGATCGTCCCGCCCGCGAACGCAAAGGACCAGTCACTGTCGGCGGCGGTGCTCGGCGGGCGAAGGAGCGCACCGTCCAGGATGGTGACGTAGCGTTCGTCCACACCGCGCCTCCACTCGTGCCGCAAATAATAGCCGGCGGCATTTCGAACGGCCGTGGTATCCACGCGCAGCGTGTCGTGATCGAGGTTGAACGTCAACCGTGACTCGTCGATAGGCCCGACGACCGGGATGGTCGTTTCCCCGGCCGCCACGCCGATGCTCGTCTCGACACGCAGCCGATAGCGCTCGCCGGGACGGATTCGCAGTACGTTAGGCTGGGGGTCGCCCGCGGAGCCATCCGTGACCGTGATGCTCGACACGCGATACACGCCCTCACTCACGCCGGTGCCGGTTGCCCTCCTGGCGATGACCGAGTCCCCGCGCGGCCCGTAGATGATGACAAGCGCATCGTTGACCGGATCATATGGCGGCGTCTCGCTGGACGTGCGCACCACCGACCGCAGGGTGCGCTCGACGGTGACGATCTGCACGCCGCTCGTTGGATTGAGCACGGCGTGTACGACGACTCGCGGTTCGAGCTCGGGCGCCGTCGTGCCCTTGATCTCGCAGCCAGCGATCAACGCCGCCAGCACGGCGCCGAGCGCCATGACGCACGCGGCAGGCGGGCGAGGCGCGTGGTTCACCAGTCCATCCTCAGTCCGAACGACGGCAGGAACGGCAGCTGTGATGCACCCTTTACCTGCGGCGGGTCCGTGTTCGTGTCGATCGTGTACAGGAACACGTTCTTCCTGTTGAAGACGTTCACGAGATTCACGTACGGCTTCACTGTCATGGCCCCTATGTCGAACCGTCGCTCCGCACTCAGATCCAGCCGCCAGTAGAAGGGGAAGCGTTCTCCGTTGCGTGGCCCGCGCACGTCCTCCTCGCCGTCACTTCCGGGCGGACCCCACACGTTGCGTACCGGGTCGTAGCGGTAGCGGTTCATGAGCCCCGCCCAGCCCGTATACGGCGTGCCGCTCGCGATCCCCAGGTGGCTGCCTAACGCCCAGCGGCTCCGGGCGGGCGCATACGTCGCCACGACGTTCGCGTTGTGGCGACGGTCGTGCGCCGGCCAGTACGTCACGCCGCCACGCTCACGCGTGGTGACGCCGTAGCTGTACGCGATCCAGCCACTGAAGCCGTTGTGATCGAGCTGTCGCAGGTAGAAGTCCACGCCGTACGATCGGCCGTCGTAGTACCGGAGGAGCGTCGGCCGGATGCGCGGATCCACCGTGCTCGCGGGCTCCGCCAGCCGGTCGTAGTTCTTGCTGTAGCCCTCGACGCGAAGAAACCGGTCCTTCGCCAGCCAGCGCTCGGCCCCGAGACTGAACTGCGTCGACGTCGAGACCGGAATGGAGCTGTCACTCGCCATCCACAGGTCGAACACGCGGAGCGGTAGGTCCTCGTTGCGCATCGCACGCATCCATTGCGAGTAGCGACCGCCGGCCGCCGTGATCGCCAGCCGCGGCGTGAGGAAGTACTTGGCGGACACGCGCGGCGAGAGGCCCAGCCAGTTCGCCCCGGAAACGAACTCGCCGCGCAACCCGGCGCGCACCAGCCATCGATCGTTAGGCTTCCACAGGTCCTCGGCGAACAGGCCAGCCATCATGGGAGTCTGCCGCATCGTGGTGTCGCCATCCGTCGCGAGCGGGTCGGGGAACCCGGCGTCACTGTTGTCGCCGTTGGTCTCGATCGCGATCTGTTCGCGGTAGGACGTTCGGTAGCTCGATGCCTCGTATCCGGCGGACATCGTATGGCGACGGGCGGCGTGGGTAATCGTGCCCGCCAGCTGTACTTCCGCGACGCTCTGGGCGAGGTACACCGATTTGCTCGGGAGATCGAAGTGCGTCCCGAACCGCGTGTACGCGAGCCGCTGGGACAGCATGGTCCGCGCGCCCAGCGGCTGGTCGAGCGTGAGGCCGACCACGCGGTTCCCCCAGTCGAACGTGATGGTCTCGTTGTCGTCGTCGGTGATGTCGATCGGCCCACCGGGATCGCTGCCGAGCTGCGCGCTCTCGTCCTGATGGTAGAGCAGGTCCTTGCCCGCATACATCGTTAGGCCGAGCGAGCCGCCTTTCGGCAGGGCGAGGCGCGAGCGGAATTGCGCGTCCTGGAAGTGATACGGAAAGTCGTTGTTCCCGCGAATCCACTCCACGACCTTGTCGGCGTAGGTCCGCCGTACGGCAAAGTTCCAGGAGAGCTTGTTCTCGCTCAGCGCGCCGCCGAGGAACAGTGACGACGACAGCAGCGACACCTCCGCCGTGCCGTGTAGCCCGTGGCGGGTTTCCTCGAGGCTCTTCACATCGAGCACGCTCGACAGACGCCCGCCATAGCGAGACGGGAACGCGCCCGTCATGACGTCCACGCCGCTCACGGCCTTGTCGATGAACGTCCCGAACAGCCCGCCCATGTGAAACTGGTTGTAGATCTGAATCCCGTCGAGCAGGACGAGGTTCTGATCGGCCTCGCCGCCACGCACGTTGAACCCGGCGGAGAAGTCGTTGCGCGCGACGACGCCCGGCAGCAGCGCGGCCGTTCGGAGAACGTCGCTCTCGCCAAGCGCGGGAATTCGCCGAACCTCGGCACCGGAGATGCTCACGACGCTTGGCGTCGCTTGCTCGTCGAAGCGCGTTCGTTCCGGTGACTTGGCGACCGTGCGCACCTCTGCGAGCGACTGCGGTACCGCGCGAAGGCGCAGGGAGACGGTGAGGGCCTCCCCGCTGCGGACGATGAGTACTGTGTCGGCAGGCGTGAAGCCGAACGAGATCGCACGCAGCCGAATACGGCCCGCCGGAACCTCGCGGAAAGCGAAGTAACCCGCCGAATCCGTGCGGACACTGCGGCGCGGACGGTCGATGCTGATCTCCGCGCGAAGTGGGTCGCCCGTCGCCGCGTTCGTGACGGCGCCGGTGAGTGACCCGACGGCCGCGGTTGCCTGGCGCGGCGCCGGCTGCTGCGCCACGGCTCGAGCCCCAACCGCGCCCGCAACGACACTGACTGCTGTGACGAGCGCGGTCGGAGTGAGTCGCATGCGTCGGAATGCGGCTGTTTGCGCGAAGAAAGAGTCAGTGCTACCCGTTCTTGAACCCTTTGATCCGTCTCTAGCCCGATGTGCGCGAGCAGGGCATTTATTGATCGGAATGGCCGTACGAAGCCTATGTTCTCGTTTCGTTGGGCGTCACGGGAACCCCACATGGTCTTAGGACATTACGGACTCGCGCTCGCCATGAAGCGTGCGGCACCACGGGTGTCGCTCGGCACTCTGACCGGCGCTGCACAACTGGCTGACCTGATTTGGCCCGTGCTGCTGCTCGTCGGACTGGAGCACGTGACCATCGTGCCGAACGCAAATCCGTTTCTCCGGCTCTCGTTCGACTCGTATCCGTGGACGCATAGCCTTCTCTTGGCAAGCGTGCTGGGCGCGCTCGTTGGCATCGCGTACGCCGCCGCTTACGCTGATCGACGAGGCGGCGTGATTGTCGGCCTGCTGGTCGTGAGCCACTGGGTCCTCGACTGGGTCGTGCATTTGCCTGATCTGCCACTCTATCCAGGTGGCCCACGCGTTGGCCTTGGACTCTGGCAATCGGTGTCCGGAACGATTACGCTGGAAGCTCTCATGTTCGTGGTTGGTGTCGCGCTGTATACGCGAGCGACGCGGGCGATCGATCGAACTGGCCGCTGGGCATGGTGGGGATTCGTGGCGTTGTTGGTGGTGCTCTATGTCGCGAGCATCTACACGCCGCCGCCGGCGACCGTCTCGTCGCTCGCGTGGGCCGCGCTCGCGGGGTGGCTCATCCCGCTCTTCGGCTGGTGGGT
>JAJKIV010000446.1 GCA_021154285.1 Gemmatimonas sp. | reverse complement strand
CCCTTCGCCGCATCGACGTCACGCCACGTGTGCGGATTCTCGAGCCCGAGCGCCAGACGGTATAGCTCATCCACGCTCGATTGTACCTGGCCATCCGCCGTCGCCGTCGTCCTGTGCATCCCGATCGGCATGCTCACTTGGCGCGCCACGCACCGCTGAAGCGGCGTCATGGCAGCGGCGGCGGTCGACAGCGTGTCGGCCTGCGTGGTATCGCGCGTACCTCCCGCGCCGCGGCCCGCGGACGCCTCCGGCAGCTGGGAGCACAGCGCCGCGAACACGCCAGACATCGCTCCGAGCGCGAACTGCGGTACTGTGGTCGTCGGCATGTAGCGTGGTTGCACCGGAATACCCCAGGACTTGTTCACGAACACCTTGCCGTCCTGCGCCACGAGTACCGTCGCACCGCCGGCCGCCGGATCGGTGTATTTCGCGAATCCCGAGTCGATGAACGCGAGCGTGAGCGGTGACTCGGCGATTGCCCGGCGAACGACCCGTCGAGTCGCCAGGTTGTACGTGTCGCCAGGGCGAAGCGTGAGAAATGGGACGCCCGGATCATTGGGGTCGTTGCCGCCATAGACGAACGCCTTGTTACGTCCGATGATCGTCGCTGTGTCGCCGCGCACCACCCAGGCGGTGCCCTCGTCCTCCGAGATCCCGAGCAGCTTGGGGTATTTCGTCAGGATGGAGTCGGCGAGGTCGGGCAGGCGCTCGCGGGCAACGACGTGCTGGTCGATTCCGACGTTCCGCAGATAGGCGAAGCCCTTCTCGTACCCCGGATAGTCCATGATCCGGTTGTTCTGGGACGGCGCTCCGCGTACGAGAAAGTCTCCAAGGATCGAAGCACCGGCCGACGATCCACCGACAACTCCCCCTCGCTCGAGCACCTCGCGGAACGCTTTCTCTGCCTTGGTCCCGCCGTAGTCCTCCACCAGGTGGTACTGGCGCCCGCCCTCGAACCAAACGCCCGTCGCCTTCTTGATCACGGCGACGAACGAGTCGGAATCGGCGACCTTCCGGTCCTTCGTGAACAGTACCTGGACGTTAGTTGCCCCAGCGGTCTTCCACCCTCGGGTGCCCGGTCCGTCCTGACCGTACGACTCGGCGCCGCCTGCATTCGGGACGTCGATGATCAGCGCGTTCGGCCCACCCGCTGCCTCGATGAACCTGGCGTAAATCTCCGGCCCCATCGCCCCACCGCCCACGACCATGACAGTGCCCTTCGGAGGCCCGACCTTCGTCGGCCCCGATGGGCTGGCGGGTCGAAACGGCGTTTGACCCGCAATGAGCGCGGGGCCGAAGAGGAGGGCAAAGGCTGCGGCGCGAAGGCAGAGCATGACTCGGTCGGCTCGAGGTGGGGTATTTCCTCGTCTACGCCACGCAACCGAGACTCGTTGAGGGGCCAGCTGTCATTCCGAGCGAGCGGCAGCTAGAGCTGTCATTCCTCGCTGCGCTCGGAATGACGCGGGGTTATCCGCGTCCGAGCAGCCGCCTAACGTGGGCCCGCTGGAGGTGGTAGATCCACGACCCGTAGAGCGCTGCCCCGACAAGCACCACCCACCCGAGCGCGCTTGCCCCGCCGTCGATCCTGAATCCCTCCAGGACCTCGGCCATGAGCGCAACCGTGCCGCTCCACAAGGCGATGTGCGGCGCCCCGTCCCAGAATCGCGCCTCCAGTCGCCCGCGGAACTCGGCGAGCATATATCCGAGCAAGGTGAAGGCGGCGACCATCTCGACAATGCGAAGCACGGTTTCCGCATCGACGCCTGGCGTCATTCCAAAACCGATCGACCAGCGCCACGACGGCGCTAGCCCCGCCGTCGTTGGTGCCACCAGCAAGAGCAGATACGCCCCGTAGAACGGAGCGCCTTCCGAGAGTGCCCTCGACTCGAAGCGCCGATTGATGGATCGCGCTCGAGTCTGGTCAGCGGAACGTACCCATACGAACGCGCCGACGGCCGCAAGCATCACGAACAGCACGATCGACGCGCGCGCGGCCAGACCCGGGAACGCGCCCACGAGAAACCACGCGCACGCCACGCCGGCCATCATCTCGCGCGACATGCGGTGGTGCGGCCCGAAGTGATGCCGCTGCGTGGCAGCGAGCAGACTCGCCCCGAACAATCCGAGTGCGAACAGCGGCCAAAGCAGCGACGCGGATTCCGCGCCGGCGAGGCCATCCAGCCAGAGTAACGGAATCAGGAGGTAGACGAGTCCCATGAGCGGCAGCTCGAGCGACAGGCGCCCAACGGTCTTGGCATCCATGGCGATCCGCCGTGAGAGCCGTTGCTGCAGCACGGCGCCGATGTATGCCCCGGCGCCATTCGCGATGACGTCCGATAGCGACGCATATCGCGTGACCTCGAAGATCTGGATCGACTCGATCGACGCACTCACCGCGAGCGCCATCAAGGCGATCTTGTGCGGCGGTACGTCCGCGTCCTGGCGAGCGACTCCGTAGAGGAACCCGAGGGGGAGGAAAAGCGCCACATTCGCGAGAACGTCCACGAGCCCGCCGGTGAGCATCACGCGGGGCTGAGACGGAATGGCGAACTGGAACGGGAGCAGCGTGACGACCGCGGTGATTGCCGCAACGTACGCGAGCAGTGCTACCGCCAGGCGCGATCCGGTCGCGGTGCGTGGGGTACCGGGCGCGACCGGCACTTCGATGCCGTCCGCCGGGATGAGGTGGCGAGCGAGTGGATCAGCCAAACGTGAGGAGCGATTTCGTCGCTGGATGGCGGTGGCTTGAACGTGCGATGCCCGCTGGTACGGAGCCTTCCTCTTAGGAGACGACCGACCCACTCGGCCGGTCGCGTGCGAGGGCGCGCGTCCTCCGCGGTACCGCCCGGTGCACTGGATCGGACTCGGCCGGCGGTGACCGCATACATTGTCGGCATGTGATGTATGGTCATGTTGGCCGTTCACGGCGCGGCCCTCGGTCGATAAGTTTCGAGCGAGCCCACTCAATCTTTTTCGCCGCGACGCGCTCGCGCGCCGTCACCCACTCCCGAGGCTGCGACATGTTCGAACCAGGGTCTGCCACAGGCACGCTCGATACCGCCAGCACGACCGTAGAAGCCCGCCGCATCTCGGCAATGTCGGAAGGCATGTCCGGCTCCGAGATCCTGCGGATCGCGGCAGAGATTCGCGCGATGACCGAGGCCGGCCAGCGTGTGTGCAACCTGACTGTGGGAGATTTCTCGCCGGCGGAATTTCGAATTCCGAAGTTCCTCGAGAACGAGATTGCCGACGCGCTGCGGCGCGGCGAGACGAACTATCCGCCGTCCAACGGCGTCGCACCGCTTCGGGAATCCGTGCGGCGGTTCTACGAGCACGCGCTGGGACTCAAGTATGAGGCAAGCTCGGTGCTCGTGACGTCCGGATCGCGACCTGGGATCTACGGCACGTTCCGGACGATCGTCGATCCGGGTGATCGGGTCGTGTTCCCGGTGCCGTCGTGGAACAACAATCACTATTGCTACCTGACCGGTGCGGTACCCGTCCCGGTGGCGACGACCCGCGACACGACGTTCCTCCCAACCCGTGAGCTGCTCGCGCCGGTGATTCGCGGCGCGCGACTCCTCTCGCTCAACTCTCCGCTCAACCCGACCGGCACGGCATTCACGCCCGAAGCGTTAGGCGAGATCTGCGACCTGGTGCTCGAGGAGAACGCGCGGCGCCGCAACGGAGAGCGGCCGCTGTACCTGATGTACGATCAGGTCTACTGGATGCTCACGTTCGGTGAGACCCGCCATGTGGACCCGGTGTCGCTGCGGCCTGAGATCGCGCCGTATACGATCTACGTCGACGGCGTGTCGAAGGCGTTCGCGGCCACGGGCGTGCGGGTGGGTTGGGTCGTCGGGCCGAAGGACATCATCGACTCGATGAACAACTTCATGGGACACGTCGGCACGTGGGCGCCGCGTGCGGAGCAGATCGCGACCGCGCGTCTGCTCGACGCGCCCGACACGGTCACCGCGTATCGCGCGGAGATCACGGCTGGGCTCCAGCGTCGCCTCAACGCACTGCACGATGGCATCGTAGCGATGCGAGCCGCCGGACTGCCGGTCGACGCGACAGCGCCCATGGGCGCCATTTATCTGAGCGCGCGCTTCGCGCTGAACGGCAAGCGCACCCCGGACGGGCAGGTGCTTCGCACCAACGACGATATTCGCCGCTACCTCCTCAAGGCCGCGGGCTTCGCCGTCGTACCATTCCAGGCGTTCGGCGTGAAGGAAGACACGGGCTGGGTGAGACTCTCCGTCGGCGCCGTGTCCATGGCCGATATCGAGCGCGGACTTCCGCTGCTGCGACAGGCGGTGGAATCCGTGTCCTGACGAGCTGTAGGTGCGAGGGCCAAACGGGGTCGGATATCTATCCGGCCCCGTTTTCTTTTTGTGTCGCCCGTCGCCCGTCGCCCGTCGCCCGTCGCCCGTCGCCCGTCGCCACTTGCCTATCCACGGTCCCCATGTGAGCTTCCCCGGAGTTACTCCGGGGAAGCTCACATGGGGACCGCTGCCGGTACCGAACCGATGCTCCTGCAGGGAACGCTGGACCTCCTCGTCCTGCGCACCCTCGCCTGGGGCCCGCGCCACGGCTACGCCGTAGCCCGCTGGATCCGCGAAACGAGCGATGATGTCATCCTCGTCGAGGACCGCGCACTCTACCTCGCCCTCCACCGCCTCGAGGAGAATGGCCTCATCGAAAGCGAATGGGGTCTCTCCGAGAACAACCGGCGCGCGCGCTACTATCAGTTGACCGCAGCCGGCAAACGCCAACTCCAGAACAAGGCGGCGAGCTGGACCCGCTACGTCGCAGCGGTGTTCCGCATTCTCGAGTCGGCCGAAGGGAGGGCACAAGCATGAGTCGCGAGAAGCGCGTGAGCGGCATTCGCCGCCTGCTCAACCTCCCGGAATCCCGCCGGCGCGTGGAGCACGACGTCGACGACGAGATCCGTTTCCACCTCGAAACCCGGATCGCCGAGCTTGTCGCACAAGGCACCCCGGCCAACGTCGCCCGCGACATCGCGTCGCGCGAGTTCGGCGATGTCGCCGAGGCGCGATCGGAGATCGCACGCGTGGACCGTCGGCGACTCACGCGCGAACGCCGGCAGGCGTGGTGGGAGACACTCGGCCAGGATCTCGCATACGCCGTGCGCTCGCTCCGATCACGGCCCGGCTTCGGCGCGGTGGTCGTGCTCGTTTTGGCGTTAGGCATCGGCGCGAACGTCACGATGTTCGGCGTCGTGGATCGCCTCCTGCTCCGCGCGCCCGCACATGTGACCGACCCGCAACGCGTCGTGAGTATTGCGATGGGCCAACGCATCGACGGAAACGAGCGGCTGCAGCGGATCCTGTCGTACCCGATCTACCGGGACATGGCATCGGCGGCATCGGCATTCGAGCAGGTCGCGGCGTATTCGCCCGACGCCATGGCATTCGGTCGAGGGCGCGACGCGCACGAGTTACGCGGCATGCGCGTCTCCGCGAATTACTTCGCGACACTCGGGGTCAGGCCCGCGGTCGGCCGGTTCTTCCTCCCCGAGGAGAATGGAAACCCCACCGCGCCGCGAGTGCTTGTCCTCAGCTACGGATTCTGGCACCGGCAGTTCGAGGGAAACCGGTCGGCGATCGGGGGTACACTCGCGATCGGTGACGACCAGTACACCATTATCGGTGTGGCGCCACAGGGGTTCACAGGCGTCACGAACGAAGCGGTCGACGCCTGGGTGCCGCTGACAGCCAACGTCACGGCAGAGGAGTACGCGGGTTGGTTGCGCAGCCGCCAGGCGTACTGGCTCCGCATCATCGCTCGCGTTCCGGATGGCCTAACGCCAGAGCGGGCTTCATCGATTGCGACCGCGGCGCTCCGCGCGGGATCTGTTCGCGACGGCGAGTCACCGCAGGAGATCGCGGCGTTGAGCCCCAGTGTCCACCTCGTGTCGGTTCTGCCCAGAAAGGCCCGCGCCGACAGCACCGAAGCGAAGGTCGCCGTCCTGCTCGGGGCAGTATCGCTGCTCGTGCTGCTCATCACGTGTGCCAACGTGGCAAACCTGCAGCTCGCGAGGGGTATCGCTCGCCAGCGTGAGGTCGCTGTGAGAATTGCCCTGGGCATCGACCGGTCCAGACTCGTCAGGCAACTCGTGGCCGAGACGATCCTGCTGTCGCTGGTGGCCGGTCTCGCCGCGATCGTGGTTACGATCTGGGGAGGCGGTCTGGTGCGGCGGGTGCTCTTCACAGCCGATCTCACAGCCAATGCTGCTGTCGATGTGCGTCTCGTCGCGTATACCGCACTCGCCGCGGTGGTGGCAGGAATCGTGAGCGGCCTTCTTCCCGCGCTGCAGTCCAGTCGACCCGCGGTTTCGGATGCGTTGCGTGGCGGGTCGAGAGCCGGCGGACCGGCGCGGTCGCGAACCCGGATCGCCCTCCTTGTCACACAGGCAGCACTGACCGTCGTGTTTCTGGTCGGCGCGGTCCTCTTCATACGAAGCCTTCGACGCATCCAATCTCTCCCGTTAGGCCTCGAGGCCGACAGGGTGCTGGTCGTCAAGGTACGCACATCGGGCATGCGGATCGGCGAGTCCGAGGTCGAAGCGCTGTACAAGCGTTTGCTCGATGCGGCGCGGTCGGCACCGGGAGTCGAGCATGCGGCGGTGGCTGGCGGGCTCCCGTTCTCAACGCTCTGGGCGGAGCAGGTGAAGGTCCCGGGCCGAGACTCGCTGCCGCTCACGCGTGACGGCGGGCCGTACTTCAACGCCGTCACGAGCGACTTCTTCAAGACGATGGGCATACGCGTCTTGCGTGGCCGTGGCTTTGCCGAGGCCGACCGGGCGACGTCCTCGCGGACGGTCGTCGTGAACAAGACGCTTGCCGACCTCTGGTGGCCTGGCGAGGACGCGATCGGACACTGCCTGAAGGTCGGTGGCGACACGATGCCGTGCGCACAGATCGCCGGCGTTGTCGAGAACACGCGGCGGTTCCAGCTCATCGAGGATCCGGCCGTGCAGTTCTTCGTTCCGCTCGAGCAGGCGCCGCGCTGGTCGCACGGCAGTGTGTTGGTCGTGCGGCCGCGGGGCGAAGCGATCAAGGCGGCGGAGTCATTGCGGCGCGAGTTGCAGACGCGCGTTCCCGATGCGCCGTTCATCGATGTGAGCGCGCTCGAGGACCTCGTCAGCCCGCAGATGCGTGCGTGGCGGCTTGGCGCCACCGCGTTTGGCGTGTTCGGCCTGCTCGCGGTCGTGGTCGCGGCGTTAGGTCTCTACAGCGTCCTCGCCTACGATGTCTCGAGGCGGCTTCGGGAGCTTGGAATACGCATCGCGCTCGGAGCGGGGAAGGGGGATATCGGTCGCATGGTGATCGGCGGCGCGGTGCGGGTGGCCATCGCAGGGGCCGTGATCGGCTTCGCGATCGCCATTGCCGCCGGGCCAACGGTGGCGCCGCTGCTCTTCCAGACGTCGGCGCACGACCCCACCGCATTCCTGATCGCCGCGGCGGTGCTGTTCGCCGTCTCGCTACTCGCCGCGGTCGTTCCCACCAGGCGCGCGTCGCGGGTCGACCCGATCGTCGCGCTGCAGGCCGACTGAGTGAAGGACGTGGATGAGCGTCGGGGCCAGAGTACGACTCTGACCCCAACGGCTCCTTACAATTGCGCGACCATCTCCTTGAGCCGCGTAAGTCGCTGCTGAAGCGGCCCTCTCCCACCCGCTTGCTGCACCTGGTCAGCGATGGCGCGTGGCAGAAACTCCCGGTCGGTACACTCGATGATCGCCGCGACCTCCTGCAACTCCTTCTCCATCCCTTGTGTGGACGGAAGGAACTGCGCCATCACATCAGCCAGGGATTCCGGCGTCACGACCTTCGCCCCGGACAGGAGCGACCGTCGCCACGCCCGCGCCACGATGCCTTCGATGTCCGCTCCTGACAGCAAGCCTTTGTGCTCCGCGGGCACCGGCGGCACGTCCTCTTCGCGCAACGTCGTGCCCAGCTTCTTCGCGAGAACGACGAACATCTTTCGCAGCTCGTCGTCCTCGAACGGATAGAACAGCGGAATGTGCACCTCCGCCCGTCCCTGCCGCTTGATGTCGATCGGCAGGAGGTCCGGGCGCGCTGTGAGGAGCATCCACAGGATCTTCCCGCGATACCGCGTGTCGCCCATCTGCGTTGCGATCATCCCGAACACGCGGCTCGAGGTCCCAGAATCGCCCTCCGCGTCCCGGTCGCCTAACGCCGCGTCGGCTTCGTCGATGACCACCATCACCGGCCCCATCGCCCGGAGCACCGAAAGCACGCGCTCCAGGTTGCCCTCCGTCTCGCCGACGTACTTCGAGCGAAAGTTCTTGAGCATCACGCACGGGATGCCAATCTCGCCGGCGGCGCACATCGCGAGGAACGACTTGCCCGTCCCGACTGGTCCGCAGAGCAGATAACCCATCGGCACGCAATCCAGCGCGCCGCGCGCGAGCAGCGCCGCATCATCGCGTAGCCGCTGCTTCGCCGCCTCGTGACCGATCACGGTGTCGAGCTTCCACTTCGGCTCGATGAACTCCAGCAGCCCCTGTCCCTGACGTTCCAGCAGGCGCTTCTTGAGGTCGCGGAACACCTTCGAGTCGAGCCGAGGTCCTCCGCGCGTCGCTGCACGCACGAGCGTTCCGAGATCGTTGAGTGACATCCCGGCACTGAGCGTCGCGAGCTGCTCCACGGTGTAGTCCGACATCCGCGACCAGTCGCTGTTGGCCGATCCGTTCTTGTCGCGCGTAGCGACATCGCGGAGGAACCCGAGTCGCTCGGCCTCGGACGGCAGTGGCACCTCGACCGTCGCGACGTGCGGATTGCCGGTCACACGGTCGCTCACGTCACTCCGTCGCTCATCGATCAGCACGCACGCCATCTCGAGGTGCTTCACGTGTGTGCTCGTCGCCCAGTTCAGCAGCGTCACGAGCATGCCCGCCGCCGCGAAGTTCGTTCGACCGGGCTCGCCGGCAGGGAAGAGGAACGAAGCCTGATTGATGAGGATCGCGATCTTGAGCCGCTTCTCCGGCGCGGCCATGACGTTGTCGCGAACCAGCAGGTCCAGCAGCCCGATGACGATCGCCGGATCGTTCTTCACTGTCGACAGGTCGCCGATACGGCGCGTCGCCAGCGCAACCATCTCCTTGAGGCGTTTCTCACTGCGCCCGGCGAACGAGCGCAGGCCGCGTCCGAGGTCGTAGTGGAGCACGAGATCCCAGCGGCCAAACAGCTGCTCCGCCAGAAAATCCGGAACGGTTCCGTAGTCCGCGGCGCCGTCATCGTCGGGGTCGACGAGCGGAACGAGATCGTACACGTTGCCATGCAGCACGAATACCGACGCCGTGCCGGAGAAATACTGCTCCGCGAGAGCTCGAGCCCAGCTCGGATACCACGTCGGCAACTCCGCACTGGCGCGCTCGGCGTGAAGCACGTCGGCAGCGGAGCTGCTCGCGGAGGTTCCAGTATTCCCCGTGCTAGCGGTCACGCGCCACCAGCCCGGCAATGGTCGATTCGAGGATGGCCGGTGGCTCCTCGATCTGATCGGCGAGCCCGGTCAGATGCTGCAGATCATTCACCGCCGCCTCCGTGTGCTGCATGCTCTCGGCAGCCGCTGTGACCTGATGGCTCAGGTAGTCCGGATCCTGACGGCTGACACCCATCTCGATGAGCGCCTGAATCTTCGTCTCGATGCGATCCAGCTCGATCGCCACGAACTCCGCGTCCTTTGCGGCCTTCCGATAATTCTCCAGTCGCAGCTCCGCGTCGGCGACACTGTCCTGCAGGGAGTTCGTCACGCGCTCGTCCGCGGCAGTCTTCGCCGCCTCGAGCCGCGTCCGCACGTCGGCGAGCTTGGTCGAGAGGTCTTTCTCGCTCGTGCTGCGAAGAAATCGATCGAGCCCGTTCTGGGATACGAGCAGGCGAAGAAAGAGGTACAGCAGCCGGTCCAGAGCGGGTGTGCGAATCGACTCGGCCGAATCGGGGCCGGTGTCCGCCTGGCCGCGGACGCCCGACGCGATCGAGCGCATCTCGAAGCAGCGCTGTCGCAGCAGGAGGAATCGTCGGAGAGCCGGTGCCGGCAGTGATTCCAGAATGCGCTCGAGGGACTGCTGGCTCGATCCCGAAACACCGGAGCTCACGCGTCCCGCGCGCGCTTTCGCCGCGATCTTCGCGTCGATCGCCGTTCGAAAACGCGGAATCGACGAGAGACCGGTGAGGTACGCGAGCTCGAGCCCCCCGATGATCGGAATGAATGCGTCGGGATGCGGAGACATCGCTGCCAGCGCAGCGCCCCCCACGAAGAACAGCAGGTTCCAGGGGTAGAGGAACGCGTGCTTGACGTAGTCGCGGAGTCCCGGACCGGACGAATCGTTAGGCGCCATCGACGAGGAGCTCCGGGGTCGGGTAGCCGGCGGGCGAGTTACTCATCCCCCGCGCGCGTCGACGATTCGAGTGACTCGATCATGTCCCGAATCTGGAATACGATCTCCATGAATCCAGGCCGCCGCTGCATCTCCTTCGCCGGAAAGTCCGGTGGCGGCACGGCCAGCTCCTTGAGGATCGTCCCCGGGCACGACGAGAACACATAGGTGCGGTCGCCGAGGTAGACGGCTTCCTCGATCGAGTGCGTGACGAAGAAGACCGTCGCCTGTGCCTCCCGTGACAGCGATACGAGCAGGTCCTGCATCCGGAGCCGAGTTGCGGGATCGAGCGCGCCGAAGGGCTCGTCCATCAGGATGATGCGTGGATTCAGGATGAGCGTCCGCGCGATGGCGACGCGCTGCCGCATCCCGCCCGAAAGCTGGTGGGGAAACTTGTCCGCATCGCGGTCCACATCGAGTCCCACCTTCTTGATCCACTCGCGCGCCCGTTCGCGACGTTCGCCGGCAGCCACGCCACGGCACTCGAGGCCGAACGCGACGTTCTCTTCGACCGTTCGATTGTCGAACGACGAGTAGTCCTGAAACACCATGCCGCGGTCGGAGCCCGGCGCGATCACCGGCTTGCCTTGGACGAGCACCGTTCCCGAGGTCGCGGGGTGCTGCGGGGTCAGCCCCGCGATGAGTCGCAGAACGGTCGACTTCCCACACCCGGATGGCCCGAGGATCGTGACGAACTCCATCTTGTTCGGGATGTCCTCGACGACGAACGACACGTTCTTGATGGCGGTGAACCCGTTGTCGTACGTCTTCGTCACGCGATCGAACAGAACGACTGGCGCTGGAGACGGCGCCACGCCAGGCGATGGCGCCGCCGCGCTCGCGCGTTGGGCTGTGGTTTCGTTCGACACGGTCGTGATCAGTCCGGGGTCAGTCTTCTTCGGTCCGATGCGGAAACAGCCCACGCTGGAACCAGTACAGCAGCCGGTCGATCCCGTACGCGAGCAGCCCGATCACGATCAGGATCGCGAAGATGTGCTCGGTGAGGCCGCGGCGCTGGCTCGACATGAGCAGATAGCCCAGCCCATGCTCCGCGTTCACCAGCTCGGCGAGCATGATGTAGCCAAAAGCCAGACCGAACAGGCTGCGGAGGCTGTTGTAGATGTCCGGCATGGCGAGCGGGATGAGCACCTTCATGACGACCTGCGCCGGCGACGCGCCTAACGTCTGGGCCGTCTCGATGTAGCGCTCGTGGACGCCGGCCACGGCCCGAGTCGCGTCGAAGAATACGAATGGCGCGGTGGCGATGAAGATGAACATCACCTTCTGCGTCTCGTCGATCCCGAACCAGAGGATCGTGAGCGGGATCAGCACGGCGACCGGAATGTTGCGCAGAAACACCGAGATCGGGCCGGTGAACGCGTCGAAGATCCGGTACGCGCCGGCGAGGATGCCCAGGGGTACTCCCACCACGATCGCGAGCCCGAAGCCCGTGATCACGCGCCGGAGCGTGGCCGCGGTGCTCGCCACGAGCGCCCGCTCGCTGAACAGTGTCGGGATGCTGCGCAGGACCTCGCCCGGGCTCGGCAGCACCACCGGTGAGACCATCCTGGTCTCCGCGGTCGAGCCTAACGTGATGAGAAACCACAGGAGCACCGCCAGGCCGACCCCAACGATGCCTACTGTCCGTTTGACGAGGGGCGGCGGGGGCTCACGCAGCGTGAACACGCGCCGGAGGAGCGACGGTCGCGCAACCGGCCCCGTCGCGGAGGCAGGGGCCGGCGTCGTCGCCTGAGTCGTCACCGATTCGCTCACCGCCGATCCACCTACTTCTGTTCCAGCGGATACACCTTGATCTCGACCCGCCGATTTTTGGCGTTGTTCGTCGGGTCGTTCGGATCGGCGGGCCGATCCCACCCGCGACCCGCGGTCGTGAACTGATTGGGTTGCAGCGACGGAAACTTCCGAAGGAGGGCCTGCTTCACAGCGTTCGCCCGCCGCAGCGAGAGCTCCTGCACGTCGGCGGCTGTGACACTGCCGGAGTTTTTCATCGACGCGTCGGTGTGACCCTCGATCACGATGCGCGCCGCACCGAACTGTCCTGCAAGCTTGCCCGCCTCCTCGACCACGAACGGCGCGTTTGGATCGTAGCGCTCCTGCACCGTCTTTCCGTCCGCGGTCTTCTCGATGGTTTTCTCGATGTCGTCCGAGTTCGGGTAGAACTGGATGACGATGCTCTTCGTGAGGATTTCGTTGCTCTCGGCCTGCACCGCCGTCGCCGACGTCGGCACGAACTGCACCTGATACTCGTTCTTCTGGTTCGCGTAGAACGGCTCACCGGCGAGCTTCTGGATGACCGAAAAGTCCATCACCTGGTCGAAGGGCACCGGGTTCCCCGACACGCTGCCGATCTTCCGATAGAGGAAGTACGCCGTGTTCCACGTCCGCTCGAAGTTGGTCGGGTTGTTCTGGTTGAGGAAGAACTCGCGGTTCTCGGCGTAGTTCGTCGAGTGGGCGTCGCCAAGCATCGAGAGCGCGTCCTTCTCGGGGATCGAATAGCCCGCCGCCATGAGCTTCGCGACCTGCGCTTTCGCATTCTGTGTCTTCAGGGCCTCCATCGCCTCGAAGATCCCGCGGACGATTCCTTCGATGATGGTCGCGTTGTCCTTCGCGAAGTCGGCGCGGGCGAACCATACGTCGGCGATGAGCTTGTTCGCCGTCTGCGTGTTCACGAGCATCTTGTTGCCGCTCGCGTCCGCGAGATTGTAGATGTCGGGCGCCCAGCTCACGGCACACGACACTGACTTGTCCGCGTTGAACGCGGCGGCGGCCTGGAAGGCGTCCTGCGTGAACTTGTACTGGACGTCCGCCGGCTGGAGTCCGCCGCTGATCAGCGTGTTGAGCAGGAAGAAGTGCGACGGCGAATTCTG
>JAJKIV010000445.1 GCA_021154285.1 Gemmatimonas sp. | reverse complement strand
CTGCATCGGCGCGACCACGCTCGACGAATATCGCAAATACATCGAGAAGGACGCAGCGCTCGAGCGCCGGTTCCAGCCCGTGTTCGTCGGTGAGCCCAGCGTCGAGAATACGATCGCCATCCTGCGCGGCCTGAAGGAGCGCTACGAGGCGCATCACGGCGTGCGCATCACTGACGGCGCGATCGTCGCGGCAGCCACGCTGTCGAACCGCTACATCGGTGACCGGTTCCTGCCTGACAAGGCCATCGACCTCGTCGACGAAGCTGCCTCGCGCCTGCGCATCGAGATCGACTCGATGCCGCAGGAGATCGATGAGGTGGAACGGCGGATCGTCCAGCTCGAGATCGAGCGTCAGGCCCTGCAGAAGGAGAAGGACCCGGCGTCCGTCGAACGGCGTGACAACCTCGAGCGCGAGCTCGCGGAGCTCAAGGAAAAGTCTGCCGGCATGAAGGCACAGTGGCAGCGCGAGAAGGAAACGTTAGGCGCGGTCGGCCGAATCAAGCAGGAGATCGAGCAGGCTCGCATCGAGGCGGAGCAGGCCACGCGTCGCGGCGACCTGGGCAAGGCCGCCGAGATCACGTACGGCAGGATCCCGCAGCTCGAGCAGCAGATGCGTGACGCGGAGCAGCAGTTGGCGAGCGCATCCGGGCGTCCTCAGTTCCTGAAAGAGGAAGTGACGGCCGAGGACATTGCGGAGGTCGTGTCGCGCTGGACCGGCATCCCTATCACGAGAATGCTGGAGAGCGAGCGCGAGCGTCTCACGAAGCTCGAGGACGAGCTGGCGCACCGCGTGATCGGCCAGCGCGAGGCCGTGGAAGCGGTAGCGAACGCGGTCCGGCGCTCGCGCGCCGGCCTTCAGGATCCCAACCGGCCGATCGGGTCGTTCATCTTCCTCGGCCCCACGGGTGTGGGGAAGACGGAGACCGCTCGCGCGCTCGCCGAGTTCCTGTTCGACGACGAGCACGCCATGGTGCGCATCGACATGTCGGAGTACATGGAGAAGCACGCCGTCGCGCGGCTCATCGGCGCGCCGCCGGGCTACGTCGGTTTCGAGGAGGGCGGCCAGCTGACGGAAGCCGTTAGGCGGCGGCCGTACTCCGTGATCCTGTTCGACGAGATCGAGAAAGCGCATCCCGACGTGTTCAACATTCTTCTCCAGATCCTCGACGATGGCCGGCTGACGGATTCGCAGGGCAGGACGGTCGACTTCCGGAATACGGTCATCATCATGACGTCCAACGTCGGCGGGCAAATCATCCTCGAACGGGGAACAGCGGATTGGGCCGAAGTCGAGACGGCGGTGCTCGGCGCGTTGCGCCACCACTTCCGTCCCGAGTTCCTGAACCGCGTCGATGACGTCATCGTCTTCCGGCCGCTCAGCAAGGCACAGCTCGAGGACATCGTGGAGCTCCAACTCACGCGACTGCGTCAGCTGCTCGCCGAGCGGAAGATGACGCTGGAGCTGTCGGCCGAAGCGAAGCACGCGCTGACATCGGAGGGCTACGATCCCACCTATGGTGCGCGACCGCTCAAGCGGGCGATTCAGCGGTTGATTCAGAATCCGCTATCGCTCGCGATCCTCGGTGGTCGATTCCACGAGGGCGACCACATCGTGGCCACCGAAGGTCCCGATGGCGAGATCGTGTTCCAGAAGACAGAGGCACCGCAGGAAGAACCCGCCGTCGCAGCACGTTGAGCGATTGACCGAACACCAGTGGATGCGTGAGGCACTCGCCGCCGCGGCCGATGCAGCCGCGGCCGGCGATGTGCCGGTCGGCGCCGTCGTTGTCCGTGACGGCGCCGTTCTCACGCGCGCCAGCAATCGCACGGTGCGCGATCAGGATCCGACCGCGCACGCAGAGCTCCTCGCGATCCGCGACGCCTCCCGCCTCCTCGGCCGCTGGCGCCTGGATGACTGTACGCTCGTCGTGACGCTCGAGCCGTGCGCGATGTGCGCGGGTGCGGTCGTCCTCTCGCGACTGGGCCGCGTGGTGTTTGGGGCGTGGGACGACAAGGCCGGCATGGCGGGCTCGGTCGATGACCTTGTGAGGCATCCGAGGCTGAATCACCGGCCTGAGGTAACGGCGGGCGTGTTGGCGGAGGAGTGCGGGGAGTTGCTGACCGGGTTCTTCAAGAGCAGGCGGTAGGCGACGACTGCCGGCGACAGGCGACTGGCGACGGGCGACTGGCGACGGGCGGCAGGCGGCAGGCGGCAGGCGGCAAAAGGCGGGTGTCATTCCGAGCGAGCGGCAGCGAGTCGAGGAATCGCCGTCCTCCCGGTAGAGGGGCTCGGTTCCCAGTTCCCTCTATCCGTGGCAGAGCGTCTTAATGCACGATGCACGCGCCCTCCGCACCAAACGACCGACGCAATATCCCGAGCCTGATCGCCGCCATCGCGATCGTCGTCGGGATCGCGTTGCGAGTCGTCGAGTTCGCGCGCAACCGGCCGCTGTGGCTTGACGAAGCGATGCTCTCGCTCAACATCGCAACACGGTCGTTCGTGGACCTCGCACGTCCACTCGACTACGACCAGTCCGCGCCGGTCGCGTACCTCTGGATCGAGCGCCTCGCAGTGAACCTCGGCGGCGTGAATGAGATAGCGTTGCGCGCGCTGCCATTCCTCGCCGGTCTCGCGCTCGTTCCACTCGTGTGGCTCGTCGCGCGCCGCCTCGCAGGCGCGACGACGGCGACGCTCGCGGCCGTGCTGGCCGCGCTGTCGTTGTCGCTCATCACGTTCAGCGCCGAAGCAAAGCAGTATGGCGTCGATCCACTCGCGACCGTGCTGATCGTGTGGCTCGCCTCGCGAGTCGCCCGTGCGCCGGGCGACCGTCGGCGGTGGACACAACTCGTGGCGGGCGGCGTAGCCGGTTTACTGCTATCCCAGCCCGCGATCTTCACGTTAGGCGGAGTGGCCTGTGCGATGGCGGTGGATCCAGCTGTCGGTCGTAACGCAACTGCCCGGCGCTACGCCCTCGTGGCCGCGACCCTTTGGGGTCTGACCTTCGCGGTGCTGTACCTCGCGCTCTACAGCGCGACGGCGCACAACGCGTACATGCGCGGCTTCTGGGAGGGCACGTTCCTCGACCCGCGTGCCCCGGACTTCGCCCTTCGCGCCCGAATGTTCGCGATTGCCGCGTTATCGTCCCCGACGTTGGCGGGGCAGACCGCTGGCTGCGAGTGGGCGATGGCGATCGCGTGGGTCGCGGGCGTATGGGCCCTCTGGCGACGGCGCCGGGGCGCTGCGGTGATGGTGGCGGCCCCGCTCGTGCTTGCGACGCTCGCGTGCGCGGTGGGGCGCTATGCGGTGATGGATCGGTTGTTCCTGTTCGCCGTACCGCTCACGCTCATCGCGTATGCGTCCCTGCTCGCATGGGCGGTGGAGCTTTTCCCGGCGCGAACTGTCGCCATGACGCTGGCAGTCGTCTGCGCCGCACTCGCGTGTGCGGCGGTGCCGACACTCGTGAGGCGCATCGCGCACCCGGTGTTCTACGCCGTGGGCAAGGAGGTCATCGCTCAGGTCGACGCGATGAGCTACAAGCATGAGCCAGTGTACATCGCGGCGCGCTCGTTCCCGCTCTGGGTGTTCTATACCACGGACTGGAGCGCGCCTGAGGAGGGACGTCTGCGCTGGGCGGCGACGATCGCGCGTGCAGGTGGGCCGGCTCACAACAACGCCCCATCGCGTGGCCGCGTGCGACCCGAGGAAGCGCGCGATCTCACTCGGCAGTACTACGGTCGCATGGAGCTCGTGGGCACGCCGACGGGTCGGCAGTATCGCACGTCGACTCGTACGCTGAACCCGTCGCTGATGCCCGCCCAATACGCGCTCCCGATCGAGCCCGACACGGGTTGGGCCGAGCTCGAGGTGAGCCGAATGGCGTCAGTGGCGCACAATCGCCTGTGGGTGTTCGGATCGCACATGTTTGCGCTCGACGGTGCCGAGCCGGCCCTCGTCGGAGAAATGCAGCGGCGTGGAGTGCGGCTGATCATGGAGCGTCGTCAGGGCACCACGGTGGGGTATGAAGGGGAGTTTCCTGACGAGCCCTGACCTTTGTACGCGGCCGAGGTCGCCGATTTCGACGCGTTGACCGTCGTTTTTTACCTGACTAGCTTTGTTGGCTCTGCTGGACAGGTGGCCGAGTGGTTGAAGGCACCGGTCTCGAAAACCGGCATACCGTTTACGCGGTATCGAGAGTTCGAATCTCTCCCTGTCCGTTCGCCCGTTTCAACCGAGCGCCGTGGGTGTGCGCCGGGCCCTGAGGGTCGCGGTGTTCGGGCGTGGTGCTCCGACCCGGGATGGGTGGCCGAGTGGTTTAAGGCGCACGCCTGGAAAGCGTGTTTACGTCAAAAGCGTAACGTGGGTTCGAATCCCACCCCATCCGTCGATCCCACTTGGCGTTAGGTGCCGGGTGGGATCTGCTTTTTCGACCCGTTCCTCGCCTTGGGTGTCAGTTCCGGGTGTCAGTTGATTCCGAGACCGCTCACTCGAGACCGCCAGCGTTGAGCCTTCGCCGCGACTCGAGCGCCGGGCGCTGCGTACCTTCGTCGGGCTGCTGGTAGCACGTGAGCAGCGTCTTGGGATCCTTCCAGCCGCCGAGGTATGCCAGATCCTTGAGCGGCGCGTCCTTGAGTTCCGTTGCGAACTGCCGACGAAGCGACTGGTACCCGCGTCCCTTCGCCGGCTTGAGCTGGGCCAGTGCTTCCGCGCGCTTCCACCACTTTCCGAACGTGATCCGCGGACGGGGCTCCGCGGGATTGTCGTCCGAGGGAAACACCAACGCGTCGCCTATGGCCTGCACGCGTCGCTGCTGAGCCGCCAAAACCGCCACCGCCGTCTCGGTAAGGGGAGTGCTATGCTCGAAGCCGATCTTGTCAGAAACGGCCTGCCAACGCACAGCGCGGCGTTCCAAATCAACGTCTGACCAACGCAGTTGTCGGATCGATGACAGCCGATGTCCAGTCTCGTGTGCCAGGACTAACAGGCACTCGAAATCCGGGTGCACACTCGGCGCGATCTTCCGAAGCGCCTCATATTCCTCCGACACCACCACCACTCGTCGCGGCGAATCCTCGGACGGGAGGGGAAACCCCTTGAACGGGTTCCGCTCTAGCAAGACTCCGCCCTCGCCGTCTCCTGCCACGGTGGCCCAATTGAGGACCGAGAGTAGGAACTTGAGGTCGTAGGCGATCACGCGGTCGCCGACAGACCTGTTCTTTTTGCCGTGCTCCGTTGTCACACGCCCTGCGCGCCGGTCCGCAATGAATCGATCCCAGTCTCTTCGGGCCAGCGTCAGCGGGCGACGCCCGCGTCCGAAATACCGGCTGAACATCTCGGCCGCGCATGCATCATGGCGCCGCTTACTGACGCCCTTCTGCGGGGTTACTTCCTCCGCGTAAATGTCAAACAGCTCACCGAGCGTGAGGTTCCGCTGCGGCGCTCGTTCGTGCTGCCTAAACGCGAGCGCCAGCGCTTCCGCCTCGCCCTTCGCCCGTTCGCGATCTGTGTGGCCTAACGCGCGCCGCACTCGCCGCTTCGGGTCACCCGGTGTGCGGGAGGGCTCGAACCACTCGAGGTAGAGCCCTTTGGTCCCCCGGTCGAACACACGAACGCGTGTTCGACCCTTCTCACCTGCCACGTAGGTCCAGCTTGTAGCGTCAGCCATCCTGCCCCCTTCGGTTAGGAGTCAGGACGGACGCCGCGATCCGCGCGCGCGAGACGATACGGCGCTCCGACGTTGGAGGGAAGGCTGCCGGCTTGCGAGGCAGGTCTCGCCGGCGAATTCGCGGAGCATTCTTCCGGCCCACGTTTTCGATATCACCGTTTCGAACGAGTCGGCCGAGGTGATCCGCGGAGTAGCTGCACTCCTTCGCAGCCTCGACGAGCGACAATGCTTCCTCACCCGCAGCGTCGAGTTGGTGCAAGTCCGCCAGGACCTCGTCACACAGCTTAGCGCCGTCGCACTGGACGCCCAAACGGCGCCACTCATCGCGACGGACACGCCACCGGTCGAGAAGGTCGGGGAGTTTCACCGCGACGGAACAGTTCGGCCAGCGTTGGAATGATGCCGGAGAACAGTCGTGCATCGCCTAACGTATTGCACGTACGTCTGGTTCGACCCCCGATACCGACCGTTCTTCACGCACGTCCGCCGCTGGTTGCGGCAGGGTCGGCGCTTCGGGGAGGGCGAG
>JAJKIV010000444.1 GCA_021154285.1 Gemmatimonas sp. | reverse complement strand
GCGGGCTGCAGTGCGTGTCATGTGGGCCCGCTGTTCACCGACGGCGACTTTCACAACACCGGTATCGCGTGGCGACACGGCAGGTACGCCGACTCGGGTCGAGCGGCGGTGACGGGACTCGCGGACGATCTCGGGCGCTTCAAGACGCCGTCGCTGCGAAACGTCGCACGTACGGGGCCGTACATGCACGACGGCAGCAAGCGGTCACTGGACGAAGTCGTGGCGTTCTATGACAGCGCCGGTCGACGGAACCCGGGCATCGACCCACTTCTGACCCCTCTGCACCTAACGACTACCGAGACGCGAGGGCTCCTCGCGTTCCTGGAGTCGCTCACGACCGGGCCGTCACCGCCATCGACCTCCCGCCGCTTCTGAGATAGTCGGCGAAGCCGTCGGGGAGACTGCTCGCAACGATCGCCTTCGCCGCCTGCTCGACGTCGTAGCCGACCCTCACGATTTCTACTCCAACCCGCCCGGACTCCCCGACATCGAGGACGATGTATCCGGCCCGCGAGTCGCCATCCTTGGGTCGTCCCACGCTCCCCGTGTTGACGAAATGGATTCCGTCGACGACGCGGTGCCACGGCTTGTGCGTGTGGCCGAAGCACACCACATCGCCCGGCCTGGCGCCCACCGCGCTTCCCATGTTTGCCAGGAAATCGTCGGTCCGGTCCTCGTGGACGTAGACGGTGTTGAGGACCTGGTTCCCGTGGAGCAGCGTGACGGTCGGGCCGCCGGCGTGTCCGCCAAGGGGGCGCAAATCGACCCGGAAAGGGAGCCCGCGGAGAAACGCCTTGCTCTCGTCCGACGTGTGCTGGAGCGTCCAGGCAAAGGAGAGGTGCGACAGCTCCTCCTGTCGTGGATCCTCGTACCGGCAGCCGCAATGCTTGTAGCCGGTCGCGACGGTCGAGTCATAGTTGCCGGCGACACCAGGGATCCCGGCTGCACGCAGGCGACCGATCGTCTCGTTAGGCCACGGTGCGTATCCGACCAGGTCTCCCAGATGATAGGTGGCGTCGACATTCGCGCGCCGCGCGATGTCGGCCAGCACCGCGTCGAGCGCGGGCAGATTCGCGTGGATGTCGGAGATGAGCGCGTAGCGCACAGCGCTATCCGGCGACCGGAGCTGCGCTCGTGGCGCACGCGCGGCACATGACTGTGGCGGACGCCGGGCACGCGCTCTGGAACTCGGCGGTCTCCCGGACGTGCGCCGGGACGTCTTCCCGCGCGATCTGCTGGAACCCGAAGCTCGGGAAATACCGCTCCGCGGTCGTCGTGAGGAGATAGAGTGCGCGGATGCCTCGTGCTTCCGCGTCGGAGATCACGCGCGTGACGAGTGCGCGCCCGAGCCCGTGCGACCGCCAGCCAGGCAACACGGCGACGGATCGGAGCAGCGCGTTGTCGCAGCACACTTCGAGACCGGCCACGCCAACGAGGTCGTCACCGGATTGCGCGACGACGAATCCATTGAGGGCATCGCGGACGCCGTCGATTGGAAGGTTGCTGAGCGTCAGCAATCGTTCGAGCGCCGCGAGATCGGCATGCTCCGCGGGGCGTAGAGAGACCCCGCCGTCCAGAAAGGTATTGGACATGATCACCGTTCCACGTTAGGTACAGCAGTCGTTATCGCAGCCACAGGACCGTGCCGCCGTGGTCGTCTTGCTGGCCGTCTCGAGCTGGCGCACGGGCTTGGCGCTAGCAGGGGCACCCGGCTTGGTCGCGCGAACGAATCCGCTCATGACCTTTCCTTCGACGGCGTCGGCCAGGGCCGGGTCGAGGCCCGTTCCTTCGAGGAGGGCTGCTGCATCATCGCGCGTATAGGCACGCGTCGGTTCGATGCTGGCATTCTCGAACCCAACCTCCGTGAGGAGGTCGAGAAACTCGCGCTCCTCGAGCGCGCCGGCAACGCAGCCAGTCCAGAGCGGCATGCTCGCCCTGACCGCCTCGGGCAAACCGTCGCGTACGACCACATCGCTCACGGCGAAACGGCCGCCCGGTCGCAGTACGCGAAACGCCTCCGCCAGCACGCGACGCTTGTCGCCCGACAGGTTGATGACACAGTTCGAGATGATCACGTCCACCGTGCTCGACGGAAGCGGGATCGACTCGATGTGCCCCTTGAGGAACTCGACGTTCGTGGCGCCGGCTCTCGCTTTGTTGTCGAGCGCGAGGGCAAGCATCTCGTCGGTCATGTCGAGACCGTAGACTTTTCCCGTCGGGCCTACGCGTTTTGCGGACAGGAGGACGTCGATGCCGCCGCCGGATCCGAGGTCGAGGACCGTTTCGCCCTCGTTGAGCGCGGCCAGTGCGGTCGGGTTCCCGCAGCCTAACGACGCGAGTAGCGCCTCCGCCGGCAGGCCGGCGGTTTGTCCGGCGTCGTACAGGTCGGCGGTGATCGGATCCCACGACTCGGTCGTGGACCCGCAGCACCCGCTCGAGCCTTCCGCCGGCGCGCAGCAGGACGCGCGGGTCGTCGCGCCCTCGGCCACACGCTGCGCGACAATGCCGTAGCGCTCGCGCACCGTCGCGCGGAGGCCGTCGATGGTCGTTAGGCTACGCGTACTTTCCTGGTCGAGCTCCGACATTGGTCCACCTCGGATATCAAGAAATGTTGATGTGTCGAAGAAAAAAACGCTCAGCCACAACACGAGCCGACCTGCGGAAGCGCACGGCCGCGTTTCGCGGGCTGCATCGCGACGACGAGATCGTGGACCTCGCTCAGCGCGCCCGGCGCGATCGCGTAGTACGACCAGCGCCCGTCTCGGCGGTCGGTGATGAGCCCCGCGTCTTTCAGCACGCGGAGATGGAACGACAGGCGCGACTGCGCGGCGTCTAGCTCCTCTTGCAGCTCGCACACACAGCGCTCGCCATCGCGAAGCATTCCCATGATCGAGAGCCGGGTGGCGTCCGAGAGCGCGTGGAAGAGCGAGACAGGGCGCTCGAGGTCGGCGGGACTGCGGGTCGATGCGGTCATTGGCGAGTATTATACATCAAGAAAAGTTGATCTGCCAAGGGGCGACTATCCGGCCTCGCCAGTACGGCCACGCTTGGGACTGCAACGAAGTCGCCGCGGGCCGCGCGAACTACCGGTCGCCGTCCGTACCCCGACGAGTTGCACGTCCCGCGGCACGAACATCGCCTTGGTGGCTCGGGGGGGGCCGGGGCGCATCGCATAACGCGGCAACGGATCGAGCGGAGAATGATGCTTTCGTGTGAAGCACGCGCCTCGCAACACCTAGAGCACTTGGAGTCGGAGGAGGCGTGCGCAACATTCGACATCACCTTGCCGCGCTCGGCGCGGCAACCCTACTCGCGGCGTGCGCGTCAGGCGCGAGTCGCGTCTCGAGCAACCCGGAGCTGCGGCCGATATCGCTCATCGTCACGAACCAGAACTGGCTCGACGTCGACGTGTTCGTCGTCAGCGGAACCAGCCGCTACCGGATCGGCGAGGTTGGCGGAAACGGCTCGGCGACGCTGAGCATTCCGGCCGGCCTCCTCGTGAACGGACAGGTTCAGCTCATGGCCGATCCCGTCGGCTCGAACGACATCTTCACGACCGAAATGTTCCCGGTTGCGTCGGACGAGAAGGTCCAGCTCACGGTGGCGCCGCGCATGCGCATGTCCAGTTTCGCCGTGTGGACTCGATGACGCCCGCCGGCGGTCAGGACGCCATGATGGCCCGCGCTCGTCGACGCCGCGACGGCGCGGGAGCGGTCTGAAACGCCGGGGCGTGCTCGCGAAGCAGTGACACGAGGGCACCAATCGCGGACCGATTGGCGATCGCTCGACGGACGGTGGCGTACCACTGGCGCCGCCGTCCGGTCTTCGTCAGTGGAATCCCCACGAGCTCACCGGCCCGGAGGTACCGCGCGACCGCCCATTTCGCGAAGACACTGATTCCGAGTCCGGTTCTCACGAGCTCCAGCAGCGCATCCGTCGCGGGGACGTACGAGATCTCTCGCGGCATGACACCCGCCGGCGCGAGGACGACGCGCATGAGGGTCGTGTCGAACGGATCCTCCGTGAAGAGGAGCAGGTGCTCGTCAGCAAAGTGCTGGGCGGTGGCGTAGGGCTGCGCGGCGAGTGGATGATCCGGATGCATCACGACCACCAGCTCGTCCTCGAACAGCTCGTGGTACACGAACCCCGCGTAGGCCTCGCGCCTAACGCCTATCGCGATGTCCAGCGTCTCCTCGCGCAACGCGCGCAGCGGATGGCCGATGGCCGAGGGGATAACGCGGAGCTCGACGCCGGGGCAGCGCGCGCGAAACCCCTGAAACACAGGCGGGAGCCAGTGGTACGCGGTGTAGCACTCGGTGCTCAGTCGAAGCAGCTCCCCGCGCCCGATCGCGCCACCGGCAATGTCGGTGCGCGCCCGCTCGATCTCCCGCAACACCGAGCGGGCGGTTCGGAGCAACCGTTCGCCTGCCTCGGTGGGGACGAGCCCGCGAGGCCGGCGCGCGAACAGCGAAACGCCGACGCTCTTCTCGAGCGCGCGGAGCCCGTGGCTCAGCGCCGGCTGCGAGACGTTGAGCGTCGCCGCGGCGCGCGTGACGGTTCCCTCGTCGGCAATGGCGACGAGCATGCGAAGCTGACGGGTCTCGAGATCCACGAGCGAGCGGGTTGAGGTGGGACCGGGTGTGTGACGAGCCGAGAGCGCGAGGCGACCACCGGCCGGCCATAAATGCCATGCATGGATGTGGCGAGAATAATGTCTTTGACACGCATGGTCCAGCGCGGCATCGATGTCATGAGCTCGGGGCCTCACCCCCGACCACCCACGCCCGTCCATCCGCACCGGAGGAGCCTCGTGTCAACAACCCGCCGTGTCGTGCAGGCCACGCGCATCACCTCGCTCGCGGCGCTGTCGGTCACTATCGCGCTCGCGCTGCTCGAGCGCCCGACCGCCGCCTCGGCTACGACTGCACCCACACTGCGCATCGAGGAGGTCGGCGCGGACTCGACGGCCTTCGACGTCGTCGCGACGATCGTCACGGGTCCCAAGGAAGCCCTGCTGTGGGACGCCCAATACCATCTCACAGACGCCAAGCGTCTCGCCGACCGCATCGCGGCGTCGGGTAAGCATCTCACGGCGATCGTCCTCTCGCATCCCGATCACGATCACTTCGCTGGCGCCGCCGCGATCGTGGAACGGTTCCCGGGGACACCGGTCTATATGACGGCCAAGGCGCTCGAGGAGTACAAACGCACCGCCGCGCGGGACTTCAATAACGAGAAGTCGCGCGCGCCGCAGATGCTGCCGGACAGCATCGTGACGCCCGTCGCGCTGCCGTCGATGGAGCTCAAGGTCGACGGCGAGAAGGTCGAGGTCATTCCGGACCTGACGGGCGACGTCATCTCGGGCGTCAACAGCGTGCTGTGGATCCCGTCGATCAGCACGGTCCTGGCGGGAGACGTGATCTTCAACCACGTGCACGCGTGGCTCGGCAGTTCGGACACGACGTCTCGCGCGGCATGGCGTGCCTCGATCAAGCGGATCGCGGCGCTCCATCCGAAGGTCGTCGTCGCCGGACACAAGAAGGACGTGAGCGCACCGGACACGCCGGACGTGCTCGACGCCATGGACCGGTACCTCGCGGACTTCGATTCGCTGCGCAAGACGTCCGCCGACGCGCCGTCGCTGTACCAGGCGATGCAGGCGAAGTATCCGGACTACGCGGTGTCGAACCTGCTTCGCTACGCCGCCATGCTGGCGTTCCGCGGTGCGAAGCCGCCTGGTACTTAGCCGAGCTGCATCGACACCACACGTAGTGCGCTAATCGGACCGCAGCGCGACCATTGGATGCACCTGTGTGGCGCGCGCGGCCGGTACGATGGCCGCCGCGAACACCGCGGCGGCCAGCACCAACCCACACACGACGTACGTGAGCGGGTCGGCCGGGCTGACCCCGTACAGCATGCCGCCTAACGCACGTCCGGCGAACAGGGCGCCCACGGCACCGACACATCCGCCGACCGCCGCGATGCTCATCGCCTGACCGAGGATCATCGCCAGCACGCCGCCGCGCTCGGCGCCTAACGCCATGCGGATGCCGAGCTCGCGCCGCCGCTGCGCTACGGCGAGCGACAGCACGCCGTAGATGCCGATCGCCGCCAACACGAGGGCGGTCACGGCGAACGCGCCCAATACCTGCGTGGCAAACCGGTCCCGTGAGGTTGCCTCGTACATGCGATGCCGCAGCGTCTGTACATCGGACACCGTGTGATTCCGATCCACCGCCCTGACCGCGTTGCGGACGGCGTTCGCCAGCGACGCCGGATCGCCCGCCGTGCGCACGAACAGCATCGCCCGGTTCCGAGTCATCTGCGCGACCGGAAAGAAGACCGCCGGCTTGGCCTCGCTCTCCATGTCCTCATAGCGCACGTCTCCCGCGACACCAACGACCGTGATCGAACGATCACCACGCGGCACGGGGGTCGTGAGGGGATCGTCGGTGCCCCAGATCGTCCGTGCGGCCGTCGCATTGATGACCATGACCGGCCGCGTCTCGGGCCGGTCCTGCGCGGACGCCTCGCGCCCGCGAATGACCGGGATACCGAGCGTGGCGAAGTAGCCCGGGGTGACGACGTGAAACGAGACATGTGCCTGTTCCGAGTGCCCGGCGACCCGAATGTCCGTTCCCTCGCAGTGATCACCAACCGGCGCGCAGCTGCCGACGGCCACGCTCGTGACGCCGGGCAGGGTCGACACGCGCTGGATCACCGCATCCCACAAAGCGCCGATCGGCTGACTGGCGGCCCGGCCGGGCGCCAACCCGATCCGAGCGGTCAACACGCCGTCCGGCCGATACCCCACCTGCGCATCGAACAGGTGTCCAAGCGTCCGGACCATGAGACCCGACGTCACCAGGAGCACGACCGCCAGCGCGATCTCCGCCATCACCAGCGTGCCGCGCAGCGTTAGGCGGCGGAGGCCGGAGAACGCCGGCGACGTGACGGCGCCCTGGCGCATCGCATCGGCGACGGGCAACCGCGCCACGACGAGTCCCGGGATGAGACCGGCGACGAGCCCGGTGAACATCGCCGCGAGCACCGCTGCACCAGCCGCGCGTCCGTCCAGCGCGATCCGGCCGAGGGAGATCGCAGTCAACGTGCCGCGGACGCTCGAGAGATTCGCTGCGGCGAGCGGCGCCATCGCGGCGAGCGCACGCACAGCAAACGTCGCCAGTACGAGGCCGGCAATCACGCCGGCAGCCGAAAGCACCGCGGTCTCGGTGAGGAGCTGCCTGACGAGTCGTCCACGACCCGCGCCGATTGCCAGTCGAACAGCGAGCTCGCGTCGACGAGCAGCCGCCCGCGCCAGCAGCAGGTTCGCGACATTCACACAGGCAATGAGCAGGAGCATCGACACCGCGATGGCCAGCAGGATCACCGACCGCCCCACCATTGGGTCCACGCGAAGCTCCCGCAGCGTGTACCCGGCAGCGCGCCACGTGCCCCCGCCCTCGTCCGGATAGGTCGCGTTC
Source organism: Gemmatimonas sp. (assembly GCA_021154285.1). Taxonomy (GTDB): domain Bacteria; phylum Gemmatimonadota; class Gemmatimonadetes; order Gemmatimonadales; family Gemmatimonadaceae; genus JAJKIV01. The sequence goes on along the minus strand of JAJKIV010000444.1, from coordinate 755 downwards.
ACCGCTCGGCCGACGTTCACCATATCGGCCTTCGCGGCCGCGACGGTTGTCCGTGGCGTTAGGCGCGCGACGACATCGAACTGATGTGTCGTGGGGCTCTGGAGCGTCGACAGCCCGCGCACCGCCGTGAACAGCGGCCAGAGGCGTGCCGTGCCGGACATCCCAGCGAAGCCCGGCGGCGCGACACCCACGATCGTATACCGCGCGCCATTCACCTCGATCACGCTGCCGAGCGCCGACTCGGCCGCGCCGTACCGCTCGCGCCAGTAGGCGTCGCTCAGAACGATCGAACGATCACCGCCGGTTGGACGGTCCTCGCTGTCGAGGAAGAACCGTCCGCGCTGGGGCGTGAGACCCAGGATCGAGAAGTATTTCGCGCTCACCGACTCGCCGAGGACGCGCTCGGCTCCGTCGTCGGTCGCGATGTTGAAGGCATCGACGATGTGGATCGCCGCGTCACTGAACGTGCGCTGCGCCGAGACGAACGCCTGGTACTTCGGGTACGACCACGTCATGTCGATCTCGCCGGAGCCGTATTGCACAGGCATGCGGAGGAAGACCGACATGAGGCGGTCGGGCTCGCGAAACGGCAGCGGTCGGAGCAGCGTGGCGTTGAGCACGCTGAAGATCGCGGTCGTCGCGCCGATGCCGACGGCGAGGATCAGGATGGCGATCGCGGCAAACCCGGGGTTCGATCGCAGCATGCGCCGGGTATAGCGAATGTCGTGGCGCAGGTCGTCGAGCAGGGCGGTCCG
>JAJKIV010000443.1 GCA_021154285.1 Gemmatimonas sp. | reverse complement strand
GGGCGCGATGGTCACGCTGTGCGTGGGTCTCGTCGCCGCGCCCGCGAAGGGCCAGGTATTGATCGGCATGCTGTTCGGCGGCGCGCTGGCCTCCGAAAACTTCAACATCGGGTTCGAGATCGGAATGAACCTGTCCAACGTGGATGGGTTGAACGGCGGGTCGCTGACACGCGGCACGCTGCTGGGCCTCTACTCGTCGTGGCGGTTCAGCGAGCACTTCCACCTGTATTCCGCGATCCTGCCGCTCTCTGGCAAGGGTGCAAAGGACGCCGATCCCATCGCGCTCAACGATCCGACACTCGATCCGATCGTGAGCGCGGGGAAGATGACGCGACAACTCGGCTACGTCGACATTCCGCTGATCGTGCAATTCGCGCCGCGACGCAGCGATGGGTTTCGCATTGGCGCCGGCGCGCAGATGGGCATCCTGACTTCCGCCAAGGATCGCTATGAGGGCCTGACGCCGGAGGGCACCAGCGTCACGGTCGAGAATGACATCGAAGGCGCGATGCAACGGTTCGACGCCGGCCTCGCGCTCGACACGGAATATCGATTCGCCAAAATCCCGCTCGCGATCGGCGTGCGGTACTACTACGGGATGACCGATACCATGAAAGGGTCCGGACCCGCGGTGTACAATCGTGTCCTGAGTGGATCGGGACGGATCGCGTTAGGTGTCAGTCGCAAAAAACCGCCGGAGCCGAAACAGTGAGACATTACGTTCTTGCCGGTGCGCTCATCGCGCTCGCCGCAAACGTCGCTGTCGCGCAGAATCCCGATCTCGCGCTCTCGCAGGCCGAGCGTGACAGCCTCCTCGCCCATTATCACAATCGCTTTCCGATCTGGGGGCGCAAGGCGATCGAGAAAGGGTTCGATCTGCCGTACCCGGTCGGCCTCAGCGTGAATGGCGTGTGGGCGAGCCAGAACATCGACATCACGAACCTGTCGCTCAGCACTGGTGCCAACCCGGTCGTGCCGATTCAGGCCATCAAGTTCGGCGACGTGACGGCGCCGATCTTCACGGCGAACCTGCGCGCCGACCTGTGGCTGCTCCCCTTCCTCAACGTGTACGGCTTCGGGGGCCTGGCATCGGTCAGCACCGATGTCAACCTCGTCGAGCCCGTTGCGTTCCACACGAAGGTCGACCAGAACGGTACGTACCTCGGTCTCGGCACGACGGCGACGATGGGCATCAAGCACAACTGGCTCGCGTTCGACGTGAACTGGGCATGGACGCAGACCGAGAAGCTGTCCGAACCCGTCCGCACGCGGATCTTCAGCATTCGGTTCGGGCGCGCGCAGAAGCTGAAAGGGACTCAGCGCCTCGCGCTGTGGGTCGGCGCGATGAAGCAGACGCTCAACTCGACGACCAAGGGGAGCATCAACCTGAGCGAAGTCGTCTCGGGCGGCGGGGGGGGCGCCGGACTGGGCGACTATCAGAACAGCGAGTGGTATCAGGGGCTCACCGCCGCGCAGAAGGTTGTCGTCGACGCGATCGCCCAGCGCCTCCAGAATGCCGACTTGTCCGACGTGACGGTCAACTATCACCTCGACAAAGCCGTCACGGACCCGTGGAACATGCTCGTCGGCGCATCCTACGAGTGGAACAAGCGCTGGCAGGCACGCGTCGAGCCGGGATTCATCGGTCGTAAGCAGCTGCTCGTTCAGGTGAACTACCGGTTCAACTGGTGACCTGACCCCGGAAATTGGTGCCAGGCACGAATTCGAGAATTCGTGCCTGGCACCAATTTACCCTATGGATTCAACCAGTAGTTCACCTTCACGACGAAGATGTTGTCCGGCCGAGCGCGGAACAGGGCACTCCGGTCGCGGCCTAACGAGAAGTCGCCGTACGGTGCCAGGTCGGCGCGCTGCTGCTGCCATGCCACATACAGCGTGGACCCCTGGCGCCACTCCCAGCGCAGCACGGCGTTCCCGCGCAGCGAGCGGAGATTGAAGTCGAGATCCGGCGCCGCGCCCGTGTACGGCACGAAATCGAACGTCTTTGGTGCCACGAGCTGCTTGGTCTGACCGTAGTCCGCGCTCGAGATGAGCGGCTGCACGTACGTCTCCAGCGTGAGACGCGGCGTGAAGGTCAGGTTGAACCGCGTCTCGATCCCGACCTGTGTTTGATCGAGTGGCGCGAAGATGTAGAGGTGCCCAAACGTGGGCGTGTAGGTCGAGTCGTCCGCCGTCGCGACGTACTGCGCAGCGATGCGTTGTCGCGTGACGGACGGCGAAAACGTGAGGTTCCAGCGGCTGGACCCTTTCAGGCCCACCTCGACGCCCGCGGTCCAGCTCCACTGATCGTAGTCGCCTTTCGTGACGCCGAGGCCGAGGCCGAACGTGACCGGCTTCCGCGTGTCCGACTCCATCATCAGGTTCCCGCCGAGGTTCGCGGGTCTGATCGCCATCGGACCACCACGCGTTAGGCGGTCGTCGTACGCCGTGAAGAACTGCTGGGCGTTCACGAAGATCGTCCAGTAGCCCACGGTCTGCGCGTCGGCGCCGAGAGTTGCCGTGGTCAGAATGGGATCGAAGGCGTAGTTGTGCTCGGAGCGACCTGACGCGGTGAGCTCCCAACGACGCCACGTCTTGCCCGGCCGGTTCTCCACGTAGCGCACGTCGAGCTCCGCGTCCTGACGGTCCGTGCGATACGAGAAGCCCATGTCGTTCACTTCGTAGCGCGGGCTCGTGAGCGCTCCGGCGATCGAGCCGCGCCAGTGCTCGCCCTGCTGCTTGGCCACCGACATGTTCACGGAGTATCCCGTCAGCGAGGTGGCACTCGAGTCCACGCCGAGATGGTCTGCGTCCGGGCGTTGCAGGTAGTGGTTAGGCTGCTCCTGAACCTCCACCATGGCGCTCGGCGTCCCCGCAATGCGACTGCCTTCCGCGTCGCCCTGAACGACCCAGGTTCGGTCACCCAGCTCGTGCCGAAAGTCCACGCCGGTCGCGTAGGCCGAGTTCCGAAGCGTCGACGCGAGCGCGTCGGTGTCGAGGCGACGGTTGACGGCGCTCACGATCCCGCCGATGAACGTGCGCCCGTCGTGCATCTCGCGTCGCGCGCGGCCGACGAAGTAGTTCGACAAGGGTTCGACGGTCATCTCGTTATCGACACCGTCCGGCGTGCGGTAGCGGGCCGTCTCCTTGTCCGTGACGGCTTCGAGCGCGCCGAGCGACCAGCCGGCTGCCTTACCCGAGAGCTTCGCGGCGCCGAGTATCGTCGTCACTTGCGGGACGTCGGATGCCGCCGTCGGTGGGGCCAGGCTTGGCTCTCGGCCAATTCGCCGACTGTAGAACAGCTGCCCGCCGCTCGTTCCCTCAGCACCGAAGGCAAAAATCTCGCTGCCTTCCACGAAGAACGGGCGCTTCTCCTGAAAGAACGTCTCGTACACGCCGAGGTTCACGACCGCCGGATCGACTTCGACCTGCCCGAAGTCGGGGTTGATCGTCGCGTTCAGCGTTAGGTTCGAGCTCGCGCGCGCGAGCAGATCGAGTCCCGCGGTTGCGCTGTATTCCGAGCCGGTCTTGTACGGATTCTCCCCACGATCGATGTACTCGGCACGACTTACCGTATACGGCAGAACCTCGAGTCGCTTGCCAGGCTGCACGTCGTGGAGGCCTGAGAGATGTCCGTAGCGAGGCACGCCACCGCGTTCTTTCTTCGGCACGAACGTCGAGACGTCATACTCGTTGACGCGGCCGATCACGCGCTCGAACAGGATGCCCCACGTGTGATCGACTGCGGAGCCGAATCGCAGTTGGCTGAACGGAATGCGATACTCGGCGACCCAGCCCGCGGAGTCGCGCGAGGTGGCGACCTCCCACACTGGGTCCCACGAGTTGTCGTCCTGGTCGATCGTCTTCACCTCGTCGCGGCGAACGCCCACGGGGTTGACGTCGAATCCGAACGCCGTTCGGTGATCGTGGTAGCTGTCGATCATCACGCCGAACCAGTCGGAGTCACCGAGTGGCATGTCGCGTCGCCCGAGTCGCGCGGTGATGCGGCCGGAGTCGTGAAGCCGCGCGCCGACGTAGAGCGCGTCGTCGTCGTAGACGACTCGCACCTCGGTCTTTTGTGAGGCGGGCTGGCCCTCGAGGGGGTCGACTTGCGTGAAGACGTCCGTTACCGGCGCTGAAGCCCACGCGGGCTCGTCGAGCTTGCCGTCGAGATGGATGCGACCGGTCGCGCGCACGGCTTTCGACTCGGGCAGTGAGGCCGTCGCGGTACCGGGGGCGCTCGATTGTGCACGCGCCGACACGGCAGACACTGCCGCGAGCGCGTGTAACAGAAAATGAAAAAGTGTGCGAGGCTTGCGGCCCATGTGACGACAGGCGTGATCGCGCGGTTGGGCGCGTGACTGACAACGTAGGAGTCTCATGCGAAATCTGTGTTCGACACTCGCGATCGCGGCACTCGTCACGCTGTGCGCCTGCGATCGCGACACGACCGGTCCGGCTAATCCGAGCCACGGATCCATGTCCGCCATCATCGACGGCGCGGCGTGGACTGCGGTTTCGATTTCGACCGACAGCGCCGTGCCATCATCGATCATCGTTCATGGCTCGAACGCCGCCCAAACACTCGTAATCGCGATCCCGGTGGACCAGGGGCCGGGCACACAAACCGTCGGATCGACGACTCCCGTTTACGCTGGTCTCGTCATCGGGTCGCGAGCGTGGTTGGCGAGTCGGACCCAGGGCGGGCGTGGCAGTATAACACTGACGACGCTTGCGCCGGGCCACATTGCCGGAACGTTCATGTTCACACTGGCCTCGCATGAGGGCGCATCGCCTGCGGAACGACAGGTTAGCTCGGGCCAATTCGACGTGAGGTACTGAAGATCATGGGTAACTGAAAACGTGCCTGCCTACCCTCCTCCAGTTGTACGCGCTACCATCCCGGCGACCCGAGGAGGAACCCGAATGCTTCAGTCGCATACCCGCATTGCGATCGCTGCGTCCGCGCTCGTGGTGGCCACGACGGCCGTCCCGCGCGCCATTGATTCGACCCGAACCCGCGCGCCGGGCGCGCCAGCCGCGCCGCTCGATTCCGCCATTCTCAAGAGCTACAAGTGGCGGAGCATCGGTCCCGAACGCGGTGGCCGTTCGATCGCCGCGAGTGGCGTGAAGGGCCGGCCGCGCGAGGCGTACTTCGGCGCCGTCGGCGGCGGGCTCTGGAAGACCACCGATGGCGGTATGACGTGGACGAACGTCACCGACGGCCAGGTGAAAAGCGCATCCGTCGGCGCGGTTGCCGTGTCCGAGTCGAACCCGGACGTCATCTACATCGGCATGGGCGAGTCGTGCATCCGCGGCAACATCATGGCGGGCGATGGCGTGTACAAATCCACCGACGCCGGCAAGACCTGGACGCACCTGGGATTCGACGGCGGTGGCAAGCAGAACATCTCGAAGATCCGCGTCCATCCCACGAACCCGGACATCGCGTGGGTCGCCGTGTTCGGCCAGCACGGCGCGCCTAACGCGGACCGCGGCGTCTTCAAGACGACCGATGGCGGCAAGACGTGGCGCAAGGTGTTGTATCGCGACGACAAGACCGGCGCGATCGACATCTCGG
>JAJKIV010000442.1 GCA_021154285.1 Gemmatimonas sp. | reverse complement strand
TTCTCCATGTAGCGGCTCATGCCTTCGACAATGGAGACGACGGCGATGAGGAACATCACGCCGATGGTGACGCCGAGGAGCGTGAAGAAGCTCTTGAGCTTCTGCGCGCGAATCTGGGTCAGTGCGAGGCGAATCGCCTCGAAGAAAGGCATGGGTCCGGATCTCTCATGTTGGTGAGGACGGCGCGCTCGTCGCCGTCGATCCGGACCCTACGTCGCTGCTCTGACGTTGTTTCTCGAGCTGCTACTCGTAGCGCAGTGCTTCCACGGGGTCGAGTCGCGCCGCGCGGGCGGCGGGCATCATGCCAAACAGAATTCCGGTCACGGCACTGCCGCCGAGCGCGGCGAGGATGGCCGGTGTCGGCACGGCGGCCGGGATCGGCGAAAATTGCTTCATGAGTGCCGCCACGCCCGCACCACCAACGAGGCCGATCACCGCGCCGATCGACGTGAGCGTTGCCGCCTCGACGAGGAACTGCCACAGGATCGTTCCCTTGGTGGCGCCCAGTGCCTTGCGCACACCGATCTCGCGCGTGCGTTCCGTCACGGAGATCATCATGATGGCGACCACACCGACGCCACCCACGAGCAGACCCACGGCCGACAGTGCAAGGCCGACCATGAAGATCGCGCCGAAAATCTTGTCGAACGTTTCCATCATACGCTCGGACGTCACGAGCGCGAAGTTGTTAGGCTGACCTGGCCGCAGTCCGCGCATTCCGCGCAAGGTTGCCGTCACGTCATCCATGACTTGAGCCTGCGGTGCCTCGGCCCTCGGCTTCACCATCATCACCACGCCGCGCTCCCAGAGCCCGAGGTGGCGCCGCGCCGTTAGGAACGGAATGATAGCCCGAGGCTTGTCAGGCCCTCTACCGTCCATGGTTTTGAGGAACCCCGCCGTGGCGTGATACACGCCAATGACGGTGAACGGCTCCGAGGAGATCTGGATCTCCTTGCCGATCGGGTCGCTGTCCGCGAAGAGCTGCGACTGCAGCGAATCGTTGATGATCACGACGCGAGCGGCGGCCTGCTCCTCGAGCGCTGAGAAGTTGCGCCCTGGCGAGATGTCGCCGGCATCCGTCTCGAGCCACTCGGAGCTCAGCGCATCGTACCCGACGTCCCGCAAATACCGATCATGGTAGCGGAACGGCTTCGAGTCGCCCCAGATCACCGTAACGGCCTGGACGTCCGGAAGTCGCCGAATGGCCGCGGCCTCGCCGAGGGTGAGTGCCGGGTTGCGACGCTCGGGGCAATTTTCGTCCGTCCCATCGCAGCCACCGAGCTCGATCCCGCGCCGGCGCACCTGAAAGGACGTCGCGCCGAACGCGTCGACATCGCTCTGGAAGCTGGCGCGAATGCCGTGCACGGCAGCCGCCATCGCGGTCACCACGAAGACGCCGACCGCCACGCCCATGATCGTGAGGCTCGCCCGGACTTTGTTGGACCGGATGGCGTCCAGTGCAATCCCGACTCCTTCCTTGATGATCGTCAGTCGATCCAGCAGCCGCATCGCGCTACTCCTGGCGAAGGGCGGTGATCGGGTCGAGCCTCGCGGCCCGGCTCGCCGGGTACATCCCGGCGACGATCCCCACGCCTGCCCCAACCAGCAGGGCAAGCGCGATCGACCATGGTGCGACGCTCGCCGGCAGCGGGGACACGGCTGCCACCACCTTGGCGAGCGCGATCCCGAGTCCGATGCCGATGGCAGCCCCGCACACGCTGAGCGTGGCCGACTCGACGAGGAACTGCGACAGGATGTCCCGTCGCTTCGCGCCTAACGCCTTTCGAATCCCGATCTCGCGCGTGCGCTCGGCGACCGCGACGAGCATGATGTTCATGATCACCATGGCGCCGACCACCAGCCCGATGGCTGGTAGCGCGGTGCCGAACAGAATCAGCTTGCCCTTGAGCTCATCGAAGAACGACAGCGCCGCGTCGGACGTCTCGAGCGCGAAGTTGTCGGGGCGTGCCGGCGGAAGTCGGCGGAACCCTCGCATGACCTCGCGCACACTTTCCATGGCGTCGCCGATCATCTCGCGGGTCGGCGCCTGCACGACGAGCGCGTCGATGTCGCCCCGCGGGTTGGTGACGCGCGACAGCGTGGACTTGTACGGCCCGATCACCATGCGGTCGAGCGAGAAGCCAAACACGTTGCCCTGCTTCTCGAGCAGACCGATGACCGTAAAGGTGTTGCCTCCAATGCGAAGCTCGCGGCCGATCGGGTCCAGTCCACGGAAGAAATGGCTCGCCACTTCCGTCCCGATGACTACCACGGGCGTTCCGAGCTGCGCTTCCTGCGGGGAAAAGAGACGACCGTTCGTGAGGTTGTACGACTTGATCCGGAAGTAATCCGGCTCCGTCGCGATGACCTGTACCTGGCGCGGCCGGCCATACTGCGAGTTCGCGTACGCGAACGTCGTGTTCTCGACCGCCGAGACGGTTCCCGGCGGCAACGCGCCGCGTGCGATCGCGACATCGGCCTCGTAGATCCGCGGCCGCCGAGAATATTCCCGCCACGTCTCGTCGCTCACATTCCCGACGTTGATGTCAGGCCGACGACGAAACGAGAACGTGTTCTTGCCGATGATCTTCGCCGCGAAGTCTTCCTCGACGTACCGGCTCATGCCTTCCACGATCGACACGACCGCGATCAGGAACATCACCCCGATCACGACGCCAAGCAGGGTGAAGAAGCTCTTGAGCTTCTGCACCCTGATCTGTGACAGCGCGAGGCGAATGGCTTCGAAAAACGGCACTCAGAGCCCCATGCGCGCCGCGAAGGCAGCTCGGCGGTCATCGCTGGCGATGAGGCCGTCGCGCAGGACGACCACGCGACGCGCGTGCGCGGCGATGTCGGGCTCGTGCGTCACCATGATCACCGTTTGACCCTGCGACGCGAGGCCCGCGAAGACCTTCATGATCTCCTCGGACGTCTGCGAGTCGAGGTTTCCGGTCGGCTCGTCGGCGAGCAGGATGGACGGGTTGTTCACGAGCGCCCGGGCGATCGCGACGCGCTGGCGCTGGCCGCCGGAGAGCTCGTTAGGCCGATGGTCCATACGATCGGAGAGCTGCACGCGATCCAGCGCTTCCCTTGCCCGGCGCTTGCGTTCATCGGCCGAGACGCCGGCGTAGACCAGCGGCAGCTCCACGTTATGCAGCGCGGTGGCGCGAGGGAGCAGGTTGAACGTCTGAAAGACGAACCCGATCTCCTTGTTCCGCACACGCGCGAGCGCGTCATCGCTCATCTGCGACACGAGCGTACCGTTCAGCCAGTACTCGCCCTCGTTCGGCGTGTCGAGGCAGCCAATGAGGTTCATCAGCGTGGACTTGCCGGAGCCGGAGGGACCCATGATCGCGACGTACTCGTTGCGACGGATGACGAGGTCGACTCCGCGCAGCGCCCGCACGATTTCACCGCCCATGTCGTACTCACGCTTGAGACCGCGTGTGACGATGACCCAATCCTTCGTCGGTGCCTCGCCCGGCGCCTCGACAATGGCTTTGCGCTCGGCCGTGGTGCTGAGGGAGTGTTCGCCAGTCGTCGCGAGCGCGTCATCGACGCGCTCGCCGGTGGTGTTTGGGATCACGATTTGGATACCTGTGGCTTCTTGTCGTCTTTCTTGGGTTCGCGAACCAACCCACCATCCTTCAGCTCGCGGATTGCCTGGTAGGTCCCGCCGACAATGCGCTCACCCTCCTTGAGGCCTGTGAGCACCTCGAAATACTTCTCGCCGGCGATTCCAACCTTTACGGGCCGGAAGGTCACTTTGTTGTCCGTCCCGACCACGAACACGCCCTCGACGTCCTTCTTGCCCACCTGCTTGGTGTTCGTACTTCGGCCGAGCGCGACCGCCGAGGTGTCGTTGTTCTCGAGCTTTTCGTTCTCACGCACCGTGAGCGCGATGATCGGGATCGACAGGGCTTGTCTGCGCGCGTCGGTGACGACTTTCGCCGTCGCCGAGAAATCCGGGCGCGTGTCCTTCGGCGGGTTGACCAACTGAATCGTGACTTCGTAATCCACGGCCTGGTCGGCTGAACCCTGGGACGCAGACGCTGCCGCCTTGACGGAACTGTTCGAGATCTTCGTCACGCGACCGAGGAACGTCGTGTCCGGGAACGCGTCGATCTGCACGATCGCCGAGTCGCCCAACTCGATGCGCGCCACGTCGGTCTCGTCGACCTTCACCTTGGTCTCGAGCACACTCATGTCCGCGATCGTGAGGAGTGTGGCCGCGTCCTTGTTGAACGTGCCTGGAACGGCGGTCTCACCTTGCTCGACTGCCAGACGCGTGATTCGGCCGCTCATCGGCGCGAGAATTGTCGTCTTCGCAAGGCTGCTCTGGGCATCCTTGAGCTGAGCCGCGGACTGCTCCGTTTGATGCAGCGCCGCTTCCTGCAGCGCCTGCTGCACCTCGGCAGCGGTCTTCAACTGTTCGAGCTGTTCATCCGAGACGAGCTGCGCGTTCGCCTTTTTGATCTCTGCCGAACGCTGATAGTTGCGCTGTGCCTGGATCAGGTTGGCCTTGGCCTGCGCCTCCTGCGCCTTCGATGCGCTCAACGCTGCCTCGGCGCGCTGAACCGCGGCGACATACAGGGCCGGGTCGATCTCGAGCAGGAACTGACCCTTCTGGACCAGCTGGCCTTCCTTCACCGCGAGGCGAACAATGCGGCCGCTAATATCCGCGGCCACATCGACCTTCGTCTGCGGTTGCACCTGGCCGCTGGCGGTGACCGAGGCGACGAGGTCACGCTTCTGCACGGCTTCGATGCGGACTTCGGTGCCCTTGTTGCCGCGCTTGGCCGCGGTGATGGCCATGAACGCCACGATCCCGATGATCACGGCGCCGCCAATCGACCACTTCACCTTTTTGCTCATCTCGTCCTCTATGCCTAACGCAAGGGGTGGCCGACCGCGCTTTCGAGCGTGGCGTATGCCCGGTGGAATTCGTAAATCGCCGTGATACGGTCACTCTCCGCGCGCTCGTAATCCGCGCGGGACTGCACCAAGTCCACGAACGTGTTCGCTCCAACGCGGAACCGCTCCTGCGCCAACGCCAACGCCTCACGCGCTGCCTCGGAGTTTCGCGTCTGGATCTGCACAGCCTGGTAGGCCGTCAACAGGTTGTTGTACCCGCTCGTGATGTCCGCCTTGAGCCGCAGCTCCGTCGCTCGAACGTTGTAGCGAGCGTCGTTTCTGTTAGCCTCGGCCTCCTGCATTCGCTGCTCGCGCTGGAGCCCATTGAAAATCGGGAGTGACAGCGACGCGGAGAACGTGATCGGGTCGCGAGTAAAGCCGAACGGGTACCGCTGGTTCTCCTTTCGAATCGCCTGCGCGTTCGCATCCGTGAACGTGTAGGCTGAGCTGCACGCGCCTGAGATGCTCGGCAACCCGACCGCGGTGCGGACCGAGTCGGTGCTGAGGCAGCCCGCCAGGCCGGACGCGGCAGAGTTTCGTTGCTGATTAATGGTTTGCTCGATATCGGTTGCCTGACTTGTATATCCGCTGAGTCCGGTCTGGAATTGCAGCGTGGGCAGGAACGCTGACCGGGCCTGGGAGACGCCGGTGCTGGCAGCGGATTCCCGCGATCGTGCCGCCGAAAGCGCCGGGTTCTGTTTGCGCGCGGTCGTGAGCAACTCGTCGAGATTCAGCTTCGGCTCATCAACAGGAAGCCTGGTAATAAACTGAACGTTGCTTGGCTGCTCTACACCCAGCTGCATGAACAGCCGCAGCTTCTCAGTTTCGATGTTGTTTCGCTCCCGGAGCACCGCGACCTGCGCCTGGCCGACCTGCACCTCGGCGCGTCGGACATCGAGCGTCGTGGCGGCGCCCACTGCGGCTCGTGCGCGCGAGAGCTCGAGTTGCGCGTTGGCGCTGGCCAGCAGAGAGTCGTTCAATTGAGCGCGGGCCATCGCCGCGAGCACGTTCAGGTATTGACTCGTCACGGTCAAGCGGAGCGTCGCGTCCGCGGTCGAGAGGTCGCTCTCGGCGGCGTCGAGGGTCGCGCGGTTCGCCTTCGGGGCGAGCACGTTCTGCCCGTTGTACGTGGCGACGATGTTGAGCTGCGCGTCGGTGGACACGATATCGGACGTGGATCCGAACGCCTGACCACCGAAGAACTGCGGACGTCCCTCACGATAGGCACTGCCGAAGCTGCTGGAGACTTGCGGAAGCAGCACGCCGTAGGATGATCGGAGAGCCGCGCCGGCGCGCTTCTGCGCCGAGCGAGTCTGAAGGAAGACGGGGTTATTTCGACGTGCGATGCTGATCGCGTCCTCGAGGGACAAGACCGGCGCGACGGCAGCCGAGTCGCGAGACTGGGCGGCTGCGGAGACGACGGGCGCGAGCGCAAGCAGCGCACAAGCGACTAAGCGCATGAGACTGATCCTGGACTGAAGGCTTGGCTGAGCGTACGGGGGACATAAACTTGCGGTTTCAGGGGCCTAAAAATACGAAACGCCCCGCGAAGCGGGGCGTTAGAGTCGCCAAACCTACGGCGAATCACCCGTCAGCGCGGAGGATCATCTCGCAGTGCCACGACGCCTCTCGACGGAATCGCGACCTTGAGGAGGCGGCCGGCTGAGTCGGCCCACACCTCACGATTGGCCCCGCCCGGGTCCGCGATCGTGTAGCGTCGCGCGTCGAGCGTGGTACCGCCAATCGCGAGCTTTTCCGTGCCGGCATCGGCGACGCGCATCGTAACCTGGGTGTTTCGGCGCGGCACTATCACCGAAACGGGACCCACCGGACTCTGGCGACGCGTAATGAAATAATACTGGTGAAAGACGTCGTCGTCGATGAGCAGTGCACCCTGGGATACGACGAACTCGTTGGCGGACTCGCCGCGGCTGTTCTTGACCCGCGCGCTCACGCGACCGCGGAAAACGCTCCCGTCGACACGCTCCTCGTTGGCCGGCCCGTCCTTCACCTCGACCACGTAACGCGACGGTACTCCCGCCGAGTCGGCGCGCATTTGTGGGAGCACGCGGCGATTCGTGTATGAGACGTTCGCCGTGGCAACGACCTCGGGCCCGGTTGATCCGGGGGTGCTCCGAATGCGGAAATCCTCACGCCCCACTCGCTCGCCGTTCACGCTGATCGTGAAGCTGCCTTCGTCCAACGTAGCGACCTGGCCCGACAACGGACCACCAATGAGGCCAGCGAGGACCCCTACCAGCGTGAGCGGTTTCATGAGAAGAATATACACCCGTCGACAGCGCCAGTTCTGTGACGAGGACTGGGCGCCGGACGTAACAAGTAAATTTCAGTCCGGCAAGGTCTTACGTGAGGTGCCTATTCGTCGGCGGGCGGTGCCCGGAAGATCCGGTCGCTGACGCGGGCGCGTATCCGCTCGTAGATCGCCCGGCCCTTCGCCGCCGACGCCAGGGAAGGCCGCCCGATCGAGCCGGAGCTCCCTCTTGGAACTCGAAGCCAGCCGCGGCGGTATCGTCGCAGCGACTCGCGAGACACCATATAATCCTCGGCGAGCTCCATACGAACCAGATGGGGCGCGATGTAGAGCATGATCGATGTATCAGCCTCGTCGCCGTGCATCGGTTCGCTCTGGCCCTCGAGGAGATCAGTGAGATTCACGGCGAACATGTCGACCACGCGGACGCGCGCCCGTTTCGTGATCACCGTGGCAAGCGCCTCCTGATGCGGATCGTGCCCGTGTGCGGTCAGCAGGATGAACTCCTCGAACCCGCAGGATTCCCACGAGTCGAGCAGATCATTGAGCATCCGGTGCAACGTCTTTTTTCTGACCGACCCGTTGCCTGGAAATACCCGTTCCGTGGTGGAGTTGACGCCGTATTCGATCGTCGGCGCGCGAATCACGGAGAACTCGGCCGACAGGTCGTTGGCGAGACGTTCCACGATGATCGTGTCGCAGCTCATCGGCAGGTGAGGCCCATGCTGTTCACAGGTCCCGACCGGTACGATCAGTCGCGGGTCTGCGGCCTGGGCGGCAGCGACCTCCGACGGGATCATCTCTTTGAGGAGACGCGGCTTCGCAGCGGGCAACGGAGAAGGAGCGGTCATTCCCACGCGATCTGAGGCGGCATTGCGTTCGGTGTGGTGGCGCGCCCTCTGGCTATCGACCGGTGCCGTATCGGTTCTAGCGGCGGCGCAATGGCTGCGGACTCCGTCCGTACCTTATCTGCTTGCGTCCATCGTCGCCACCGCGCTCACGCTCGGCGCCGGCCTGCGTTTCAGGGGGCGCAGGCGGTGGGTGTTGGGGTTCGTCGCGTCGATGACCGCCTTCGCGGCCGCTGCGGCGATCGCGCAGCGCTCGATCGCGCGAATCGACCGCGCCTGGCCCGCCTATCGGGCGGACATCGAGTTCGGCGCGGCGGAACAACTCGAGCGCGCCCTGCTCGCCACGGCAGGCGACCTCGCCACGGCCGCCCGTGACGCGCTCACGGCACCGACCGATCCGGAAAAAGCGTTCGCCGCACTGTCCAACATCGTCGGAGGGAACACTGCCGAACGCGGCGTGGTCCTGTATCGAGGTGATCGGCCGATCGCGTGGGCCGGGACGTCCCGCGCGAGTGCGGACACCATGACCGCGCGTCTCGGCGCGGCGTTCACGCCGTTCTACCTGACGTTGTACGCGACGGCAACGCGCGGCGATCTGCGCGCCGTGGCAACAGCACTCGTTCACGCGGATCCTCCGGCCGACCGGCTCGCGAGGCCGCTCGACGCCGACGTCGCGCGGGCAGCCGGCGTGCGCGGCTACGAATACCAGCCCTCCGACGCGACGCCGAACGGGTTCACGCTGTTCGCCTCGCGCACGGACACGTTGTTCGGCGCGCGGCCGTCGTCGATCACGCCTTCCGAGGCGCGGCTGCGGGCGGTGGAGTCTGCGTCGCGCCGAGGCGCTGTCCTGCTCGCGGTTGCGGTTGCGTTTCTGCTAATCGGATCGTGGGCGCGTCCGTCCCCGTCGGCGCAACGGCTTCTCGCCGTTGCGATCGCGGTCGGCTCGCTCGCCCTCGTACCGCTCAACCCGACGTTCTCGAGTGTCACCCGGTTGTTCGATCCGGTTGTCTATCTCGCGCCGCTTGGTGGGCCGCTCACGGCGAGCGTCGGTGCCCTGATGCTCACGAGCGGTCTCGTGCTACTCGGATTGTTGGCTGTGCTGCGCTCATCCGCACGGTTGCCGTCTCGGTGGCTGGCATTGGTGGCGGTGCTCGCGATCGCCGCGTTAGGCCCGTTTTTGCTGCGGGATCTCGCTCGCGGCATCAGCCCGCCGGCATGGGGGGTGACCTCGGCGCTGTGGCTGTCGTGGGAAGTGGCACTGTTCCTGGCCGGCGTTGCCATTCTTCTGGCGGGTGTGTCTGCGGGCCAGGCACTGCTCGGTCACCGCCGCGGGCTCTCCCCGCTGGTGGCACCGACGTTCGCGGGAGTGGCAGCGGTCATCTCGCCCGTTCTGTGGTCCGAGCCGGGGCGTTGGCCGGACTGGTATCCGGTGCTCTGGATCCTCGCGATTGGTGCGCTCGCACTGGCGCGACGCGCGCGCGGCTTCGTGTTGGTGGCGGCGGTCGTTGCCGGATGCGGCGCTGCGACGCTCGTCTGGGGCACCGTTGCGAAAAAGCGCGTCGATCTCGCGGAGCGCGACGTCGCCGGGTTGAGCGCACTCGATTCTACGGCGCAAGACTTTCTCAGTCGGATGGCGCGGGAACTGGAGCTGGGCGCTCCACCCGTCACGCGTGCCGACCTGCTCGACCGGTATGTTCGATCCGATCTCGACGACGCAGGCTACTCGGCCGAGCTCACGACGTGGTCCACGAGCGCAGCGGGCGGACTGCAGCCTGACGCATCGCTCGTGTTATCGGAGTTTCGCCAGGACACGTCTGAGGTGGCATCGGTGGTGGCCGCAGCGCAACGCAGCGGCACCGCGGTCATACGCGCCGGTCATGGCACGTCGGGGGCCCATCTCATCCTTGCGGTCCCGAATGGCTTCGGCCGATTCACGTCCGTTACGGTCCCGCCGCGCACGCGATTGATTCGTGATGATCCGTTCAGCGCCTTGATTGGTCTCGCTCCGCCAGCAACGGCGGAGCCACCGTACTCGCTGACGCTCGCGCCTAACGCTGCCGACGACCGTCCCAGTCGTCTTGGGCGCTGGCAGCGGATCGGTGACGAGCTCCATGGTGATTGGAGCATCACGGCGTCCGGCGCGCCGACGCGAGTGCACATCGAAGTCGAGCTGCGTTCGCCGGCGGCGCTGATCCAGCGCGGCGCGTTGATCGTTCTCCTCGATGTCGCGCTGATCACCGTCATCTGGACGCTGAACGCGGCGGCCGACGGCGGTCTCGTACGGTGGGCAAGCGCCCGGGTTGGTCGATGGGGAGCCAGCTACCGCGCCAGGCTCACGTTCTCGCTGTTCGGGTTTTTCGTGGTGCCTGCGATCGTCTTCGCGATCTGGTCGTATCAGCGATTGCGAAGCGACGATCGCCAGTCTCGCGACCTGCTCGTACGCGAGACGCTGCGGGCGTTCACGGCCTCTCAGCGCTTCGACCGACTCGACGACGAAGAGGAGCGTCTCGGGGCGCCGCTCTTCCTCTACGCTGACGGCGAGCTTCGTGCGACGAGCGATTCGCTGTACGATCAGATCGCGCCGCTCGGGCGATTCCTGCCGAACGACATCGCGCTGACCGTTTCGCTCGGTGACGAGGTGGCGAGCAGCGCTCGACAGGAGGTTGGTGGCGTTCCCACGCTCGTCGGCTATCGCGCCGCAACGGTTGGCGGTGGTGCGCCGCGAATGGTCGTGGCCACGCCGGCGCGCACCGACGAGCTCGCGCTCGACCGACAACGCCGCGATCTCGGAATTCTGGTGTTGTTCGTGACGGCAGCCGGCGCGCTCGCCGCGCTCTGGTTGAGCGGCAGCACGGCGCGAACGCTCGCGCGCCCGATCGACGCCCTGCGCCGCGCGGCGTTCGCGGTCGCTGCCGGCGAACGCGAGCCTGGCCTGGTCGAGCACCCGCTCCTGGAATTCGGTCCCGTGTTCTCGGCGTTTCGTCAGATGGCCGCTGATCTGTCGGCAAGTCGAAGCGCACTCGAAGAGGCGCAACGACGTACGGCCGCGGTGCTGCGCAACGTTGCGAGTGGCGTCATCGCGGTCGCTCCCACACTCGAGGTGACGATCGCGAATCCCCAGGCCGACGCGCTGCTCGAAAAACCGCTTCCTCCCGGCACGCCGCTCGGAGGCGTCGCTGACGCCGAAATCACGGAGCGCGTCCGCGCGTTCGTGGAAAACGAGCGCGGCGGCGATGAAGAGGAGTTCGATCTCGAGCTCCACGGCAGACAGATCCACGGACGGTTGGCCCGCCTTGGGCGACGCGCCGGTGCGGTGCTCACGCTTGACGACGTGACCGAACTTGCCCGGGCGCAGCGCGTGCTCGCCTGGGGCGAGATGGCACGCCAGGTCGCACACGAGATCAAGAATCCGCTTACGCCCATCCGGCTTGGCGTTCAGCATCTCAAGCGCGCGCATCGCGATGGCCGCGTGGATTACGAGCGTGTGCTGGACCAGAACGTGGGCCGCATTCTGTCTGAGATCGATCGACTCGACGAGATCGCGCGCGCGTTCAGTCGGTACGGGACGGCGCCCACCGAACGTCCCGCGGGCACGCCGATCGATATCGCGGAGATCGTGCGCGACGTGGTAGACCTGGAGCGCATGGGGGAAGGCGAGGTCTCGTGGCGCGTAGCCGGCGCCGACGACCGCGCCGTCGCGATCGCGAGCGGTGATGAGCTCCGCGAAGTGCTGTTGAACGTGCTCGAGAACGCGCGCCTCGCTCATGCGCGACACGTCGACGTCGACGTCGTGCGCACCGATGGTCGCGTCGAGATCGTCGTCGGTGACGACGGCGTCGGGATTCCGGACAACGTGCTGCCGAAGATCTTCGAGCCGCATTTCTCAACGCGCACGAGCGGAAGTGGACTCGGGCTCGCGATCAGCCGGAGCCTGGTCGACGCGTGGGGTGGAGAGATCACGGTGTCGAGCAGTCGTGGCGCAGGGACGCGCGTCGTCATCGCGCTGGCAGCAGCGCCACAGGCATAGCATTCTTCGGTAATGGCCCTGACCCCAGTGGATGGCGTGCGAGCGTTGCGGGTGAGCGCCGATCACCCGCGACCCAATCGCCTCACCTCCGAGCTACCGAGCCACCTCGCCGACTGGCAGTTGCCGCCGGACTGGCGGTGGGGAGGGGAGGGGGTCGTTGCCGAATATCGTCACTATCAGGAGATCATCGACGCGCTCGGGCGCTCGCTCTCGCTCGTGACGGCACCGGACCCCGCGCATTACCCCTGGCTCGCGGCCGAAGCGCGGTACCTGGGGCACCGCAATCACCCATCGATCCCGACGACGTACCATTACTGGACGCGGTACAAGGACATTCGGCGCGGACCGGGCTACTTGCGTCGATGGATCGAGGGTGAAACCGTCGGTGCTCACGTTAGGCGCACGGGGCCCGAGGACGTGCCGTACATGCTGCGATTGCTCCGTGCCGTGGGCTCCACGGTGGCGTACCTGCACGACGCCGGCGTCGCGCACGGCGCGGTATCCCCCGAGCATATGTGGGTCGCGCCGACGGGGCGCATCTGGCTGCTCGGCTGGCAGTGGGCGATTCCGCGCGCCGATCTGCCGACTGGGGTTGCGCCCGATCGTCGCTGGACGCCGACGGCGCCCGAATGGGCAGTCGCTGGCAGTTGGACGCCAACTCCTGCGAGCGACCAGTGGCAGCTGGCGGCGGCCTGTTTCGCCGCGCTCACGGGCGAGGTTCCGCCGTCCAGCGATCCGCCACCGGTTCGGCTGGTGCGACCCGACGTGCCGCAGTCCGTCGCGTCGGCGCTCGATCGCGCGCTCTCCGAGAATCCGGGTGAGCGCCATCGATCGATCCTGTCTCTGATTCGCACACTGGACCGGTCATCGTCGTCTCGCAGTGTGATCGTCACCGGCGAGATCGCGGTCGGCAAACAGGAATGGCAGTCGGAGGAGTCTCGGCTGCGATGGGCGGTGGGCGACGACTACGACGTGCTGGCCCTGTTAGGTAAGGGAACGTTCGGCACGGTGTGGCGCGTGCGCGATCTGTCCCTCGAGCGCGAAGTCGCGCTCAAGATGCTTCACCCTAACGTGGCGAGCGACGAATCGGCCGTTGCCCGGTTCCGTCGCGAGGCGCGCCTCGCGGCGCAGCTCGCACACCCGGCCATCGTGCCCATCTACGACTGGGACAGCCGCGGCGATGTGTCATGGTACACGATGGAGCTGGCCGAGGGTGGCTCGGTGGCGGACCTGATCACGCGCAGCGGTCCTCGGCCGTTCGCCGAGATCGCGCCGCAGGTGGATGCCGTGCTCGACGCGCTGGTCGCGGCACACGCGAACTCCATCATCCATCGCGACCTCAAGCCCGAGAACATCCTGATCGATCGGTATCGCCGGTGGCGCATCACCGACTTCGGGATCGCGAAGGTCGCTGGTGAGGACGCTGGCGGCGCGAGCGGCACGCCGGCGTTCGCCGCGCCGGAGCAGTTGTTAGGCGAGCTGCAGGGCCCCGCCGTCGACTGTTTCGCTGTCGCCGCGATCGTCGTGTACGTGATGCGGGGCCGTCCGCCGTTCCCGGGCCGGACGGGGCCAGCGATTCTGGCGCAGCAGCTCGCCGGCCAGCTCGACCTCAGCGATTTCGAGCCGGAGCTCGCCGAATGGCTTCGCTGTGGTCTGGCGAGCGATACGGAGCAACGGTTCCCGGATGCAGCGACCATGCAAGCGGCGTGGCGGCGTCTCGTGCGCGCCGTCGAAGCCAGCGCCGCCCAGGCGACTCAACTGGGCGAATCGCACGATGGTGTGCCGGTGGCACGCCCGCGGTGGTGGAAGCGGGTGCTGGGGCGTTAGGCACTGGCGACTGGCGACTGGCGACTGCCGGGGACGGGCGACGGACGACGGACGAGGGATAAAGGCGCAAAGGCGCGTGTCATTCCGAGCGGAGGCGCCGGCAGGCGCGGAATGGCCGGCGTCCCGGTAGAGGGCCTCGAGTCGCCGGTTCCCGGTTCCCAGTTCCCAGTTATTCCGTGTTCGCGCTCGGCGCTGCCTGACGCCTAACGGTTTTGATGTTCACGAACTCGTGCAATCCCCACGGGCCCAGCTCACGACCGTAGCCGGAGTGCTTCACGCCGCCGAACGGGAAGCGCGGGTCCGAGGCCACCATGCCGTTGATGAATACGGTCCCCGCCTCGAGATCGCGGATGAACCGATCCGCCTCCCCCTGGTCACGAGTCCACGCCGCTGCCGCGAGCCCGAAGCTCGTGTCGTTCGCAATGCGGATCGCGTCATCGAGATCGCGCGCGCGGAACAGCGCGGCGACCGGGCCGAACATCTCATCCCGATACGCTGGAGACTCTGTGGGAATGTCGGTCAGTACAGTCGGCTCGAAGTAGTTGCCCGCGCCCGACACCCGCTTGCCGCCGGTCAAAACTCGCGCGCCACGACGAACGCTCTCGGCCACCTGCTTCTCCAGGTCGTCGACGATCTGGCGCGTGGCGAGCGGACCGATGTCGGTGTCGGCCTGCATCGGGTCGCCGACACGAAGCGATCGCATGCGCTCGACGAAGCGGTCTGTGAACTCGTCGGCCACACCTTCGTGGACGATGAACCGTTTGGCCGCGATGCACGACTGTCCGTTGTTGATCGTGCGCGCCTTCACCGCGACGTCCGCGGCCTTCGCGATGTCCGCGGACGGCATCACGACGAACGGGTCGCTCCCGCCCAGCTCGAGCACGGTCTTCTTCAGATTCTTTCCGGCAGTGCCGGCGACGTGTCGCCCCGCGGGCTCGCTGCCAGTGAGCGTCACCGCGGCGACGCGCTCGTCGGCGATGATTGCGTCGACCCGATCCGACCCGATGAGCAGCGTCTGAAAGACGCCCGGGGGCGCACCGGCGCTCGTGAAGAGTTCCTCGAGTGCAAGCGCACACTGGGGAACGTTCGAGGCGTGCTTGAGAATCCCGACGTTGCCGGCACATAACGCGGGCGCGGCGAAGCGAATGACCTGCCAGAACGGGAAATTCCACGGCATGATTGCGAGCACCGCGCCGAGCGGTTGGTACTGCACCTCATCTCCGTCAACGTGCAGCGGTGCGACGAAGGCGCTCGCGTGCTCGGCGTAATACCGGCACGCGAGTGCGCACTTCGCTGCTTCCTCAATGGCTGCCTTGAGCGGCTTACCCATCTCCAGCGTCATCAGCCGCCCGTACCGATCCTTGTCCTTCTCGAGGATCTCACCGGCTCGGGCTACGACGGCAGCGCGTTCGCTGACGGGCGTCACGCGCCATTGCTGAAATGCACGAGCCGCGCGCTCGAGCCGAGCGGCGACATTGCTTTCGCTCAGCGCATCGAACGTTCGAATGGTTTCGCCGGTCGCCGGGTTGATCGTCGCTATGGGCATCGCCTGGGGTGTCGTCGCTGGCTAGGAATTGTCTCCGTCGAGCATCCCGCCGATCATTCCGAGCATGCCTCCCTCTTCACGACGCGAGCCACCAGCGCGCGGCGCCGCCGCGATGATGCGGTCGGCGAGGCGCGAGAAGGGCAGGGTCTGCAAGATGACGCGCCCCGGGCCTGTGAGCCGGACGAAAAACAGTCCTTCGCCGCCGAACAATGCGGTCTTCACGCCAGGCACCGTCTGGATGTCGTAGTCAACCGAAGGCTGAAATGCGACGAGGCATCCGGTATCGACGTTCAACCCTTCGCCAGCGGCGAGATCCATCGTGACGAGGGTTCCTGACGCGTGCAGGAACACCAGCCCGTCACCGGTGAGCTTCTGCAGGATGAAGCCCTCGCCACCGAAGAATCCGGCCCCGAGGCGTCGCGAAAACGCGATGCTCACATCGACGCCGCGTGCGCCGCACAGAAACGAGTCCTTCTGGGCGATCAGCGTCCCGCCGATCTCGCGCAGGTCGATCGGCTGGATCTTGCCCGGATACGGCGACGCGAACGCGACGTCGCGGCGTCGGTTGGCTTCATTCGTGAACCACGTGACGAAGAACGAGTCGCCCGCGAGGACACGCTTGCCCGCGGACACGAGCTTGCCGAATAGCCCACCGCCTTGCCCGGTCATGTCGAGGCTGGTCGCCATTCGAATGCCGTCCTGCATGTACATCATACCACCCGCTTCGGCGACCACTGCCTCGCCGGGATCGAGCGTGATGATGACGCCCTGCAGGTCATCGCCGATCAGCTTGTAGTCGATCTCGTCCGCCATTGCTCCCTCATCAGTCGGTGATGGGCGCGGCCGACTCGCGTCGTGCGTGGCCGTGCGATGGCCGCGCTGATCAGCGCGCCGGAACGAAATGAACACGGGGGGTGTTTCTGCCGGTAGGTGCCGATTGCGGGTACGTGCCGCCGGCCGCTACCGTAAGGGAGCGGCCGGCGGCGTGCTCGTAGCGCGTAACATCGAGATCGATCGCAATGGAGCGAACCGGATGACCACAGCAAGCGGGCAGGCGTTAGGCGGGGCGGACGGCGGTGACAGGCTCTCGCCCGAAGCACGCGACCCGTCGCCACGCGCCGCGGCCCCGCGCGAAAGACGGCCCCGGCACCACTGGGTGGTCCGCGTGACGCACTGGGTCAACTTTTTCGCGCTCGGCCTCATGGTCACGTCCGGCCTTCGCATCTTCAATGCATTCCCGGCGTTCGCGCGAAAGGGCGAGTCGTTCTGCTGTTACCCGTTTGCGGGCAAGCCCATTCCGGCCGCGCTGACATTCGGCGGATGGCTCGCGGGCGCGCGCAACTATCATTTCGCTGCCATGTGGCTGCTGTTCGTGAATGGGCTCGTGTACGTGACGTTCATCTACCTTCACGGCGAGTGGCGCGATCTGGTGCCCCGTCGCGGCGACATTCGCGACAGTTGGGAGATGATCAAGTTCTATCTGTTCGCGCGCCGCGACCACCCGCACCAGGGCAAGCACAACGCCCTGCAGAAGTCCGCCTACTTCGCGATGCCAATCTTCGGCGCACTCGCTGTCGTGACCGGCGTGGCGATCTGGAAACCCGTCCAGCTGGCGCCACTGACGAACTTGTTAGGCGGCTACGTGTGGGCCCGCTACTGGCATTTCGTCGTCATGATCTGCCTCGTGCTCCTCACCGTGGTGCACGTGATCATGGTGTTCGCCGTCGACCCCTACTCGATTCGATCCATGATTACCGGCGGGTACAACGAGGCGAAGTCACCGGAGGCACGCAACGCTCGGCCGTTCTTCTGGCGGCGTTCGTCAGCCAGCGTCCCGAGTCCCGGCGGAGGATTCGACCGATGAACCGGCGCCGGTTTGTCACGTTCAGCGCGAGCTCGATTGCGGCGACCGTGCTTGCCGCGTGCGACTCGTTCGGGCCAAAGCGAGCAACGTCGCTGCTCAAGCTCGCGGAGCGAAAGAACGAAGGGCTCGAGCGCTGGCTCTTCACGTCGGGCTCACGCAACAGCGTTCGCGCGAATGCGCGGCTGAGCGGGCGTTCATTCCCACGCTACTTCATTTCGAACAGCATGCCGGTGTGGGATGAAGCGCAACGCGGCGTGTGGCGACTCGAGGTCAGCGGCGCCGTTCGCAGTCCGCTGTCGCTTACCCTCGACGACCTGATGAAGATGCGGAGCACGACGCAGAAGGTCGATCACTTCTGCGTGGAAGGCTGGACCGCCCGGGCGGAGTGGACCGGCGTGCGAATGAGTGAGCTTGCGCGCGCGGCCGGCGTGACCGCCGACGCGCAGTACGTAGATTTTCAGTCGTTCGACTCGGACTATCACGAGTCGTGGGACATCGACAGCGCACTGCACCCGCAGACACTCATCGCGTACGGTATGGACCGCGCGCTGCTCGGCCCGGGTCACGGCGCGCCAGCCCGCGTCCACTCGCCTGTCAAACTCGGATACAAGAACACGAAATACCTCACCCGCATCGTGTTCCTCCCCGCGCGCTCGGGTGGTTACTGGAGCGATCGCGGCTACGAGTGGTACGGCGGCGTGTGATTGCCTAATTTTCGTGCACGATGTCACGACGCCCCTTCTTCTATCGAGAAACGCACGGCATTCGCGTGACCGTGCGACCAACGTATCTGCCCGAGCAGTCGCGCCCACACGCGCGGCACTATGTGTTCGCGTACTACGTTCGGATCGAGAACGTCGGGAAGCTTCCAGCCCAGCTGCTCAGCAGACGATGGCGGATCCACGATTCCATCGGTGAGGACAGCCAGGTGGAGGGCGAAGGCGTAATCGGCGAGCAGCCCATCATCGCGCCCGGCAAGGTTCACGAGTACCAGAGCTTCATCATCCTCAAGTCGCCGAGCGGCCACATGGAAGGCGACTATCACTTCGTGCGGAACGACGACTCGTCGTTCGACGCACAGATTCCGCGGTTCGAGCTCGATGCCACCGCGGGGTTCGGGTCGGCGTTCGAGTGAGTGCCGACCGGCGCTCGGCCCTCCGACACTTCGTCGCGTCGTTGGGCGTGTGCAGTGGAGTAGTGGCGACTCTCCTGGCGTGTCAGCGCGAGTCACCGGCTCGAGCAGATTCCAGCGTCTCGAGCGCGGCGCCTATCGCGAGCGCATCGCCCGCCGCGAGCGCATCGCCTGCCGCCGCATCCCCGCGTGGGGATTCCACCCGGGCGCCGGGCGCCGCGCCCGCGTCAGGCGCCGCCACGCCGGCCTGCGTGTCGGAGGGTGAGTGGCAGGCATGCAGCATCGAAAAGCGCCTCACGGATGCCGGGTTCGTTTTGATCAACAAGGGCCCGGCGTCCACGGGAGTGTTCCCCGTCGCCGGCACGAGCTACGCGCTGGGTGCGGCACAGCTTCACGTCTACATCTTCAAGTCTGCGAAGGAACGTGAACAGGCCGTCGCTGGCATCGACACGACGACTGTATCCCGCCGCGGCAGCGCGGCCTCGTGGCCGCTGCCCCCGACGTTCATCACGTCGAACAATCTCGTGGCGGTGCTCGTGAGCGATAACGCCCGGCTGATCGAGCGGGTCCAGCTCGCGATCACGGGCGGGCTACCGCGCGCAAGCCACTGATGCAGATCGCCTTCGTCGCGGGAGCAACGGGGTACACCGGGCGCGAGGTCGTGCGGGAGCTCGTGGGTCGCGGGGTTCGAACGGTGGCGCACGTTCGGCCGGACTCGTCGCGTGTGGACGAGTGGCGTGCGCGGTTTGAGGCCGGGGGCGCCGCCGTCGACACGACGCCATGGAGTGACGCGGCGATGACGAACACACTGTTGGCGCTACAGCCCACGCACGTGTTCTCGCTGCTCGGGACGACGCGCGCTCGGCGCCGCGCCTCGGCATCCCGCGGGATGGCCGAGAGCTACGAATCGATCGACTACGGTCTGACTGCGCTCCTGATCCGGGCGGCGGTCGCGTCCGGAAGCAGGCCCCGCTTCGTGTACCTGTCGTCCATCGGCGTTCGCGAGCACAGCACGAACTCGTATCTGGTTGCACGCTGGCGCGCCGAGTCGCTGCTGCGCGCGAGTGGGTTGCCCTACACGATTGCGCGACCGTCGTTCATCACGGGGCCCGGGCGCGATGACTCTCGACTGCTCGAGCGGGCGGGCGCCGGCGTCGCGAACGTGATCGCGGGGCTCGCCCGTGTCGTGGGCGCGCGTCGATTCGCGGGAAGCGTTCGCTCGTTGACCGGAGCCGAGCTCGCCGCGGGGCTCGTTAGGCACGCGTTCGACTCTACCGGAGAGAACGTCACCATCGGCACCGACGAGCTCGCGGCGGTCTAGCCGCGCGGTGCGTCAGGACGGCCGCCTCGTGAGGCGGCCGGGAACGATGGCCTTGTCGCCGAACTTCGCGCGCAGTCGGTCGACGGCGCCGGCGAGCGCCCGATCCCGGGACGTCTCGAGCACCGACGACGGGGTCTCGAAGAGCGAGAGCTGAGCGGCTCGATCCGGCACACCCAGCGACGAGAGCGCGACGCCGAGCAACCGAGCCCGGACCCGACGCTCGTGGCGCAACCGAGCGAGCAGCGCGCGCGACGTCGCGAGGATGATGCGGTCGGAAATCACGGGCTGCGGCAGCGTCCGGCTTGCCTGACGAGTCTTGAAGTCGCCGTCGCGCAAGCGGACGGTTACGGTGCGCGCCGCCAGATCGTGTTCCCGCAGATCCGCGGCGAGGCGAGTCACGAGTCGCAGTAGCTCGCGATGCAGGTCGTCGTCACTTTCGACGTCGCGCGCGAACGTCTCCTCGCGACTCATGCGCTTCGGGATGTCCCGCGTGGATACCGGCGTGTCGTCGATGCCGCGCACCCGGGCCCACAGCCACGCGGCTTCGCGCTCTCCGACCATCCGCGTCAGGGTCGCGGCGTCGTGCGGCAGCACGTCTTCAACTGTCCGGAGCCCGGTACGATCGAGCCGCTCGCGGAACTTCGGACCGATGCCAGGGATGTCGGCCAGATCGAAGCGCTGGAGGAACCGACCCTCGCCGCCATCGGGGACGACGAATACGCCCGTGGTCGGCCGATCGGGTTTCGACTTCGCGAGCTCGACCGCGAGCTTGGCGACGAGCCGCGACGTTCCACCGCCTAACGATACAGTCAGACCGGTTTCCGCCAGCACGGCGGCGCGGATCGCCAGCGCGACGTCTTCAGCCGTGCGATCGGCGTACAGTCGCTCGGTCCCGGTGAGGTCCAGGTACCACTCGTCGATGCTCGCGCATTCGACGACGGGCGCGAACCGCTCGAGCACCGCGGCGATCTCGCGGCTCTTCTTCGAGCAGGCCGCACGCGGTACGGGCACGCACATCGCATTGGGGCAGAGCTTGAGCGCGCGTGCGATCGGCATCGCCGATCGCACCCCGAACTGCCGGGCCTCGTAGGACGCGGAACACACCACGCCGCGACTTCCCGGTGCGCCACCGACGATGAGCAGGCGCGCACGACCAGCGCCCTCGGGGTCGACGAGCCTCGCCACCGCCGCAAAGAACGCGTCGGCGTCGGCGAGGAGAATGCGGCGCGGTGGAGCGGAGCGCTCGGTCGGCGAAGTGAAAGCGGAGGGTGACATGGCGACGTGGCAGCGTGCGGCCGATGAGACCGCGCGCGACACGTCAACCTATTGAAGGACGGTCAAGGCCGCCACGCGGCGAACACGTCGAACGCGTCTGGGCTATTCGTCACTCGTACGATGTCCGATCCGTCGGCAGCCATCGTGTAGATCTCGAAGTTGGCGTCGCGGTCAGAGTGAAATGCGATGCGCTTGCCGTCACTCGACCACGAGGGATAGTAGCTGTTTTTCCCGGGGACATTCGTGAGCCGAGTGAGCCCCGTACCGTCGACGTTCATCGCATAGAGCTCGAAGTTGCCGTCGCGGTTGGAATGGAACGCGAACCGTTGTCCCGATGGCGCCCACGACGCGAAAAGATCGTCGCCGGGGCTGTTCGTGAGCCGCACGGGTGACGTGCCATTCGCGTTCATCATGTAGATCTCGAAGTTGCCGTCGCGGTCGGACTGAAACGCGATGCGCGATCCGTCGGGTGACCACCGCGGGCCGTTTTCGATGGATGACGGCTCGGTCGTGAGGCGCACTTGATTGGTCCCGTCCGCGTTCATGACATAGATCTCGAAATTCCCATCGCGATTGCTGGCAAACGCGATGCGCGATCCGTCCGGCGACCATGACGGCTGCTGATCGTTCGCGGTGTTGTTCGTGAGCCGCTGCACGTCGGAGCCGTCGGCGTTCATCGAGTAGATCTCGTTGTTCCCGTCGCGTGATGACGTGAACGCGATGCGTCCTTGCGTCGACCACGTGGGTTCGCCGTCGTCGCCCGGCGATGTGGTGATGCGTCGCACGTCGGACCCGTCGGCATTCACCGTGTAGAGGTCCAACTCGAACGTCGCGGGGTTGTCGCGACTGGAGGCGAAGACGAGTCGGGAGCTGCTGCCACCGGTTCCCGTTGGGGTGTTCTCGTCGTTGCTGCACGCGGCCGCAATGAGGAGGGACGACGCGGCACAGCAAACCGTGAACACGCGTCGCGAGCTGCGCACGAGGGGTGTCATGGTCGAGCGGGTTCGTGGTTCCGTGGCGACGCCCGGCGCGTCGCCTCGCCGACCTGCCGGGCAGCTTTCGTTCCACACTGGGGACTGGGGACTAGGGACGGGGGCTCGGCCGGGATGCTTCTTACTGGCGTGACGGCCTCCTTTGCGCTAATAGCATCCAGGCCGAGTCCAGAGCCCCCAGTCCCTAGTCGTCCCCAGTCAATGATTCGCTGTCTTTCTGCCGTGATGTTCGTCGCCTCCGGGCTCCTGGTCGCACGCCCCGCGTCGAGCCAGGCTCCCGCTCCCTCGAGTGGCCAGCGCTATGGCCGTCTCCTCATCAAGAACGCGAACGTGATCGACGGCGCCGGCAACCCGACGCGCGGTCCGCTCGACATTCTCGTGCAGGGGAACACCATCGTCTCGATCCAGGCGTCGCAGCCGGCGGAATTTTCCGGCAGCACGATCCCGGGCGCCCGGCAGCAATCACAGGCGGCCGATAAAGTGATCGACGCCAAGGGCATGACCGTCATGCCCGGCATCATCGACGTGCACGCGCACATCCAGTTCAGTCGCGCCGGCAAGGCGATGCCGAAGGACTACGCGTACAAGCTGTGGCTCGTGCACGGGATCACGACCATTCGTGATCCCGGATCCATGGAAGGGATCGACACGATCGTCGCACACGCGAAGCTGTCGGCGGAGAACAAGATCTCGGCGCCGACGATCATTCCGTACGCCGTCGCCGGCGCGAACACGCCTGACGAGGCACACGCGCTCGTCAGGCGGCTGAAACAGCAGGGAGCGGCGGGTCTCAAGGTGTTCATCAACCGTCCCGACGTCTGGGAGGCGATCGCCGATGAGGCGAAGAAACAGGGCTTGCCGATCGCGACCGACATGAAGATTCAGGAGCTCGATGCGATCGGCGCTTCGCGGCTCGGCGTGAGGAGCATCGAGCACTGGTATGGCATTCCCGACGCGGCGACGCCGGGACCGCAGAACTTCCCGGACTCGTACAACTACGACAACGAGCTCGATCGCTTCCGATGGGCAGGCGACATTTGGCGTCAGGCAGATTCGTCGCGCCTGTCCGCGGTGCTCGATACGATGCTTGCCCACGGCGTGACGTGGGATCCGACGTTCGCGATCTACGAGGCCAACCGAGACCTGCAGCGCGCGCGTACGCAGCCGTGGTTCCGCGACTACGCACTCCCGCAGGTGATGCAGAACTTCGAGCCGGACGCGACCCGCCATGGCTCTTATCACTTCGACTGGACGACCGCCGACGAGATCATGTGGCGGAACAACTATCGGATCTGGATGCAGTGGGTGCGTGAGTTTTCACGGCGCGGCGGCAACGTCACCGTGGGCTCGGATGCAGGGTTCATCTACGAGCTGTACGGGTTCACGACCATTCGCGAGATGGAGATGCAGCAGGAGGCCGGTTTCCATCCCCTCGAGGTCATTCAGCACGCCACGTCCAACGGCGCCAAGCTCCTCGGCCTAACGAACACCGGTGTGGTTCGGCCCGGGTTCAAGGCGGACATCATCGTCGTGGACGGCAACCCCCTCCACAACATGAAGGTGCTGTACGCGACGGGACTTCAGGTGGAGGAGAACGGCAAGCTCGTTCAGCGCGGCGGCGTGAAGTACACCATCAAGGATGGCGTCGTGTTCGAGGTCGCGCCGTTGTTAGGCGACCTGCGCGAGATGGTGCGGAAGGCCAAGGAGGCCACGCCGGCATCCGC
>JAJKIV010000441.1 GCA_021154285.1 Gemmatimonas sp. | reverse complement strand
CGCGTGAAGGATGTGGACTCGGAGCGTCGCGAGATTGTCGTTCGTGCGGGTAAAGGTGGGAAGGATCGGCGCGTGCCGCTGGCGGTGAACGCCATCGGAATGCTTCGCCCCCGATTCGCGGAGCTGCGCCGACGCTGGTATCGCGACTACCAGGTGGGCGTCCGCTCGACCGGACTGACGCCGGCTCTCGAGCGAAAGTACCCGAATGCGACCCGCGAATGGGTGTGGTCGTACGTGTTTCCGGCGACCCGAGCTTTTGTTGATCGTTCGGGCTCGCGCCGGCGCCACCATCTCCATCAGACAATGCTGCAACGCGCAATCGCGCGCGCCGTGCGGGACGCTGGTATCACCAAACGAGTCACCTCGCATGCCTTCCGCCATTCCTTTGCGACGCACCTGCTGGAGTCCGGGGCCGATATTCGCACCATTCAAGAGCTGCTCGGCCACAGCGATCTCCGGACGACGATGATCTACACGCACGTGAGCAACCGCGGAGCGCTGGGCGTGACGAGTCCCGCGGACCGGCTGTAGCCGCGGGCCGGAGGTGTCCTGTTACGCCGCTGGCCTGTGTATTACGGAGCGGGCGCTTCGCCGTGTTCCCGCCAATGCTCGGCCCAATTTCTCCATTCCCGTGCGCTTGACAGCAAACGCAAGAGAATTGATCCACGAACGCTAAATTTGCCGAGTGGGCTAACGCGAGTGCTTTCTTGCGTTTGCGTCTCGGTCCGAGTGGTGGGTCATGGAATTTGGCATCCAGCGGCTGCAAATTGGGAGTATATTTGCTGTTCATTTCCGCCGTCTAATTAGCGTTAGGCCTCATCCCGACATTCGCGGATGGCAAGCATTCGTGACTTTCCCGGCTTCTCGGACGTGTACCAGGTCGGGGATCCGGTCAGCAATCGCCCGTTCCGCGTCGACTTCCCCGAGGAGTGGATTGAGCGCAAGCTACAACTCACGCGTGGCGAAGTGCGCCCCGGTGGCCCACTCGTTCTTCGCCACTTCATGGGCGCGAGCCAGCCGAGGGATGTGATCTGGACGGGCGCGGCCGGCGTGATGATCGTCCACGCTCGGGTCTTGGATGTCCTTCTGGATCACCGATTCACCGGCTGGGCCACCTACCCTGTCGAGGTGCATGGAAAGCGCGGTGACGTGTTCGCGGAGTACCATGGGCTGGCGTTCACGGGCCGTTGCGGCCCGGTACAGTTCTGGGGTGAGAGCCTGTTTCAGAAGCAGTTTCCGGCGATGGCCGTGCCGTACTACCGAGGCCTATACTTTGACGTAGCGACCTGGGACGGTAGCGACCTGTTCGCGCCTGTGCCGATCAACGGTCGCGGGAAGGAAACCGCGCACAAGTTCGCGCTCGGATCGGTCGCCCGTGCACTCCGAAAGGCGAAGGTCGGAAATATCCTGTTGAGGCGCGCGCTCGACTACGAGACCCACGCTTCCTGGGTGCGACCGGAGGACGTGATAACCGTTGCGCCTGAGGCCTAACGAATGGTTAAAACTGACAAACGCGCGCACCGCTCAACTGCACGTACAACCCCGAGTAAGCGCGTTTGCAGTTTAACTGGAGCGTTAGGCATCTTCACCGTCAGTTACACAACGCACAGTTATAGCGCCACTGCTAGCAGATAGCTGCTCGAAGGTCATCTCATGGTCGATACGGCATCGCGCCTTCGTCATGTCGTTCAAAAAATCGAACGGGCGAAGGAACATACTGCGCAGCTCGACAAGGAACTGCGGACATTCTACGACACAAATCCCTTCAAGGTTGCGGCGCAGCGAGAGCTCCCGAGTCGGAAGCTCAAGTACGTCGTAGCGAGTGCTGACCGGGTACCAGACAGGATCCCGCTTATTGCTGGCGACGCGATTCAGAATCTGATGAGTGCCCTCGATCACTTAGCGTATCAGCTCGTCTGCCACGATACGAACGACAATCCGCCAAATCCCAACTGGATCTACTTTCCAATTGCGGATGATGCGGCGAAGTACGAGGCAAGGAAGCAGGGCAAGATGGCAGGAGCGAGCGGCGACACTCTTGCGTTGATCGACGCGCTCCATCCCTATGGAGGCGGCAACCATCTGCTCTGGATGTTATATCGGCTGAACAACATCGAGAAGCATCGCATTTTGCTGACTGTGGGCGCTCAGGCAGGAGGTATTCACCTTGGGCAGTTGATGGCGAGCCACTTGAGGGGGACCTTTCCTCCAGAGGCTATCACACAGTTCGAGTCGATGGATGTCTTTCTGAACCCCGCTGACAAGGGGTTTCCGCTCACGGCTGGCTTCGAACTCTACATAGGAGCAGTGGATGAGGAGCCCAATCCGAAGCAACAGTTCCGCTTTGATGTCGTCTTGAGTGAGTCCGGTGTGGTCGATGGCCGCTCGCTGTTGACGACAGTCAACGAGTTCGTCAAGCTGGTTGATGACATCGTTGGCCGGTTAGCGCCGCGACTCTAGTAGCGTCTCGCCTGATGCCTAACGACCGCTGCAGCTGACAAGGAGTCTGCGGAGTTGCACGCGGCTGCGCCGCGTGCTCTTATTGAACCTCCTTGCAGCTGAGCTCTGGCGTTAGACAGCGCCCGACGATTCCCAGGTCCGCAATGCCTCTGGTGTGCATTCCCCCGCTCATCGCGCTGCTGTGTCTCGCCGCCTGCGGCGAACGGGCGCCCGAGACCGGGGCGGCTGCCGCGCCCGCAAGCATCACTGCCGAGCCGATCTTCCGCTACGTGCAGGTTGGCCCGGGCCGAGTCGTGCTCGGCGAGCGAGTACCCGTGGCGGTCCTCAAAGCCCTCGGCGCGCGCGCAGGTGACACGATCGTCCTGCTCCCACGCCCCGCCTCCGACGGAGCAGAACGCATCACACTCTACCTTTCGGCCGCGGGCGTCCTTCGGGGTGCGATCTTCGATTATGCCCACGGAGCCGACTTCGACGCCATAGTGCGGGACTACGCGGCAAGACTAGGTAGGCCATCGCGCACGGAGGAGCGTCGCGCCGGCGAGGAACCAGCCGATGTGGCCACGTGGGTTGATGCGCGCACCGCGCTCGTTCTTCGCCGCGATCCGAACCGGAACGCATGGACGGTTCGGTCTGAACTTTGGGATCGCGCGTCGACCGGACGTTAGCGGAGTCCGCGGCCGTGCGGCTGTTGCAATACGTGTTGCAGTAGACAGGGATAACCGGATCAGGTTGTGGGCTAGGAAATCGTATTTTCGTCCGCTTCGCGGACTTACTCAGCAGAGGCCCGCCGCTGACCGCGGGCGTTAGACAGTGCGCATCATCCGACCAGACGGGAGACATCCGCCCGTATGCGTAAACCCAATCGCAGCGGCGGGAAGAGCTGCTCGCGCGGGCATAAGTATCATGCGACGCATGGCTGTCGAATGTGTTGGAAGGGCACCGTGCCACCGGTGATGAGCCGCCCAACAGGCAGGACGCGAAGGTTAGGACGTCACGCCGTCGCAAAGGCACGTCTAACGTGCGTTGCAGCTGACAGGAGCGGGTATTGAAGCTCCCGCGGCGCGCTCGCAGTTCGTTAGATGCTGTCGCAGCTGAACTTCGGCGTTAGCCTGCCACGCGCATCGGTGCGGGTCAGGACGGCGAATGAAATGTCGCCGTATTGTCAGCGGCTCTCGGCGGCCTGCACGCTGCCGTCGAATTCGAGTGCTCCTCGCGGCGCTGGGCGCCGAGATCTTGCCGGTTGACCCCGGAAAGCCAGCGCGAGAGAATCAAGCGTTCTCCAACGGCAGACTCTGATGCCCACGCCCAATTTCAGTGGTCAATGGACGCTCAATCTCGAAGCTTCCACACTGAGTCCCGTCGTAGCGCCCGTCGTCCAGCACGGATTCGTCCGCATCGAGCATCGGGAACCAAGGGTCGGCGTGCATCTCAGCATCACCATGAACGGCGAACCGGTCGACGTTCGTTTCCAGCGATCATCGAATTGGGATGGCGACGCATTGGTATTCACAGACACGGTTCCGACGCCGAACGGCGATCTGACGATCTCGTTTCGCTATGAGCTGCAGGATACCGGCCGTCGACTGCGAGCTTCCGAAGTGCTTCGCGGTGCTGGTCGCGAACAGGATAATGTCTGGGTCTTCGATCGCGCGGGCACGACCTGAACGCTGCAGCAGCGTTCTCGCCACGCTTAACTTCGGCTTTCGGCCACACCCAAGCTTCCCGTATGCGACAGATCCGTGTTTGGACGTTGTTGCTCGCTGGCGCTGGGTACGTCGTGGCCAGCGCCATTCCCCCCGTTGTTGCTGGCTTGTCTCCGCGGCCGGTTCCGGCGAGTGGTGGCGCATCGCCGCTTGGGTCCTCAGCCTCCTAGTCTTTGTCTGGCACCTCGCAGCGGAGCGTCGACGTCGGACGCAGCCATTGCAGGCCGCCATGTACGTTGCCTTCGCCGTCGCGCTCGGTGCCGCCGGCGTGGCTGCACTAGGTCCCCTCCGCGCGCATTGGGATGAGCCAACTCGCCTGCGCCTGATTCTTCTATCGGTGGTCGCGTGGCCCCTGCTGACCGGCGTTCCCGCCTTCTTGGTCGCGCTGTTTGGTCGCGTTCTACTCGACCACGCGCGCGGCCTTCCGATTCCCACTCGTGTGTCGCCTAACGAACGCCGAAGCTGACGAGTGGCAGGGGTTCGGCAGGGTCGCGCCCTCCGGCATCACGATTTGGTCTTTTGATAGTGCGCCCTTCTGGTTCGGAGCTCAGCTCAATGCGTTAGGTGGCACCAGGCCTCTTGGGACCGTGACAACGAACAGCGGTGACCAGGTTCCGACAGCTATTCCTCGGATGGCGATTGCCATCCTGGTTCCTCCAGTCTTGACCGGCATTTTCATGCCGATCTTTCGTCATGTGCAAGCTTCAGGGCGTCCCTCCGGAAGCCTTCAGGCGGTCGATCTTACTCCGTTCGCGCTGCGGGACGAGAGGATGCTGTTCTTGTTTGCTTGTATTCTCTTCGTTTTCGTAGCAGCTGTGGGCATAGGCGTGAAGCCTTGGCGTCGTCGACTGCGTGTCATGCTTGTGGCAGCCGCGGTCTCGCTGATAGCGTACGCGACAGCGTTCGTTGCCCTGTTTGCCGGATGATCTGCGCTGAAGTCGGCGGACTCTCGCATGCCACCTAACGACCGTTGCCGCTGAGCTCTGGCGTTAGGCAGCAACCAACCTGAGGATGTCATGAAAGCCTCCGTGTTCATCGCGACAAGCTTGGATGGCTTCATCGCGCGCTCCGATGGGGCGCTCGACTGGCTTCCGGAGGGCGGCGGCGAGCCGCACGGCTATCTGGAGTTCATGGCCACCGTGGACGCGCTTGTCATTGGCCGCAAGACGTTCGAGACGGTCTTGGCGTTTCCTGAATGGCCCTACGGCACGAAGCCGGTTATCGTGCTCAGTTCACACCCGGCGAACTTCGAAGCGCCGCCCGGCACGGTGTGCACGATCATCGACGCGACGCCAGCCGAAGTCGTCGATCGCTTGGCCGTCCAGGGCATGGGTCATCTCTACATCGATGGCGGCGTGACGATTCAGCGATTTCTCGCGGCGGGCCTTATTCAGCGCCTGATCATCACGCGCGTACCGGTGGTGCTGGGAACCGGCATTCCGCTCTTCGGACCCGTCGCGCGCGATCTTCGTCTTACTCATGTGACCACGCGCGCATATCCGAGTGGCCTCGTGCAGAGTGAATACCGCGTTCCTGCCTAACGAACGCTGAAACTGATAGCCCCGGGCAGTGTGAGCCGGGACTATCGGACGACCGGCCGCGAGATTCACGCTTCTGTTACGGTCCCGAGCTCTCACCCCAAGGCAACGAGAAGCTCGTCCAGCTGATCGAACGTCTCGACCATGGCATCGGCTGCGCCGGTGCCGGCAGCGTCGAGCGCGTCTTTCGACGGATAGCTCTCGCGCAGGACCACCAGCGTCTTGCCGCCCTGTTCCTCGAAGATCACCGTGGTGACGGAGCCGCCCTCGCCACCTTCGTCATTGGTCCACGCGAGCCGCGAGTACGGCTTCACTTCGACGTACGTGCCGAAAAACGCGGCCGGCTCGGGACTGTGGTCGAATACCAATCGGTACTTGCCTCCAACACGAGCATCCACCTCGCAGGACAGCAGGGTCATTCCCATCGACTTGGGCACCCACCACCGCTTGAGCAGCTCGGCCTTGGTAAATGCCTCGAACACGATGCGCGCCGGCCCGTTGATGGTCCGCGTGACAACCACCTCGCGGTCTGACTTCCGTTCCACCGTGGTGCGGTTCTTCACGGGGCCGGGCTTACTTTCGATTCTTGCGTTCATCGCTCTTCTCCTTTCGTGTGAGTTCCTCGACAACCT
>JAJKIV010000440.1 GCA_021154285.1 Gemmatimonas sp. | reverse complement strand
CACGAGCGGGCATTTTCACCATCCTCAGCGGGCGCCGATGCTCGCTAAGTGGTCGTAACAGGGCAGGTTACCCGGAGTAGATGACTATCCACCCCGACTGTTAATCAGGAGGTCGGTGGTTCGAATCCACCCGCCCCAGTCCACGCGTAACGCACGGACGCGCAACCACTTGGGTTGCGCGGCGCGCTGCGCTCAATCTGCGCTGCGCGCGAAGACGGGCCGATTCCGCTACGGCAGGCATTTACTGTGGGCCGGGCGGATCGCGGCGGTGCTCGGTGACACGGGCACCGCGCTCTCGCTGTTGCGCGGAGCATTCGCGAGAGGGTGCGGCCACGACGTTAGGCTGCATACTGACGTCGATCTGTCGCTTCTGTCCGCCGATGAGCGCC
The DNA here is from genome assembly GCA_021154285.1 of Gemmatimonas sp. Lineage (GTDB taxonomy): Bacteria > Gemmatimonadota > Gemmatimonadetes > Gemmatimonadales > Gemmatimonadaceae > JAJKIV01. The sequence continues at coordinate 11,014 of JAJKIV010000440.1, read as the reverse complement.
ACCGGGAGATGCTGCGCCCGAGAGGGTGACGCCCGGACTACCCTGCGCGCTCCTGTGTGATCTGGCGGCAGGTGCAGCGTTAGGTGCGCGGGGTCGGCCGCGGGCTCATCGAAGCATCGTCCGAGGCCGCTCGACGTCTCGGATCGACCAGTTTGATGTTCGGGTATCCGCACGCAATGCGCGCGCGGGCGCTGTTCGAGCGCATGGGCTTCCATGCGACCATGGTCGAGATGCGCGCCGAGCTGCCGGAGTCGTGAGCCTGATCGGATGGATGCGCGCGTTAGGCCATCCCCCTATCACGATCCACTCCGAGGCACCACATGCAACCGATGCCACTCGGCGCGTTCTCGATCAGCCTTGCCGTCAAGGACCTGAAGTTACACCTCGAACTGCGGCGACCCAATCACACGGCTGCGGCCGTCTCTTCGCCAATCACCGCCTTCTCCTCGGTGTCGGTCGACGGCACGTCAGTGTCGCTGGCCGGGTAGAGATTGCGACGGACGAAGTCCTCGAGCGCGCCGTACGCGAAGCCTGGAATCGCGTCGGTGATCGCGAGCGGCTCGCCGAGGAATGGCTCGCTCTTGAAGTAGTCGTAGAGCTCCGCGTAGAGGTCCTTGTGCACGTCGGAGATCGGGTAGCCGTCGACGGCGGCGCGCGTGCCGCCGGTGGACTCCTGGTAGCCGATCTCGCGTCCCGTCACCGCCTGCACCGCACGGCAGATCGCCGCGGCGGTCACGCCGCCGGGTTGATGAATGTCGAATGCGCGGTTCGTCGGCCCGGCTTCGATGAGGGCGACCGCGGCCCTCGCCACGTCGTCGACATCGGTGGCGGCCCACACCATCTCCGCCGGCCACGGCATGCTGAACATGCCCTGATCCAGCCACGGCTTCGCGCCGAACAGGTTTTGCAGATACCACGCCGGCCGGAGAATGGAGAACGGAACTCCGGATTCGCCGAGCGCCGATTCGAGTGATGTCTTGTTGTCGAGGATGCGCGCGCCCGTGTTTCCACGATTCGCGCGGAGCGCAGTGTGCATGACGATGTGCTTCACGCCCACGCGAGCGGCCGCCCGGATCACGTTTCGCGCAACCGCCTGCTCGTCACCGAGCGGATTCGTCCCGCCTTCTGGCGGCGTTAGGTATACGACCTCGACGCCGGCCAGCGCGGTTTCGGCCGCCTCGGTGTCTCGAAGGTCGACCGACACGACTCGATAGGCGGCCGTCGGTTGGGGATTTCGTGAGAGACCGATGACCTCATGGCCTGCGTCCACGAGTGCGCGCGCGACGCGCGACCCGATCGTTCCGGTGACGCCAACCACGGCGACGGTCTGCGCGTGGCCTTCGACGGTGCGGGGATGCGTGTGATCTGACATGGGAATCCTCCGTGCGTGGGTGGTAGTACGAGGGGCAGGGGATCAGCTATCTGTCGTTCTAACAAGTGTCGTTGAAACGAATATCAGGTGACACAAAATCCAGGTTCGTGGTCGTGACGCAGTCAGGGGAACGTGCCCATACCGTCCAGCACTTCCGTGAGCAGCTTCGAGAGCAACTGCAAGCGCGTTTGGCTCACGTGGCCGAGCAGCGCGCGCGGCATGCGTTGGACATGGGGGTCGAGCTCGCGAAGGAGGTCGAGGCCTTTCTGTGTGATCTCGACCTGCACGACTCGCCGGTCAGCCTGGTTTCTCGTGCGCTTGACCAGGACTCGCTTCGACAGTCGGTCCACGAGCCGCGTGATGTCCGGGTCGCGGGCGATCGTTCGCTCCCCGATCTCACCACACGTTAGGCCTCCCTGCTGACTGCCGCGGAGGATGCGCAGAACGTTGTACTGGCTGGTGCTCAGGTCGGCGGTGTTCTTGAGGAACGTGGCCCAAGGCGCCGTGATCTGAGCCGCCGCCATTCGCAGCCCGAGCAGTGCCTCCTCCTCCGGTGTGGGAAAGGGAGTTTTCTGTTTGAGCCTGGTGGCAACGCTTTCGGACATGGGCGACAATACTCGTTGCAACGAATATCGTCAAGAGGGAAATTTGTCAGCTCCGCGCTCTCGCTGTTGCGCGAGCATTCGCTAGAGGGTGCGGGCACGAGGTTAGGCTGCACACCGACGTCGACCTGTCGCGCCTTTCCGCCGCCGAGCGCTACCGGGACATGCTGCACCCGGGAGGCTGACGGGAGCAGCCGGCGCGCTTTCTTCGAGGATAGCGCTTACGGAGTCGTCTTTCTGTAGGAATCCTTGCGCACGATGAGTCCATCGCGGAACTCGAACAGATCGCAGCCGCGAACCAGCTGACCCCCCGCGCCAGCCGCGCGGCGAAATCCCCACGTCATCACCGCCCAATCACCGACGAAGCGAACCTCGCCGGGCTCGGACACACTGTCGCGGTCGTGCATGAGCAGCGTGAGGAATCCGACACGAACCCCGCGGCGCGAATCGTCGTGGCGAAGAACTCGTGAATGGTGGTGAACAGCTGCTCGAGCTGGTATTCCACGGTCCCCTCTGCGAGCCTTGAGCCGTGACAGTACCGTTCGGTGGAGCGGGTGACAACGGACGAAGTGTTCTTCGCAGGAAGTTCCGCGAATTCGCTCATGCACCCAGCTTCCGCCACCTTCGCTCGAGCGCCTGTCGCACGTCGCCTAACGACCCGGGCCGGCTCCGTCCGATGCCCTGACGAGCAGCTGCCGCTTGGCGGCGAGGACAGCCTCGAGCTCGGCGAGGCGCGGGTTGCCCGCGAAGTCTCGACGCACCTCGAGCCAGAGATGGTCGACCTCCGGTCATCCAGGTCGGGTTTCTCGATGGAGCAGCCGGCCCCTGACGGCTCGGGCGACTGCGAAAAGCTAACCCGAATCCAATAAAAGTCCCGACCGCCTACTCCATCGTGATTCCGTTGCGGACGCGGCGTTTGTCGTCGTTACCCGTCGCGGACAGAGGCCGGTCGGGCGAGGCTCACGCACGTCGCCGCCTAACGCAGATCCGGACGGGCCCGCTGGGAGTGCAGGGCACGGGACGGCCGAAGAGGAGAGGCGAGAGGCGCCGGCTGTGATGTGACGGGCGCCGTTTCTGTCGCCGTTTCTCCCTGCATTTTCCGGCATTGATGGCGGGAAACTCTGGCGCCGACGCCCGATTTCCCTATGAAAGCCGGCAAGTTGATGGTTTGCGTTACCGAGGATGCTTGCCTGTTAAATCAGGAGGTCGGTGGTTCGAATCCACCCGCCCCAGTCGCAGCGAAGTGACAGAATAGCAACATGACACACAACGGCCGCCTAACGTTACGGCGGGCCGTTTCTCGTCGGTAATACACGCGGCCGCCCTCGGCGACTTCATGCGAGTTTCGAGGCCACGTCGAGCACCGTGTCGACGTCGGCGGGACTCATGTAGATGTGCGCCGAGAGCCGCACGCCGCGCACGTCGTTCTGCGGGCGCACACGCACGCGCCGCTTCCAGAGCGCGGTCTGAAGGTCGCGCGCCGTCACGCCCTCGACCTTGAAGGTCGTGATCGCCGCGGTGAGGCGCGGATCATTGGGCGACGTCACGCGCGCGCGAGGAATCTTCGCGAGACCGTCGCGCAGACGCTTGGTGAGCATCGCGTCCCACCGCTCCATGCGCGCCATGCCGATCTTGTCTATGAAGGCGAGTGCCGCGGCGAGCCCGTCGTGCACGGGCACGGCGCCCGTGCCGTACTGCATGAAGCGAAAGGCGCCGTTCTCCTTGTCGTCCCAATGCGAGCTGGCGAGCGTGGTCCAGAAGCGATCCTGCATGTCGCGACGGATGTAGAGAACGCCAGTGCCTTTGGGCGCCATCATCCACTTATGCGGGCTGGCGACGAAGGCGTCGCAACCGAGTGCTTTGACGTCAACCTGGATTTGGCCGACCGCCTGCGCGCCGTCAACCAGCGCGAGCGCGCCGTGACTTCGCGCTAGGTCGCACAGCTCGCGCGCGGGCATGCGCGTGCCGAAGCCGGAGACCACTTGGCTGAACATGACGACCTTGGTCCTGGGCGTCATGGCGTCGGCGAACAGCTTGACGACGCCCTCGGGGCCGCCGGCCGTGCCGTCGTCGAGCGTGAGTTCCTTGACGACGATGCCGAAGCGCTTCGCCTTGAGCCGCCAGGGCGAAATACAGCCGCCGTGCTCCTGATCGGTAGTGATCACTTCGTCGCCCGGCGCGAGATCAAGTCCATTGGCGAGAAGATTCATGCCGATGGTGGCATTCTGCGTGACGGCGACTTCGTCGGGCGCAGCGTTGATGAACTTGCCGACCGACGTGCGCAGCGCGAGCGACAGCTGATAGCCGGTGAGCGGCTCGCCGTCGGCGACCTTGTAGTCCCAGTCGGCGAGCTCCGTCTCCAGGCGACGCGTGCCGTTGATCAGCGCGTCAACGACCTCGCGCGGCGAGGCGCCGAGTGTCCCCGTGTTGCAGTAGCAGACGCCTTTGGGAATGAGAAAATGCTTACGCGCCTCGGCAAAGACGACAGCGTCAGGGTCGTGAGGGCCCGGTGTGAAGATCGAGCCGGGGGTTGCCGCCTCGTGGGGAAATGCGCCCAGCCGTTCGAGCGTCGGAGCTCCGGCACCGATGACGAGCGCCGAGCCAGCCATGCGGGAGAGGAAGCCGCGTCGATCGAGAGCGGGCACGTCGTCGGGGGTAGGCATGATCGCGCTCGTAGGAGAGCCATCCCAAGTTTGGCGTCAGCCGCTCGATCGCTCAAGACCCCGTTTCTGCAGTGGGCTGCAGCCGTAGGACTTTGGGATCCCGTTGCCGCAGTTTCGCCGCAGTTTCTCCAGGCACGAGCGGGCATTTTCGCCATCCCATAGCGGGCGCCGATGCTCGTTAGGTGGCCAAAACCGGCCAGTTATCGAAACGAGGGCCGCTTCTACGCCCCGCTTCAGCTCTCAACTCACCGCTTCGTGGCGACGAGAATGGCACCGTCTGCATGGCCGCTGCCGAATCGTATGGTCGCCTCGGTGGGATCCAGCCGCCGGATTTCGCCAATGGTCGAGGCTACGATGTTGTTCAGCGCCTCGATTCCGCCAACGCGTATCCCGTCCACATAGACGACAGCCGTCCACCGCACCGCGCACACGAGCCCGCAAGAGGGATTGCGGGCGCAGTTCCTGGATCGCTTCGAACGCCGTCTGCGTGCTCGTGCGGGCGATGTCAGCTTCGACGAGTGGCGCGCTCGCGTTGCGCACCTGGCCTTCAGCGAATCGAGGTGCCCGCCCGTTGCTCGCGCAACCCGCAGCCGCGGCCAATGTGGCGACGATGAGAAAGCGGAAGAATGCCGCCGCCCACATGGGGACGTCCTCCGTTTGGGTTCAGCTTGCTCGAGCTGCGCAGTGCAGGGGCGCCGGATTCGGGTACGTTCGAACGTGACGCCAGGCGTTGTTCGACTGTTCCTTGGCAATCGCAACTCAGGTGGCGAGCTGTTGGCGCGTGTGGTGGCGCGAACGTCGTGTTTAGAGCCGATCCAAGCGCGCCGTCCCGTCGGATTCTCTTGGATTGGCCAGCGCCGAGGTCCGCCGTCGGCGCTGGCGCTCCGCTTCACGCTATCGGGGGCCCTGCCCGAAGGGCGGGCCGGCAATGTTGTCGACCCTCCAGACCTCACCCCCAAGCGTCACGATGTAAGCGGTGTTCTTGATGATCTCGACCGAGGTCGGACGATCCAGCCCGCTGGCGACAGTCGTTAGGGTGCCGTCCCCGTTGACCCGCATGAGCGCACCGGTATTCGGCTCTGCCGGCGTCCCCTCGAACGGGCCGTCCCAGAAGCCCTGCGACAGGGCGAAGAGCGTGCGCCCGCGGCCGAATTCCACGTCGACGGCCAGTCTGACGCCGGCGGCTACCTCCGTGGCCGTCGTTGATCCCAGCTCGAACGTCACCACCTTGCCGTTCTGCGGCAGGTGCGGGATGGGTCCGGCCTGGGCGAGGTAGATCGAGTTTCCCGAGACGGCCAAGCCGGTCGGGACGACGTCGCTGAACGCGATCAACTCGGTAATCGCGCCGTCGAGGGTGACCCGCAGCACCCGGTTGTGGTGCCCGTCGGTGACGAGGAACCCGCCGCGATACGGCTCGATCGCGTACTGGAAGCCGGTGGGGACGAAGAAGTCCGTCGCCGGCGGATGAGCCACGGAGAACGCGCCGAGGTCCGCGATGATGGTAAAGCTGGTCGGGCCGTCGATCCGATAGATGCCCACGACGTCGTGGCCCTCCATGTCCGGGGCGACGCCGGTGACGAGCGCGTACGCGGTTGCGCCGATGAACGCGACATCGACCACCCCGCTCCCCATGAAGAACAGGCCCGGGAAGCGGGCCGGCAGCCCGCTGGCGAAGAGCGTGACGGCGCCGGTCGTCGGGTCGACGCGCCAGATGCTGCCGGTGAGCGGCGCGGTGACGAACAGCGCCCCACCGGGGCCAACCGCACTGCCTTGAAGCTCCTCCAGACCCGTTACCAGCAGCTGGGCGGCCGCCGCGACTTGTGGTTGCGACCCGGCCAGCCGCAGCAGGGCAGGGTCAGTCGCGGCCGACCCGGCGGGCGACGAGGGATCGCCACACGCCGCGACAGCGGCCAGTAAGACGGTGAGGGCGAGCGGGAACACGTCGCGGATCCGGGCACGCATGGGACCTCCTCGAGGCAGTGGTCAGCGCAGCACAGGGCAGCGGGCGCGACGCGTATATCGTCGGGTCGGGGGCCGGGGCCTACCTTAGCCCCCGGCCCGACCCCGCCCACGTGGTTAGGCACCGCGGCAAAGTCCCTTGGTGTCACCGAGTAGAACGACGCGGCGAGCCAGAATGCGACATTGGGGTTTCGACGCGGTCCCAACTCCCCCTCGCCAGGTTGGCCGGCGACTCCACAACAGCGAGCACGCTGGCGGTTGGGCTCCCGGCACGTCGACGAACATGCCGTGGCGTGGGTAGCCGAGGCCGGCGCGCGCCTAACGAGATAGCAGCAGCTCGCCGACTGGCGCGACGTGCGATGTGAAGTGCCTGAGCTAAAGCCGGGGATTGCACCGTGCGTACACCGCGGATGCGATGCGCGAGCGTGCCCGCGAGATCGATCGTTAGGCCGCCCGGGATCTCCTCACGGAGCGCCCCTGGCCTTCAACTCGTCGAACCAGTTCAGGACGACGTGTATCTCCCGAGGCGATGCGTCGGGGTTTCGGGCGGGGTACAGAAACCGCCGCCCGTCGGCCGATACGCTGAACCCATAATCGAGTGCCGCCAGATCTGGTCGTGCGAACAGCGGTCGTGGCGTCGTCCACTCCAAACCGGACTGCGTGGACGCCGACGTCGCCATCACGGTGTCGTTCTTGAGAAAGAACAACTCTCCACTTCGCGCCGACCACACCGGCGTCCGGCCGCCCGTCGTCGAGATCTGCTGCTTGCCGGTGAGGGCCGGATAGGCGATGACGTACACTTCTTCCCGTCCGGTATCCTCCGCCGTGTACGCCAGAAAACGCCCATCGGGAGAGAACTGAGCCTGTCTCTTCCGGCTCCGGGTCACCGTGTCCACGCGCTGGCTCGCGAGGTGTAGTATGAGCAATCCGTCGTCCTCGAGTGCGAGCGCCGATCCGTCCGGCGAAAAGTCGAGCGGAAGGACCGTCCCGCCATGGTGTGGGGCATACAACTGCGCGACCGTGCCCTGGCCGTCAGCCGGCCGCGTCACGATGCGGTTGTCGTTCGCCCCCATAATGAGCCGGTACGCCACGCGCCGCCCGTCGCGGGACCACACGGGAATGTCCTCTGTCTTCGGGTCGAACGTCAGGCGGCGTTGCTCGCCCGTCGCGACGTCGAACCGCGCGATATCCGCGCTGGGCGACGCCACATACGTCACGGCGTGGCGTTCGTCCGGTGAGAGTTTCACGCCCTCCGCGGTGACCGGTTTGCCGACATGGCCCACCACCTTCCCCTGGCGGTCGACCCACGTCAACTGATGCAGTTGCCAGTTCGATCCGCGGACATACGCGAATGTCCCTGCGTCGGAGATCGCGAACGAGCCGGCACCTCCCCAATAGCCGGTCTGAACGCCTTCGGCGACCGTGAATGCCCGTCCGGTCACGCGCCGCCGACGGAGGTCGAATGGGACCGCCTCTACCGTGCCATCGACGCGGATGTAGACCACGTGACCCGTCGGAACGTATCGGCCATACGTGCCTTCGCTCGCGACGGTCGTGCGCTCGCCGCTCGTTAGGTCCTCGAGCACGACCCTGGCGTCGGACCACATCCCACTCGCCCCCAAGATCGTATAGAGCAAGGACTGGCCACCTTCGAGTAGCTGCGGCCACATGTACGCGGCAACACCACTTCCGGAGTCCGGCTTCGTGATGAGCGTCCACACAGTGTCGCCGGCGTGGCGGCCGAAGACGCCCGGGCGTAACCATACGGAGCTGACGATGTCCTCTCCGAGCGGTCGCGACGCGACATTCACGATCGGCCCGCCGGAGAGTGACACCAGTCGCAATTCACCCCCGAAGCGAGTGGCGTTACCGACCAGCACCGACCGTCCGCCCTCGGCGAACTGCGGGCAGCAGCCCATCGGGAAGGTGGCGAGCGATTCGGGTGCATCGCGCTCCAATCGTCGCCTGTACAGGGTGCCACCCTGGAAGTAGACAACGGAGCGGCCATCTGGCGAGACCGAGAGCATCGGGAAGATGCCCTCTCCATCGAGGCCGCCCGGGACCGGAATCGTGAACTGCGTCACCGGGGCTGACAGGCTCGCCCGGCGTGGGTGGAGTACCCAGCCAGCCGCGCTACCTGCCGCGAGGAGTCCAAGGCCAACGAGCCACCGCGCGACGGACGACAGGGGTGCTGCGCTCTGCCTAACGGCACGTGGCTGATTGTTTCGCGCCGTGAAATGTGGATCTCTCAGCGCTTCCGCGAACTTCGCTGCGGTCTCGAACCGGTCGGCGGGAAGCTTTTCGAGTGCCTGGGCTACCGTGGCCTCGACATTCGTCGGCACCGACTTACGCCGCCGAGTCAGCGGCTGCGCTTCCTCGGTGACGATCTTCATGATGACCTGCTGCGCCCATCGGCCGCTGTGGGGCGGCTCGCCGGCGAGCATCTCGTAGAGCACGCTCGCGAGCGAGTAGATGTCAGAGCGCGCGGTGATCTGCTTGACCGCCGTCGCCTGCTCGGGGCTCATGTAGTGCGGCGTGCCTATCGACAGGCCCGGCTCCGTCATCCTGCCGCCCGCTGCCGCGCTGACGGCCAGCGCGATCCCGAAGTCGGCCACCACCGGCCGGCCCTCGTGGAGCAGGATGTTCTCCGGCTTGATGTCGCGGTGGACCACGCCGTGACGGTGAGCGTAGTCCAGGGCGTTGGCAACCTCGGTGGCGATCTTCACGGCCTCGCCGACGCTCAGCTGCTTCTCCCGATCGAGCTTCGTGCGCAGCGTCTCGCCGTCGATGAACGGCATGACGTAGTAGAGAAATCCGTCGGCGGTGCCACTATCGAAGAGCGGCAGAATCTGCGGGTGCTGCAGCGCCGCGGTCGTCTTGATCTCGACCACGAACCGCTCGGCGCCTAACACGGCGGCCAGCTCGGGTTTCAAGACCTTGAGCGCGACCTTGCGGTCGTGCTTGATATCCTGCGCCAGGTAGACGGTTGCCATACCGCCCGAGCCGAGCTCGCGCTCGATCCGGTAGCGGTCGGCAACTGCGGCCGAGAGGCGGTCGGTCAGGTGCGTCTCTGGAAGGTGAACCGCGTCCTGACCGAACAATGACGCGAAGCGCTCGGCCGCGGGTCGGTCCAGAAGGCGGTGGTTTTTCGCACAATCGGCGGCCAGACCCTGCAGGCGGGCGTACACGGCGTCGTCGCCGCCGCTCAGTTCCCGGGCTACCACGTCACGCCGGTCCGGTGGCGCGTCCAGCACCGCGTCGATGAGGGGTTCGATCCGCCCCCAGTCGCTGAGCGCGCCGAGGGACGACGGGGCAGCTTCGGCACCTCGTGCACGCTTGCTCACGGTGCAAGCGCGCGAAGCAGGAGGGCGCGTGCCTTTATCCAGTCGCGCTGGACGGTGCGCCGAGTGACCCCCATCGCCTCGCCAATCTCCTGCTCGGTGAGCCCGCCGAAGAAGCGGTACTCGACCACACGCGCGAGGCGCGGATCGAATGCGGCGAGTCTGGTCAACGCCTCGTCGAGCTCCAGTAGCGCATTCGGTTGATCGTCGGCGCCGATGTTCTCCTCGTCGAGACTGACGTGGTGCTGATCGCCGCCCCGCTTCAACCTCCGGCGAGCCTTCGCTCGATCGACCAGGACATGCCGCATCGCCAGCGCCGCGACGGCGAAGAAGTGCGTACGATCGCACCACTGTGCCTGCGACTGATCGACGAGTTTGATGTACGCCTCATGGACGAGGGCGGTCGTCGCGAGCGTGCCGCCGCGTCCATTCATCGCAAGCTGTCGATGGGCGATGGCGCGCAGTTCCGCGTACACGATCGGCACGAGTCGGTCGAGCGGTTCGGAGGCACCGCTCCGCAGTGCCCCGAGAATGTCCGTGCGTGCCGTCGAGGCATCCATATCCGGTTAGACCGCCCGCCGTGGGAACGCGTCGAGACTCATGGTGTGACGGCTGCTGAACTTCTCCTGCACGGGTCCTCCAAACGCCTCCGCCGCCACTCGGCGATGCCTGTCAACGGCGCTGACGCCCAAGAGGCGTATGGTCCTCACTAAGCGTCCGGTCACACTCCACATGGGATGGACGGACGCCGCCGCGGATTTCGCTGCCCGACGTGAGTCCGCCTCTTGTACTCCGCGCGAAAGCAGATGATTCGAGGTGGGCGTTCTGCCGCAGTTTGTCCGGGCATGAGCGGGTATTCTCACCACACGAAGTGGGCGCCGATGCTCGCTAGGTGGCCGTAACCGGGCAGGTTACCCGGAGTAGATGCCTATCCACCCCGACTGTTAATCAGGAGGTCGGTGGTTCGAATCCACCCGCCCCAGTCAATGCCTAACGAACGGCCGTGCGACCGTTTCGGCTGCGCGGCCGTTTCTCATCCCACGAGCGCCGGACCGGGCCATTGGGACACGAAGCGTT
>JAJKIV010000439.1 GCA_021154285.1 Gemmatimonas sp. | reverse complement strand
GCGTTCTTCCCGGATTACACCAAACTGGGAAAGCCGGTCGCGATGCCTCTGGTCGGGAATCGGGAATAGGGAATCGGGAATCGAAGGACTGGCGACTGGCGGCAGGCGGCAGGCGGCAGGCGGCAGGCGGCAGGCGGCTCGTTGGGCTAATAGCAGCAGCTCGCAGCAAGCGGCAGTAGCACGCAGCACGCAGCCGTCGGCCGTCGGCTACCAGCTTGCAGCGGCACGCAGCTAGCAGCTTCAATTGGAGATTGTAAACGCAACGAGTTCCGCGTTCGTTCCGGCGCCTGTCGCGATCACGACAAACTGTCGGCCGTCCCGCGTGGCGTACGTCATGGGCACCGAATACGCCACACGCTCGAAATCATGCTGCCACACCGTACGGCCGTCCTTCGCGTCGAGCGCATAGAGCACCTGCCCGCCCCCCGTCACGAACAACAGTCCGCTGCGAGTCACGATCGGACCCGGCGCGCCCCGGACACCTAACAACGGCGGCAGCGTCACCCCGCGCAGCATCGGATGGTTCCGGATCGACGGCTCGTCGCCAAGGGTCACCTGCCACAGCTGCTCGCCGTGGTTGAGGTCGATGGCCGTCAGCGTTCCGTACGGCGGCTTGTGAACCGGCAGATCCGGCACCCGCGCGGACTCGGTGGCTTCCGCGAGCGCCGGCCGAACGCCTAACGAGCGTCCCAACTCGACCATGTAGCGCGCCTGCACCGTGTCGGACAGCGTCTCCACCGGGGACAGCTTGAAGAGCGCCGGGTTGTTCGTGGCCTTCACGTACAGGATGCCGGTCTCCGGGTCGAACGCACCGCCTCCCCAGCCCCCACCGCCGATCGCCCCGGGCATCACGATCGTCCCGTGCAGCGACGGCGGGGTAAACAACGGCCCAACGCGGTACTTCCGCACCTCCTCGAGCGCGAGCCGCTTGACCTCGGGCGTGAAGTCGATGACGTCATTCTCGGTGAAGCCCTGCTTCGCGAACGCCGGAGGCTTGGTCGGCACCGGCTGCGTTGGTGCCGCGCGCTCGCCCGGCACGTCACTCGCCGCGACCGGGCGCTCGACAATCGGCCACACCGGCTTGCCCGTGACGCGATCGAACACGAAGACCCATCCCTGCTTCGTTACCATCGCGACCACGTCGAGCCGCCGCCCGTCCTTGTGGATCGTCGCCAGCACCGGCGGCGACGGCATGTCATAGTCCCAAAGTCCGTGGTGCGTGATCTGATAGTGCCACACCCGGCGCCCCGTTTTCGCGTCGAGACAGACGATGCTCTCGGCGAACAGGTTGTTGCCGTGGCGCTCGCCCCCATACCAGTCGTTGCTCGGCGTGCCGAATGGCAGGTAGACGAGTCCGCGCCTAACGTCAACGGTGAAGGGCGCCCAAACGTTCGTGTGCCCCATCCGCGCCCACGAGCTGTCTTCCCAGGTCTCGTTACCGTACTCGCCTGGCTGCGGGATCGGATTGAACCGCCAGACGCGCTTGCCTGTGCGCACATCGAACGCCTGGATGTCGCCCGGTGGGTCACGCTTGTACACCAGCCGGTCGCCGACGCCGTTCCCCACGATCACCAGGTCGCCGTACACGACGGGCGGTGACGTGTTCGTGTAGTGCTTGCGCTCGACGCTCCACAGGATGTTCGCCGTGAGATCGACCTCGCCGTTCGTGCCGAACGTCGGGATCGGTCTGCCCGTGGCGGCATCCAGGGCAATCAGGCGCCACCGGCTCGCGATGAGAATCCGGCGCTGCTTGCCGTCACTCCACGTGGCGACCCCACGATGGACGAAGCCCGTGCCGTTCGATGGCTGACCCGCATCGTAGGCGTGCGGGTCGTACGCCCAGAGCTCACGGCCGGTCGCGGCGTCGAGCGCCACGACGCGGTTGAACGGGGTGCTCAGAAACAGCGTGTCGCCAATGGCGAGCGGCGTCGCCTGGAACTGTCCCGGCCGCGCGGGGATCGCGGCGCCGGGCGGCGTGATGGGTCGCTCCCCTGTCTTCCACGTCCACGCGACCGCGAGCCGACCGACGTTCGAGCGGTCGATCGTCGTGAGCGGCGAGTACTTGAGCCCGCCCGCGTCGCCGCCGTACACCGGCCACTCGTTAGGCTTCCGCACTCCTTCAGCCGAGAAGAGTGGGGAACTAGCCTGTGCCCCGGCGGTTGGTGCCGAGCCCGACATGAGGCACGCCGCGATCGCTCCAGCCGCGCTTAGGGCGCGGAGTCTCATCGAAGTCACTGTTCCCGGTTCCCAGTTCCCGGTTCCCAGGATCAAGGGGTCAGAGCCCTTGAAACCACGTTTCAAGGGCTCTGACCCCTTGATCCGCCGCCTATTCCCGACCAATCGCCGTCGCCTGCCGCAGTGCCACCGCCAGAAACGTCAGCGTCGCGTTCGCGCATCCACCGCTCACGCTCGTCGGCGCTCCCACCACGAACAGGTTCTCGTGATCATGCGCGCGGCCATAGCTGTCAACCACACTGCTCGCCGGATCATCGCCCATGCGACATCCACCGGCCGGATGGTCCTGAAAGTCATCCACGCCCGAACGCAGGATCTCGCCATTCCCGGCTCGCGCCATACGCTGGAAGAGCGCCTTGATCGAGTCTTCCGTGTGCGCGCGCAGCGCCGCCGACTCCGGACTGTCGCGAAACGTCAGCCTGGGCTGCGGGTCCCCGTACGCGTTTTTCGCAGATTCGTTGAGCGTGAGCGCGCTCTCGCGATCCGGGATCACGTCGTAGTACGCGCGTACGCGCGCCGTCCCCTCGGTGCTGCGCCGCCGCCAGTCCGCGAGCAGCGCGTCGCCGAGCAGCACGGCACCGTCGTCGCCCTTGAGCCGCGGCCGCCTGCCGACACTCGATTCCCACACGCGCAGGTCGTGCCGCACGTAGCGATCGAGCTTCGAAGGTCGCATGAACTGCTTCGTCACGAGACTGTGCTGCTCGTTCATGCCGGGATAGAGACGCAGCGGAAGCTTCACGAACGCGAACACGTTGCGATGACCGGTCATGTATTTGCCGACCATCCCCGACCGGTTCGCGATTCCCTGAGGGAACCGGTCGCTTCGCGACAGCAGCAGCAGATGCGGGCTCCACGCGTATCCCGCGGCAACGACGAACGTCCGCGCACGGAAATGCACGGGCGACCCATTCGCGCCGCCCCGGTCACGCCGCACGGCTTCTGCTCGCGCGATCCGGTTCGATCCATCTTCTACGACGAGCCGCCTGACGAGTGTTCGCGGAACCAGCTCCACGCGTCTCGACGCACGCAGCGCGTTCCACGTGAAGTCGGGCGAGTACTTGGCGCCCACCGGACACACCGGCGCGCACGTGTCGTTACGGCAACAGACCGCACGTCCGCCGTACGCCACGGAGTTCTTGGCTGACGGCTGACTCCACATAGCGATGCCGGCCGAGTCGGTCCACCGCTTGAGGAGCGCGAGGTTGTACGTCAGCGGGATCGGTGGCATGGGGAACGGATTGCCGCGCGGGTCCAGCCCCGGCGGCCCCTGCTCGCCGGCAACTCCGATCCGGCGCTCTGCTTCGTGGTAGAAGGGGTCGAGCTCCTCGTACGCCACCGGCCAGTCGTGCCCGACACCGAAGAGCGACTTCACGCGAAAGTCCTCCGGGGAGAAGCGCGGCGTCACGCCGCCCCAGTGCATCGCGAGTCCACCGACCTGCATCGAGCGCGACTGGATGCCGTCAGCCGTCATGCCATCGATGTGGTCGCGGCCCCATGGACTCTCACCATACGCGACAAACCGCGCGCGATGGGCCGAACGCTCGGCCAGTGGCACCGTGTCGTCGCCGGCCTCCACGACGACGATGCGCGCCGGGCGCTCCTCCACGAGCTTCTCGGCAACGAGCGCCGCCGTAATTCCGGACCCGATGATGCAGATGTCGCTTTCGATGACCTCAGCGCGCGCTTGGCGCCTCAGGAGCGTCATCGGCCGTTCCTCACGAGCGCCACTGGTTCTTGTCGCTGGGCCGAAAGCGGCCGGCACTGCTGACGTCCGATCTGCGCTTCGTAACACAGATCTGTCGCAGCGGGCGAGTCGTAGAAGTGGGCGAGCAGCGCGAGGGCAACGTGCCGCGCCAGGAGCGGGTTAGGCAGCGCATCGCCGCGCTCGTTGTGCAGTGCGGCGCGAACAAGTGCCTGGCGTCGCTCGCGCGGCAGGTCGCTGAACGGTCGTCCAGTGCGGCGCGCGTCCGCGTCGAGCGCGGCGAGCTGCGAGCGCCACTGCGGGCGCGGATCCGCCGGTAGCTGCCCGATCCGTCCCGTGCCGTACCCGTGGTTTGCTTCGGCGCCAGGGTTATAGCCGTCCATCCACCGCTGGAACTCGGCGACGGCGCGCGTTACACCGCCGGCGCCAAGCTCGACGGGCAGCACTGCGTCGCCGAGGGCCTGAATGAGTGCCGCGTTAGGCGAACGCTGTGACGGCGTGGCGATAGCCGCCAATATCGCGCGCGGTCCGCGGACGCGTTCCACGAGCGGCCACGCGGCGATCAGCGCGGTTACGCGTGCGATGAAAGTGCGGCGAGGGGTTGTCGATCGAGCTCGAGACACGATGGGCACCGTACCGAAGCGAGGGCTTCAGTATGGGCCCCTACTTCCGCTCCGTCGAGTCCTCGCCCGCGGCCATCGCCACGGTGCCCGGCACGTAGCCGCGCAGATAGAGGTTGAGCGACCCGATCGAGAGATCGGACTTCATCTGCACCAGCAATCGGCGCGAGTCGTCGGTGAGCCACATCTCGGCGTGCCCCTTCTCCGAGAAGATGCCCTTCGACTTGATGATCGGCTGAATCACGATCGTCTGATACGTGCCCGCGGGCACCTTGATGGTTTCCTTTCGCAACACGCGGATCTGCACCGGATTGCGATCGGGCCGGAAATAGCGATTGAACTCGTACGTCTGTCCCACCTCGAGCGGAATCGTGCGCACGAAGTACAGGAACGCGGCATCGTCGAGCGGGTCGGCAACGCTCGGCGCGTGTTCCACCTCACCCTTCTCGGTATACGTCCCGAGGTCCGGATAGATCTCGTAGAATCGCTCCTTGTCGCGCCGTCCCTCCTGGAGGTCCTGCAGGAACTGCAGCGACTCGAACGTGCGCGTGTCGATCCAGCTCTCCATCCGGTCGTTCACCTTATAGAACGGAATCCCGCCCTTCACGGTGAATCGCGTGTGCCAGGCTTCGCGTCCCCGCACGTCCTGCATGCCAACCACTTCCATTCGGCCCGTGCCGACCTTGATCGCGCCGAATCGGACGTCGAACGTCAGCTTTTCGCCGCTGTCAAAGGGCACGACCATGCGCGGCTGAGGTGCGGGCCAGCTCGCGGGAAATGTCCCCACCTCCTGCGACCATGCTCGGCCTGCGCTCACCGTCGAGGTCACGAGCGCGAGCAGGAGCGCGAACAGTCGAATATGAAGTTTATGTACCGCTAGCATTTGACCATCTCACGTCGTCGCAAAACACAGCTGTTGAAGGGTCCTACACCGCCACACCGGCTCGGTGCCGGCTGGCTCGTTTCAGCATAGCGGTGTCGGTGACCGCCCGACATCCGTCAACTGACCTAGTCATCCCTGTCTTTGGTGAGAGACAGTACGTAGCCCGAACGATTTGGCTCACACAGTCCGCGAATCTCGAGACGGGCCGAAAAAATCCCCCGGAACCGAATGGCGCGTTCCGGGGGAAGAAGCACCGCCGCCATGTGTGAGAGAGAGCAGCTTTACCGAGTGGTGTCGAGGAGGTACACGGTGGCGGTACGTGGACACGTGACAGCATCGTCACGCGGTCATATCAACCGAATCACGGGTCAGGTATTCCAGCTGAGCGCACTGAGCTCGGCGGACGACAGCTTCTGCCAGTTGGCCGGGTAGTTCCACACGCGTCGCACTGCCTGGGAAGACTCGAAGATCAGGCAATTGCTGCCGCGCGGGGCGGGAACGTTGGCCGACGCGACTTCGTAGATGCGCCAGTCGGTTCCCAACGAGTCGACGAAGCAAAGGCGAGGGTTCGTCATCAGGCGTTCGACTCCATCCTGGTTGGCGTTCGTCTGCCCGAGACAACGGCGTCCGCGGGCGAACTCGACCTGAGGACAAGTCAATACACGTGCCTCTGCCTTTTCCGGCGGTTGCTTCGGATTCCAAGCACTCAACCACCGAGGTCGGCAAACCCGTCCTAGTGCAGATCGCCATCGGTATGGCAGAGGTCCGCTCGTGTGATCCGCGGCGTTGCACGTCGGCGGCATCGCTGGCGCCAGCGATCGCGTGACTCCCCTCACACCTAACGCGAACCTATCCCGGATGCCGCGAGGTCAGATGGGACGACAGCAACCCGGCAAGTCTGCGACGTGCCGCACGACGCGTGAACGTGTGATCGGCGTCCGGAATCACGCGCAGCGCGAAGTTCGACGACCGTTGCTCGAGCAGTCGAAGTGACCGTGCATAACGCCGCTTCACGAAATCCAGTCCCGGGTCGCCCTCGCTGAACACGAGGAGCACATCCACGCCGCGCGCCCCGATGCGTGCGAGGTCAGCGGCGACGTTCTGGCCGTCCTTGCTGCCACCGCCCAGGCGTTGCCAGAGGGTCGTCGCCATCGCGGCTGACACCTCGCGCATGCGACGATACGCGACGCTCGCGGCATGCCTGACGTTCACTTGCCCGCGAACGAGCTTCACCCACGACGCGACCTCCCGCGCGGCGTGGGAGTACCGCCGCGACTCGGTGTAGTTCATCCACGCCGAGACGTCGAGGGCGCAGGCGGGATTCCAGTAGAACACAATGGGGTTGATCACCATGATGCCCGCGAGCCCGTCGACCGTAAGGCCGGCATGAAAGCTCGCATGTGCGCCGGAGCACAGCCCCGCCACGATCACTCGACTCACGCGTGCGCGCTCGATCATCCACTGCACCGCTGACGCAATGTCCTCGACGGCATGATCGGGATAGGGGTGGTTGTCGACGGCGCCGAAGCGCCCATCGCTGTCACCCACACCGCCAATATCCATGCGAAGCACGGAGATGCCACGCGCAGCCCATTCGCGCGCCAGCTCCACGTGAGCTCTTGCCGGGCCGACCGTATGCACCGAGCCCGCGTTGACGAGAACGACGCCAGTCTCGCAGCGAGCGCCGTGGCTCTCGCTGAGAATGCCGAAAAGACGATCGTCGCCGAACGTCGCGGCGCTCTCGGCGACACCGTTCTCGACCGGACCCGAGACGAGACCGAAGTCTCGGGCGTGAGCCCCCACCGATTCGACACCCGACACCGCGTAGTGGGACGTGAGCCATCGAATCGATCCGTCGATGACGGCGTTGGGCGGAACCGATTCATGCGCGTCGACCATCATGGCCGCGTACCCGGGCAGCGCCGCGAGCTCGACGTCCACCCCCCGCTGTGCGAGACGCTCCGCGAGCGCCGAGTCCGCACCCGTGTCATCGCGCGGTACGACGAACGCTCGACGCACCCTCGTGAGCGTCGTCGTCGCGTCGAGCGCCTTGAGGCCCGCAATGGTCTGTCGAGTCATGACGAACCCGGCGATCTGCTCGTCGGGGTCTTCCGGCGGCGCGGGGGCGTCGGGATCAGGGGGCGCGCTCATGAACCGGCCTAACGCGAGAACCTCTCGTACGTACGTCCGACCGGCTGCCGCTGCGGCGAACAGGATCAGCGCATCGGGCCGTGCGCGTTCGGCCGCTGCCGCGGCAAGCGTTCCGCCGAGGCGCACTCCGAGCAGCACGACGTGACGCACGCCACTGCGTGCGCGCAGCTCCGCGGCCGCGTCCTCGATGCTGGCGAGCCACGCCGAGACACGATCCGGATCCGTGTCGCTGCCGGCAGAGTTGCCAATGCCGTCGTAATCGAACCGCAGCGCAGGGAAGCCGGCGTCGGCGACGGCGTCTGCCCAGTGACGCAGCGCCCGGTGCGCGCAGAGCTCTTCGTAGCCGAACGGATTGCAGAAGACGACCCCGCACTCGCGACGCGCGGCGTCTGCCGCGTGATACCACCCGAAGAGCCGGCGTCCCGCCCCGAAATAGACGGGTCCCGACCGAGTGGCTTCAGAGTGAGCCGGTGTCGAATCCGGCGCCGGGATCGGGGCTTGAGCGGGAAGCGTCATGCGCGCAGGCCAATCACCGAGGGGACCAAGACCCGAACACCCTCATGGGCATTGAGCGGCTGGACGACGATCTCACTGAGTCGGCTGGTCGGCGCGGCCGGGAACGTCACGGTGTGCGCATCGCCGGGAGCCACGTGGAAGTAGTTGTCGTCGGGTACCGCGTCGCCGGCGTCCACGGCAACGAACTGCGCGAGCTGTTCGGACCGCACGACGAGCGCGACCGACTCGTCGGCCCGGCGTTCCACGTCCACGCTGAGGCCAACGTCGCTGGCTTTCGCATTCGTTAGGCCCAGCGGAAAGTGGAACGCGGCCGCGATGCGTGCGCCGGTTGTGTCGTGGAGCGTCGCGACCACCAAATCGTGACCTGGCGCACCGAACCGGTACGCATACGCCGCGTCGTGAAAGCGCCCGAGCGCCGAATCCGCACCGACACGGAGAGACCCGCGAGCCGGCACGGTCACCTCGGCGCTGCCCGTCGCGGTGCGGACGCGCTCATCCCGAAACAGCGCGATGCGCACGACGCCCGCGAGATCGTGCGCGCGGTCGTTCGCGACGTGCACGTGCAGCCCGTTGGTGCCTTCATCCGTGATGGCG
>JAJKIV010000438.1 GCA_021154285.1 Gemmatimonas sp. | reverse complement strand
GGCTCACCGGGGCCAACGACGGTCGCCTGCGACGTCGAGAACGCCGCGAACTGGCTCGCCGCGCGCGTGTCGCTGCGCAGATCCATGAAGTTCGCCGGCGACGAGCCGTACACCGACGGTGGCTCTGTCGCCGAATAGTTCATCACGGTCACCACGCGATCCGGGTCACGCACCGCGAGCGGCCGGAGCAGCACGCCATTCACGACGGAGAAGATCGCGGTGTTGGCCCCGATGCCTAACGCCAACGTCGTCACGGCGATGGCCGCGAACGACGCGTTCCGGCGAAGCGCCCGCGCGGCGTAGCGGACGTCCTGCAGCAGTGACTCGATCATCGAAGTGTCCTCGGAATACGGACGCTGGTAGGACGCGATGCGTCGCAGCTGGTGACGACGCATTCGCTCCGCGTGCCAGGCCGCGGCGTGTTCGCGCACGACGAGGTGTGCCAAGTCCGGCAGCTCTCGCGCGAATGTCAGCACCGCGCCAGGCCATCCGCGCGTGCGCCGCGTTTCGGCGTCCAGTGCCTCGTAGATGTGCGCGAGCTCGCGCGCATCGTCCGGCGCAAACGTTGATGGAAGGAACCGGAGCGCCGCGCGGAACGCGCGCGACGTGAGCGAAGGCTGCGGCGCTGCGGGTCCGGCGCGCGTCATCGCGAGCCCTTGGGGTGCGGCGAGCGCCCGAGCGGACCGAGGAGCCGCTTGTCGCGGGCCATGTCGGTCAGCCGCTGGAGTCGCAGCGCCTCGGCTCGCGCGGCTGCCCTGCCCGCCGCGGTCATTCGATAGTAGCGGCGGCGCTCATCGTGATCGGCGGGAGGCTCATCGGGTTGGACCTCTTCGATCCACCCGACCCCGACCATTCGCTTCACCGCAGCGTAGAGCGTGCTTGCCGTGAGCACGACCTCGTCATCGGTTCGTCGTCGAATGTCCTGGATGAGCGCGTAGCCGTGCATGTCTCCGTCGAGCAAGGAGAGCAGGATCTGGAAGACCTGCGCGCTCAGTGGCGCTCCGGCTTCTGGATTTCTGTGTTCCGACATGAGGCGCCGTGCAAGTTATACCGCAGTGCGATATACCGTCTCAAGGTATAGTCGGACAGCAACGGTCATTCGTCAATAGTCTCCCCGATGGAAACGCAGCGTAGTCAACGCCGAGCTCGTCATTCAGGTTCTAGTTAGAGTTATCCGGAGACCGACATGGGCCGACGCCGCGGCGCACGGGTTGCCCTTACAAGGCTGGTACAGCGAGCGAGGACGCTCCGAGGAGTCCGCCAACCGAGCTCGCGATGGCAACCAGACGAGGAAGTCAGATGGCCCGACTCGGAGGATACGTGAACAAGCTGCTCACTTTGACAACCGGATTGGGGCTGGCGGTGGCGACGATCGCCCCCGTGGCGCAGGCGCAGCCCACTGATACGACTCATATCTCCACCGAACCGCTGTTCACGAAACGGGACGCGTGGATTGCGTTGGGGTTCGCCGCCGGCACAGTAGCGTTGTACCCTGCCGACCGATATTTCGCCCGCAAGCTGCAGACGCCGCACAACCAGGAAAACCGGTTTCTGCAGAACACGGCCACGGATTTCCGCTTCATGGGCACGCCAGGGTCGATCTACATCGGTCTCGGCATGTACCTGGTGGGGCGTGTCGGACGAATCGATCGCATGGCCGACCTCGGCCTCCACGGAACGGAAGCGCTGTTTCTTGCCTCGGGCACCGTCTACGTACTCAAGGGGCTGGTGGGCCGTAGCCGGCCGGAAGCGGACATCAACGACCCGCGCAGCTTTGTGCTCGGGCGCGGCTTCAAGAGTACCGACGAGTATCGATCATTTCCGTCGGGTCACTCGGCGATGGGGTTCGCAGCGGCGGCGGCCGTGACGAGCGAGACGTCGAAGTGGTGGCCGAACGCGACGTGGGTCATCGCACCAGTGATGTACGGCGGCGCGACGATGATCGCGGCCTCACGCATGTACAACAACAAGCACTGGGCGAGCGATGTCGTGATGGGCGCGGCGATCGGGACGTTCTCGGGACTGAAGGTCGTGCGCTACAGCCACTCGCACCCGAGCAACAAAATCGACAAGTGGCTGCTCCACCCGCACGTGGAGAAGAAGCCTGATGGATCAGTGGCCGTTGGAGTCCAGATAGAGACGCACTAGGGAGACGGGAAGCGGGAGACGGAAGACGTAGAACCCTCGGGAGGCTCTTCTCGCCAAAAGGAGCCTCCCGAGGGTTTCCGCTTTTACCCGTCTCCGCTTCCCGTCTCCCTGCACTATGGGAGATTCAACGCCGGCTTGACCTGCCCGCGATGACACGTCGTGCAGTTCACGATCGCGTTAGGTCCCTTGAGGTTCGGGATGTTCTTGAGCAGCTCGTTGTTGATCGTCGCGACCATCTTGAACATGTCTCGCGCCGTCTGTTTCTGCGTCTTTTCCTCCCTGTCCCACTCGCCCGCCGTGTGACAGTGCGTGCAGCTCACGCCGAGCGACTTGCCGAAGCCGATGTTCATGATGCCGAGGAGGCGGGAGGCCGGGACGTCCGTCAGCACCTTGATGTTCTTGAAGACCTGAGACGCCGGAAGATTCTCCTTCCCGGCAATCTCCTGCCTCACCTCGGCCACGTAGCGCTCGCGTTCGAGCGTGACGGAGTCCCTCGTCGCCGCGGACGCCGTGGCGGGCAACTGCGTCGGGGCGGGAGCGGGAACCTGCGCCGGTGACGGGCCGCCCGATTTGGTCTTCTGTGCGCTGCGGCACCCTGCTGCTACGGCGAGCACTCCAAGGAACGATACGATGCGCATTGCGAGCTCCTCGTTCGAGAGGATCGAGCGTGCCGGCACGCCTCAAGTCCAAGAGGGTCGGACGGCTTGAGCGATTCAAGCGTCCGACCCTCTCGAAAGATTCAGCAGCGAGCGTCAGCCAGCAACCAGCACGAGCAGCCAGCAACCAGCCGTTCAATGCTATTTCTCGACGATATCCTTGAGCGCGTCCTTGACCCGCGGGTCGTCCGACCGGCCTAACGCGTTCACGGCTCGGCGCCGGTTCTGGTAGTTCTGGTCGGCCTTCGCGATGGCGAGCAGCTTGTCGGTTGCCGCTTTCGTCCCGTTGTTCGCCAGCGTCGAGATGATCGCTTCCTGCATCTGCGGATCATCCGTCTGGTCGTACAGCCTGGCCAGGTCGGCCACCGACGTTCCGGCACGGTCGCTCAGCTGGACCGCGCGACGACGAAGGCGGAGCGACTCGTCGTTGTTGCCGGCAATCGTCATGAGCCACTTCGCGTTCGCCGTCCCGCCCATCTCGCCCATCGACTCGAGCACCGCCTCCTTCGTCCGCTCGCTCGGCAGCTTCGCGTAGAGTCCGCGCAGGAACTCCGCATCCTGGCTCGTGGCGTACTCGCGTCCGATGCCACGAATGGCCGCGACCCGCATCTCATCGTTGAGGTCGGGGCGCTGAACGGCCGTGCGCAGATACGTGCGCGCGCGCGGGTCGCCCGATTGCGCCAGCACGCTCAACGCCTGCTTCCCGAGCCAGACGTCCTGCGTGCCGCGCGAGATCTCGATCAGTGCCGGAATCCCCTCGCCATTCTCCTGACGCGCGAGCACACGTAACGCGCTCTGGCGGACCTGCTGGTTGTCGTTCTCGTCGCGGGCCATGTCGCCTAACGCCTTGGCCAGCTGGCTCGGCGACACGCCGCCGCGCTCGTCCGGCGCACGATTCAGCCAATTGATGGCCGAGCTTCGCGTTTCGCGGGCCCGCGTCTGATCGCGGGCAATGGCGAGCAGCTGCGGTGACACGGTGGCACTGTCGGCGAGAAGCGCCGGCGTGATCGCGTCGCGTCCCGGCCGGCCGTCGACTTTCGCGGCGACCGAGAGGAGGTAGTCGGCCGCGTCCTTCGCCGGAACCTTCCCCAGATCAGTAACACCCGAGCTCTGCTGCGCGGGAGCTGGACCGACGTACACATTCACGTCAACGATCTCCTTGCCCGCCCTTCCCAGGACCACGCGCACCGGGCCGGGTTGGCAGGGGTCAGATCGCAGCGTGTTGTCGTTCATCGAGCCGAACCACATCGACCCGTTGATCGAGTAGTACGTGCGTCCGTTGCCGCAGACTCCCGGGCGCGCTGCGTACGTGAACTGCACAGCGCCGTCGGGCGCCGAGGCAATGCGTTGGGAAAGGCTCTGCGCCAGCAGGGTCTGCGGCATCAGGATCGCCGCGGCGAGACCGGCGCGAACGCCGCGCCTAACGAGCCACGTGTGAGCGGTCATTTGTCGATGAGCTCCAGCAAGAGCTTCGTCGCGCGCGGGTCGTTCTTGCGCTGCAGCGCGCCGATCGCCTGGCGGCGAAGGTTGTAGTCGGTGTCGTTCTTCACGATGTCGAGCAGCTTGTCGGTCGCTTCGGGCTCGGTGCGCTGCCCATAGATGTTGATCAACTGCTGCCGCAGCTCGCGGTCCGCGACGGTCCCGTAGAGCTTCACGGCGTCGGCAATCGGCATCTTGCGGGAGGCAACCCGCGACAGTGCCGCCGTGCGAACTTCGACGGGCTCGTCGTTGTTTCGCATGAGACCCATGAGCCACTGGTCGTTCGCGTCGCCGCCGAGGTTGCCGATCACGCGAGCGATCCGTGCCTTGACGCGCGGGTTGTCGATCTTGGCGTACACCGAGCGCAGGTACGCCGCGTCCTCATCCGTGGTGCGCTGCGAATCCTCGAACCCGCCGACGGCCTCGATCCGCAGGCGCTCCGGCGCGTCCGTACGCTCGATGAGGGCCCGCACCGACTGACGCGCACGCGGGCTCGGGTTCGACGCAAGCGCTCGCGCGGCGGTGCGCTGGACGTTCGGGTCCGTGGAGGTTCGCAACACCTCGTCGAGCGTGTTGACCGCAATGTCGCTTGGCGACCGCGCGAGGTACTGGATGGCCGTGCTGCGCACCTCGGGCTCGGAGTCGTTGAGCGCGACGTCCCGCAGAATGGCCGGCGTATCGTTGTCGCCTGACTGGCCTAACAAGTAGACGACCGTCCGGCGCAGCGGCGCCGAACAGGCATCTTTCTTGGCCAACACGCGCTTGGCGATCGGCGCGAGCGACGACGGGTCGGTATTCGCCAGCGACTTGATCGCTTCGGCGCGAACGGCCTGGTCTTCCCGGTCGCACTGCACCGGCGAATCGCTCATCGTCTTCTTCAGATCCTGCTCCGCCTTACGGTCGCCGCGCGCCGCGAGCGCCCCCTGAATCCGAGCCGCGAGCGCCGCGGCGTCGGACTGAGATTTTGCCTGCGGGTACTTTGTCCGCATCGTCTGCAGCGACTTGAGCGCAGTCTGGAGGTCGTCGGTGTTCCCGATGCGGTAGAGAGAGAACGCCTGCCAGTACATCGCATCGGCGGCGTAGCCCGAATTCGGATACTTCTGCGGGATGCTCGCGAATACCGTTGCCGAACGACGCCACTCCCCGCGATTGAGGAGCTCGTACGCGTTCTTGTAGAGAGAGTCCGCGACATCGCCCTGCAGCCACGGCGCACGCGGACGAGTCATGAACGACTCGCGCCCCTCCGGCCAGCCCGACTTGTACTCGAACTTCGTGTCCCACTTATCGAGCCTGTCCAGCTTATCCAGCTTGTCGAGCTTCTCGAACTTCTGGAACCCGTCGAGCTTCATGTCCATGTCGGGCATCCAGAGGTCCATCTTCGGAACGTCGAGGTGCATGTCAGGCATCTCGAAATGCCCGAGGGGCATCTCGTAGCGGAGATCCGGCATGTCGTAGTGAAAGTCCGGCATCTCGTAATGGAAATCCGGCATCTCGAACTTCCAGCTCGGGATGTCGAAATGCATGTCCGGCATCTCGTACGAGAAGTCCCGCGAGAAGTCGAAATCGCGTGACTTGTCGAAGTCGCGCCAGCCATCCGGGCGAGGCGGCTTCTCGCCGCGAGGCGCCTCGGCGCGCGGCTGCGGGGCACGCTTCGGCGGTACTGGTGGCGCCACCTGCAGCGCAAGCGCGCCAGCCGCCGGCACAGCCATCAACAGCATCGTTAGGCGAAGGGCGGAGATCATCGATCCAGATCCCTGTGTCTGGTGAGTCGTTCGTCAGTCATCGCTCGAGATGCTCGCGGCCGCTGCACGCACTCGCGGCACGACGTCGCGCTGCTCGAGCGCCTGCGTGATGAGATTCAGTTCCGGTCCGCCGTGCTCCGAGGGCAGCCGGGAGAGCTGCGCGAGCACGAGCTCCAAATCCTCCAGCAGGCTCTTGAGGCGCGGATCCGATTCCGCCGCTGGAGAGTCGAGTAGGAGACGCGTGGTGGTGAGGAGATCGCTTGCCTGCGTCACGAAGCGCGCGTCGGGTTGCCCGTCGCGCGCAGCCGCCGGAAGCGCCGTGAGCAGCGCGACCGTCTGCCCGAGGTACTCCGTCGTCGCCTCACGATACGGTGCCGCGTTCGCCGTCCAGTAGTCGTATTGGCCCTCACGACCGTTGTCGGCAATCACCG
Source organism: Gemmatimonas sp. (assembly GCA_021154285.1). Classification (GTDB taxonomy): domain Bacteria; phylum Gemmatimonadota; class Gemmatimonadetes; order Gemmatimonadales; family Gemmatimonadaceae; genus JAJKIV01. Next base: position 17,167 of record JAJKIV010000438.1, on the reverse strand, counting down.
GCGCGATGCCGCGCGACATTCGACCGACCGCGATCCCAAGGATCAACGCGGCCGCGATGCCGGCGACCAACACGCTCCACGACGGTGAGCCGAAGGCCCAGCGCCGCCGCGGGTGAGCCCTCGCATGATCCGCGAGTGACACGACCGGTGCACCGAAGTGTCGCTCCTCGATCCGCTCCCACATTGCGTCGAGCGGAGGTGCAGGCGGCACGCGGTAGCCGCGCAGCGCCTCACGTGTCCGCTCGTCCAACTCGTCTTCCTTCATAGCTCTCACTCCTTCACGAAGGCCGCGAGCGCCTGGCGTAGCCGGCCCCGCGCCTCGAACAACCGCGACTTGCTCGTCCCTTCCGCGACCCCGAGCGCCTCGGCGATCTCGGCGTGGGTATAGCCTTCGATGTCGTGCATGATCAGCGTCATTCGCGAACCTTCGGGTAGTGCGTCGATCGCCGCGGCGATGCGACTTCTGAGATCGGGATCGGCGCGCTGCGAGACCTCGCCGAATCCGGGGCCATCATCGAGCGGGGTTTCCCGTTCGCGGATCCGTTTCACCTTTCGCATCCCGTTCAGGGTGACCGTGACCGCGATGCGGTGGATCCAGGTGCCGAACGCCGCCTCGCCGCGGAACCGACTCAGCTGGTCGAACGCGCGTACGAACGTGTCCTGCGTGAAGTCCTGCGCGAGCTCCGCGTCTCCACAGAGTCGGTAGACGAGCCGATGCACCCGGGCCGCGTGCGCCTCGTACAGCTGGCGCCCGGCTACCCGGTCCCCGTCGAGGATACGAGCGATCAGCGCTCGTTCGTCCAGCGGCACCGACTCTTCCCGAAGAATCGCGACTCTCGGCATTTGCTTCGGAGGGATAGACACGGGACGCCGGGAAAGCGTTCGACAAAACCCGGGAAGCGGGAGACGGGAAGCGAGTCATCTTGCAACGGCACGGCTGGGAATGCATAGTCTGCTCGCCTCTATCCCCACCGCGCCGATGACGGCGGCCCAGCCACCGCGCAAGGATTCCATCGCCTCACCCGTCGAAGGTGCCAGCGAGCTACGCGCGCTCCTCGAGCAGCACGGGCTCGGCACTCTGACCCAGTTGTTCGTCGACAACGGCCTGAGGGTCGAAGACCTGAAGGATCTCACGGAGGCTGACCTCCGTGAGCTCGGTCTATCCATGGGGGACCGCAAGCGCGTCCTTCGCCTTCAGACCGCATTGCGCGGCGGCGCCGGCGCGCGTCCAGCGGTCGCAGAGGATGTCGCGGAGCGTCGGCAGATCACCGTCGTGTTCGCCGACATGGTGGGCTCGACGGCGCTTTCCGCCCGGCTCGACCCGGAAGACCTCCGCGAGGTAGTGCGTTCTTACCAGCAGGCGGTCGCCACGGCGGTAGACGCGTATGGCGGCTACGTCGCACAGCACCTCGGCGACGGTGCGGTCGCGTATTTCGGCTGGCCCGAGGCCCGCGAGAATGACGCCGAGCGTGCGGTGCGCGCCGCGATCGCGATTGTCGCCGGAATAAAGGCACTGAGCCCATCGCTTCCCGAGCCGATTGCGACGCGAATCGGCGTGGCGACCGGACGAGTTGTCGTCGGCGACGTCCTGTACAATCAGGACTCGGTGGAGCGACCGGTGATCGGCGAGACCCCAAATCTCGCGGCTCGGTTGCAGGGCATCGCCGACGTCAACTCGATCGTCATCTCGGCCGCGACGCGACGCATGATCGGCGGATTGTTCGAGGTCGCTGATCTCGGCGAGATCGAGCTCAAGGGGTTCAGCCGGCCGGTGCGCGCGTACCGCGTCGATCGCGAAAGTTCGGACGTCGAGCGGTTTCGTGCGCTGCGCGGCAGCCGGCTCTCACCATTCGTTGGACGCGAGCGGGAACGCGAGACCTTGACCAATGCATGGCGCGAGGCCACGAACGGGAGTGCGCGCGTCGTGCATCTCGTCTCCGAAGCCGGCATGGGCAAGTCGCGGCTCGCGCATTGGCTTCGCGATCACGCGGGCGTCACTGGTGCTTCGGAGCTCCGCTTCGACTGCTCGGCGTATCACGGGGCGAGCGCGTTTTACCCGATCATCCGCCATCTCGAGTCGAGCGCCGGCATCGTGCGTGACGACGATGCGGCTGCTCGCTGGGGAAAGCTCGCGTCGCTCTGTGCGACCAGCGGTCTCTCATCGGACGTAGCGCTGCCCGTGCTGGCAAAGCTCCTACAGATCCCGATTCCCGAGGGCGTGCCCGTCCCGCGACTCGAGCCGATCCAGGAGAAGGAGATCGTCATCAACTCGTTGATCGGGCGAATCAAACATCAGGCGCGATACGCTCCCGCGTTGCTGACGGTCGAAGACCTCCATTGGATCGACCCGAGCTCCACCGAGCTATTCACGCGACTGCTCGCGGAACTCGGCTCGCTCCCACTGATGGTGCTGCTCTGCTACCGGCCGGAGACGACGCCCACCTGGGCGCTCGGGGAGAGCTCGCCGGTCATCGAATTGACCCGCCTCGAACCGGAGAGTTGCCGCGAGCTCGTTCAGTCGCTCGCCGAGGCGGGCGCGGTGTCGAAGGACATGGTCGAGCAGATCGTTGCTCGAACCGACGGCGTGCCGCTGTTCGTTGAAGAGCTCACGTCGACCGTGGTGGAATCAGGGCTCGGCAACGCCACGCGGGATGACGGCAGCGTCGACGCAGCGATCCCGGCAACACTCCACGATTCACTCCTCGCACGACTCGACCGCCTCGGTGACATCAAGCGCATCGCGCAGCTGGCGGCATGCATCGGCCGCGAGTTTCGCCGCGAGCTGCTCCAGCAGGTTTCCGGTCTCTCGCATCCGTCGCTCGACGAAGCGCTCGAGCGGCTCGTCGCGTCGACCCTCGTGCAGGCGGATGTCGAGAGCGATTCCAATCGATTCGTCTTCAAGCACGCGCTCGTGCAGCACACGGCGTACGAGTCGCTGCTTCGTTCGCGTCGCGTGGTCTACCACCGTGCGATCGCCGGCGTGCTCGAGGGAGAAGTCGCCGAGACCGAGCCTGAAATCATCGCGCAGCACTACTCGCGCGCCGGGGTCGTCGACAAGGAGATCGACTGGTGGCTTCGGTCCGGACAACGGGCGTTGCGCACGTCGGCCTATCTGGAAGCGCTGCAGCATCTCACGAACGGGATGAAGGCGATCGAGCGTCTTCCGAAAAAGGATCCGGTGCGCGAGCTGCAGATGGTAGCGCACCTCGCGGTGCCCATGGTGCTCACGCGCGGGTGGGCGAACGAAGACGTCGGCGCCGCATACCGGCGCGCATACGACCTCGCGAAGTCGCTCGGTCAGCCACCCGAGCTGTTCCCGACGCTCGTCGGCATTCTTTCGTACTATCTGGTTCGTGGCGAGTTCGCGCATGCCTATACACTCGCTCACGAGAACTACGGCATTGCCGAACGCTCGGGTGATCCCGAGCTCATTCTGGAGGCTGCGCACGATAGCGGCACATGCTCGCTGTACATGGGCAAGTTCGATGAAGCATCACGGTTCCTCGGCCAGGCGGCCGAGATATTCGATCCCGCGCGGCATGCGCACCACGCGTTCCTGTACAGCAAGCTCGCCGGCCCATCGGCGATGGCGCATCAGCTGCTCATTCAGGCGGTCCGCGGCGATCGCGAAGGCGCGAAGGCGGTTGCCGAGCGATCGCTGGCGGACGCGGAGGCGGGGAATCACGCGTTCTCGCGGTTGTGGGTGCTCACCGGGCTCTGTGTGGCGCACATCATCTTCGGCGACTACGAAGCGCTCGCGCAGGTGAGCGCGCGTCAGATTGCCGAATCCCAGGAGCTCGGGTTCCCGAACTGGTTGGCGCAGGGTTTTGTCTGGTCCGGGTCCGCGCAGGCGGCGTTAGGCGACGTGGAGCCGGGGATCGCGCTGATTCGCCAGGGACTCGGCATCTGGCAGATGACAGGCGCTGAGCTCATGAAGCCGTTTATGCTGACGCGGCTCGCCGATGCGCTTCTCATTGCGGGACGGCTCGACGAGGCGGAAGAGACGTACGGGCAAGTCGTATCGACGATGGACGCGACCGGGGAGATCTGGGCGGCGCCCGACTCACACCGCCTCGGGGCCGAGATTGCGCGCCGCCGACTCGGAAAGGATCACGCATCGGTGGGGTCGCGTGTTCAGCTCGCGCGTGAGATGGCGAAGCGCACCAATGCGACGCTGTATGAGGCGGCCATCGATAGAGACGAGGCGCGCGCTGTCTCGACATGACTGATTCAGCATCGGTCGTCCGACCGGCGGATGTCGCCAAGCGAAAGCGTGTCGCCCTGTTGCTCGCCCAGGCGGCGGAGCTCGAGCACGCGGCGATGTGCATGTACCTATTCGCGTCATCGACGATGAAGTCGACTGTCGCGGAAGGCGGCGTGACGCTCGTGCAGCTCGAGACGATGCGGCAGTGGCGCGCGCACATGATGGTCGTGGCGCGAGAAGAGATGGAGCATCTCGGAATCGTGCTGAACCTCTTGAGCGCCATCGGCGAAGCTCCGGTGCTGCGGCGTCGCAATTTTCCCTTCACGGTTGAATACGGGGGCGACACGCTCGATCTGTCGCTCGAGCCGTTTTCGGTTCGAGCAGTACGGTCATTCGCTCTGCTCGAAATGCCGCAGGGATTACCGAGGAATTCGGAGGGCTGGCGGATTCTCAGCGCGAACGACCCGCATTTCTCACCGAAACAGTTCGACCTTATCGCGAAGCTGTACGACGAGATCGAGCATCTCGTCTCGACCATTCCCGAGGCTCATCTCTTCATCGGGCCACACGACGCGCAGTTCGTGAACGACTCGTTGATGCCGCTGACGATCCGTGGTATCTCGATCGCCGGCGCGCCGCTGTACAACGTGAACCTCACCGCCATCACGAACCGCGAGACCGCCGTAGCGGCGATCAAGCAATTGAAGGAAGAGGGTGAGGGGTCGCGGCTCGAGGGCGGCAAGGAGAGCCACTTCGGGATCTTTCTCGATATCCTCGTCGCGCTCACCGCGCACGGCGATCCTGCGTTCCAGCCCGCGCGGCCGGTCGTGTCGAATCCGACGATCGCCAACACAGGACCGAGCAGGGTGACACACCCGATAACGGTGCGTGCCATGGCGCTGTTCGACATGTGCTACGAGACGCTCACGGTCATGCTGTCGCGTTACTTCGCGGCGACTGACGAGACGCCTGACGACATCTATGCACTCGAGCGCGCGGCGTTCTTTCCGATGATGACGACGGTGATTCGACCGTTGGCGGAATGTCTGACGTACATGCCGGCGTTCGAGAACGGTGATCAGTCAGTGCTGGCCGGACCGAGCTTCGTTCTTCCCTCGAACATTGCTTTTCTTCCGCACCATCGCGCGGCGTTCGACCTTATCACGCAGGATTACACGCAGGCGATCGACCAGGCCCACGAGCTGAAGCAGCTAGCCGCCAAACGAGACGCGCCGGCGTGGCTGGCGGCGCAGGCCGACCGCATCACCCAGGTCTACCAGATTCTCTGGCGTTCCCGCATGAACCTCGCAGTCAACCGCAAGACGGGGAAACCGGCACCATGACGTCGCCGCCGAATCTCATTCTGGAGTTTTCCGGATGGTGCATGATCCGGCAGCCAACGGATCCGGATCCGTACGACGAGCGGCGCGGCGTGAGCGGCTACACCTTCGCGTTCGGGGACGAGCCGGATCTCAACCGCGTGATCTACTTTCACGAGTCACCCGCATCGCCGCCGCGCTCACACGGCCCGCCGATCGGCGTGTGGGTAACGTCGGCAACGAAGACGACGCCTAACGGCCCGCAGGCGATCGAGGCGTTGGTGAACGCGAAGTTCGATCTCATGAGCGACCCCATGCTCGAGAATCGCAACTGGACGTTGACGCTCCCCGGCTACGAACCGATAGTCCCATTCGACGTTGGCATCACGAGCCGATCCAGCGGAAGCGACGGCACGCCGCTCGTCAGCATTCGCCGAGCGATTCCACTCGACCCGAAGCATCCCAAGCTCGACGCCTGGCAGGTGAGCGAAGACGTGCTCACCACGAAAGGCGCCACCGGAATGGCGTTCGAGCCGCAAACCGTGGGCACCGCCACGGGGATCTGGGACTTCTTTCAAGCTGCCGTCGATCGGCGCGCGGCGTTACGCACCGATCTCGAGGCGCTCGAGAGGAGCAAGCCACATTCTCCCATGGTCGCGCAGCTCAAGGGACGGATCGCGCAACTCGATTTCGCGATCGCGAATCCGAACGACCGCCGCATCGGCATCCGGCAGATCATCGAGCGGTTCGGATTCGACATGCTGGGCGGTAACGCGACCATTCACGATCCCACGAACGTCCTCGCCGGCTCTCTGCAGGCAACGGCCGAAGCCGATTGGCGCGTGGACTTCTGGATGGGCGGCTGGGACTGCGACGCGCTCGCGTGCTACGTGCAGGGCGCACTGCAGATTCCGTATTCGCCAGCGGCCTAACGCGGAACGTCAGCCCTGCATGCCCGCCGGCACGGAATGCGACGCGGGGTGCTGCTCAGGCAGGGCGGCGTCGGCGACGCGCGGCTGAATGCTCTGCGCGTAGACGAAGAAATTGTCTGGGTCGTACCGCCGCTTGATCGTGAGCAGGCGCTCGAACGTCGCGTTGCCCCAATACGCTGTGCGATAGTCCGCGAGCGACGCATCAGGATAATTCTGATAGACCGCGCCCGTGACCATGGGGGCGAGCACGCCTTTGAACCCGCGGAGCCACTCGACGGCCGCGACATGATCGGGCTCCTCGATCCACACCGTATCGATCACGAGGTTGAGATCGACGTTCCGATGCACGAAGGCGGACGCGTTCACCGGGTAGCGATTGATCGCGCCGCCGTACGGCTCCGTGTACACCATCGTCCAGTGATTCATCGCCGTGTTGAAGTAGTCGATGATCGCTTGCCACTCGGCTCGTGACAGCTGCCGGCCGATGTAGTAGCTCGCCTTCGTCTCGGACGGAGGCGAGTCAGGCATGTTGTAGGGCAGCGGGTACGGCTCGTTTTCGAGATAGTTGTTCATCCCGGGATACGTACCTGTCTTGTCGACCAGGAGCTTGGCGCTCGGAATCTCCAACAGTCGTCGCAGCGCTGCGTGACCCGCGTCCCTCGGCCCGCAGTACATGCCCTGCACCATGTACACTGGGCGATCCTTGTAGAACCCCAGGTTCATCATGTAGCCGAGGGCATCGTGGCGACACGTGCTCGTGTATCCACTCTGGAGCAGTTCGAGTGCCTCGGCCGCGTGAGCCGCGTCCCATGAGATGGCCCATGCCCACACCGACGCGAGGCGGACCGCGCGATACGTCACCTGGGTGACGACGCCAAAATTGCCGCCTGTCCCGCCGCGCAACGCCCAGAACAGATCGGGGTTGTCGATCTCGCTCGCGTTCACGACGGTGCCGGTCGCGAGGACAACGCGGAACGAGAGCACACAATCGCTCTGGATCCCGAACGCTCTGGATGTATACCCGTAACCGCCGCCCTGCACGAACCCGCCCACACACACATTGCCACACGCGCCGGTGGGCACGTGCCAGCCGGTGCCGTCGAGCGCCATGTTGAAATGATCGAAGTCGGTGCCGACCCCCGCGGTGACGGTGCCCCGCGATTCGTCCAGCACGACGTAGCTCAGCATGCTCACGTCGATGACCATGCCGTTGTTCACCGAGTATCCCGCGGTACTGTGTCCGCCGGATCGAATCGCGACCCACATGCCGGCGTCGCGCGCGGCGTTCACGCATTTGACGACGTCGGTTTCCACCGCGCAGTAGACGATGATCTGCGGGTACGCCTGGAATGCCGGATTCGATTCCTGTCGATCGGTGTTGTATTGCGGATCGTCAGGAAGTACGACGTGTCCGGCGATGTCCGCCTCGAGCTTGGCGACATCGAGGCGTCCGATCCGTGCAGGCGCGGCCGCTGCGCCCACATGGGCAGTCGGTGCAACCGCCTCGAGATGTCGAACTCGCCGTTCTTTCGCGATTCTGTTTGGGCTCTTTCGGTGGGCCACGTCGAGGCCTCTGTGTGGGAGGATTCGGAAGGCCCAGCGAGTGTAACGGCTGGATCAGAGGGGCGCCAGAGAAACAGCGCCGCCTCGCGTCACAACCGCGCGCATTGGATGCGGGCGCCTGACGCAGTCCGCGACTTGTCGTATCATACTGCTCGTCGCCACCACCTCTGCCCCCTTCATGGAACCTCCGCGGCCATCCCTCGCACCCGACTATCATCTCGAGCGGGTGCTCGGGAGTGGTGGAAGCGCGACGGTGTACCTGGCGGCCGACGTCAAGCACGATCGGCAGGTCGCGATCAAGATCCTTCACGAGGAGCTTTCCGCGACCGTCGGCGCAGAGCGATTCCTCCGCGAGATTCGCGTCGCCGCGCGCCTAACGCATCCGAACATCGTCCCGCTGCTGGACTCGGGAAGCGCGGATGGCTGTTCCTTTTATGTGATGCCCTTCATCGACGGGGAGTCACTTCGGGCGCGGCTCGATCGCGGAGAGCGTTCGTCGCTCACGGAGGCGATCGCGCTCGTGACCGAAGTTGCCGACGCGCTCGAGTACGCCCACGCGGCCGGCATCGTCCATCGCGACATCAAGCCCGAGAACATTCTGCTGCTGCACGGGCACGCAATGGTCGCGGACTTCGGAATTGCCCGCGCGCTGAAGCGGGCAACCGAGAGCCCGAGTGGAACTACGACGACCGGCGGAGTGGTGGTTGGTACTCCGGCGTACATGAGCCCCGAACAGGCGGTGGGCGACGTGGAGATCGACGGCCGCAGCGACGTCTACTCTCTCGCCATCGTCCTCTTCGAGATGGTGAGTGGCACCCTGCCATTTTCCGCGACCACGATTCAGGGCTTGATCTCCAAGCGCTTCATCGAGCTCGCGCCGAGACTGTCCAGCCGCGTGCCAGGAATTCCGGAAGCTGTTGACGACGCGCTCGCAGCGGCACTCGCCCTCGATCCCGCGGAACGACCCGCGGGAGCCTCCGCGTTCGCACGCTCGCTCTCCGGCGGGACCAACACGATCGAACGGTCGGCAACGACCGCGCGCCCCGCCGCGGTGAGCGTGACGCCCACCGGTGCCGTCACGACGACGACGCTTGGCGTCGTGACCGACCCGGCGCTTCCGTCAGTGGCGGTCCTGCCGTTCGCGAACCTCAGCTCCGACGTTGAGAACGAGTTCCTCTCGGACGGCATCACCGAGGAGATCATCAGCACCTTGAGTCGCCTCCGCACGATTCGCGTCGCGGCACGCGCGTCGTCCTTCGCGTTCAAGGAGCGTCGCCCGAGCGTGCAGGACGTTGCCCGGCAACTCGGCGTCACCAATGTGCTGGACGGAAGCGTTCGGCGATCGGGCAATCGCGTGCGAGTCGCAACTCAACTCGTCGATGCGGGCACGGGATTCCCAGTTTGGGCCGAACGATTCGATCGCCCGTTCGACGACGCGTTCACGATCCAGGACGAGATCGCGTTGGCGATTGCCGACGCCCTCTCGGCAACGTTGTTACGCGACTCGGGGCCGTGGACGCGCGAGGCTGTTGCGGGCGCGGCGTATGAGCACTATCTGCGCGGGCGGTACGCTCTCAACAAACGGACCGAGACCGAGCTGCTCCTGGCGACCGATCACTTCATTGCCGCAGCCAGCGAACAGCCGGATTATCCGCTCGCCTACGCGGGCCTGGCCGACGCACTCCTGCTACTCGGCGTGTATGGGGCGAAGCCGGCGGCAAGTGTGTTTCCTCCGGCTCGCGACGCCATCCAAAAAGCGCTCTCGCTCGATCCGTCGCTCGGCGAAGGTCATGCGACGTTCGGCGCGGTCCTCGCGCTATACGATTGGGATTGGAAGCAGGCCGGAGAGACGTTCCGGCGGTCGGTCGCGCTCAGCCCACGGTCACCAACAGCGTGGCAGTGGCGCGCGATGCATCACCTACTGCCGCAAGGGCGGTTTGACGAAGCCCGCGCGGCAGTCGACCGGGCGCGGGCGCTCGATCCGCTGTCCATGGCGATCGCCACGAGCGTGGGTGTGGTCTACCACCTGGCCGGGGACGGTGCCGGCGCGGTGCGCGCGCTCCGGCGAGCGCTGGAGCTCGATCCGTCCTTCCCCATGACGTACTACTTCCTCGGCGGTGTGCTTCGCGACATGGGTGACGCAGCCAGAGCGATTGACGCGTTCGACACGGCAATCGACAAGTCCGGAGGCACGCCCGAGATGACCGCCGGACTCGCACAGGCGTACGCGCGTGCGGGTGACGTCGATCGTGCGCGGTCACTCGAAGCAGAGCTCGACTCGATCGCCGCGCAGCGCCACGTACCACACTCGTTGATCGCACAGGTCCACGCTGCCTTGGGCAACCTGGACGCGGCCGTCGCAGCAATCGAGCGCGCAGCGGAAGCGCGCGAGCCCGAGCTGGTGCTGCTCGGTGTGCGGCCGGTGTACGGGCCACTCCACGGCCATCCTCGCTTTGCGGCGGTGCGAGCGAGGGTGGGGATTTAACGTCTCCCGTCTCCCGCTTCCCGTCTCCCTTAGTTGTTCGGTTTCGTCGCGTTCACCGGCTTCACGGCCGTCGTCCCGGGAGCAGGCATGACGATCTTGAACATGAAAGGCTGCTCTACGAGCTGTGCGACCTTTCTCGACCGCAGAATCGCCGGGTGGAACCGCATGCCCGGGAGCGCTTCGCGGACGGACTGAGCGAACTCCGCGTTCGTCGTGCTGATTACCCGGAAGGAGGTCGTATCGACCATTCCCATGGTGTCGACGACGAACTGGACGTACGCCCCGCCCTCGATCTTCAGGTCGAGCAGCTTGGCCGGATAGACCGGCGCAGCGCTATCGGCAAACCGCGTAACCGTCGAATCGACGTCTACCGCGGTCGCGATGGTGTCGAACACGGCATTCGGTACCTCCGGCAGCGCGGTCTCCTCGGGCCTGCCTTCCTCCGTCCCTTTCCCGAGAACGGGTGCCTGCCTTATGGCTGTCTTGTCGACGATCTTGTCCTCTACCCCGCCATTCCCCGCCTTCTCCCCCTCACGCAGGAACTTCACGCTCTCCTCGCGCGGCGGGGGCGTGTTCGTGTGATTCATGGGGACGAGAAAGGTGACCTTCTCCTGGGGGGCCTCAATGGGCGGCGCGGGGCCCTCTCGCGTGGCGAGAATCGAGGCACCGATGAGAAGCGAATGAGTGACGAGGCTGACGAGAGCGCCTTGGCTGAACTGAAAGCGCTTCGTGTCTGACTCGAGCAAGAGGCGAAGCATAGAAGCCTCCTCCCGTAGCACTGATGCCCGGTACAGAGCGTCCCGATCCGGGCGGCTGAACTGGAAGCCTTGCTACAACCAGTATCGTGCAAGGTGCATGCGCCGAGCAAGTGGAACTGGCAATCATCCTAAGGTGCGGTACGGACCGATGCGGAGTGCCGAGTGACGAACCGTGTATGGCTGGGATGACCGATTACCAGCGAAGGCCAAATGTCGCGAGGCCCTTTCCGGCCCCGTAAACCCTACCTCAGCATCACACCGATCAGCTCGCGGACAATCTTGCCGGCAACCATTGCCGAGAGCCCTGTTGCGTCATTCCGAGGGTTCAGCTCCACAACATCTGCCGCAACTATTGGCTCCTCGATGCCATGCAGCAGTGACAGCAGTTGCCGCACCGATAGGCCACCGGGTTCGCGATGCGAAACTCCCGGCACGAACGCCGGGTCCAGCGCGTCGACGTCGATGGAAACGTAGACCGGCGCAGACAACGGGACACGCAGGTCGCCCTGAATGTTCCGCATCTCGATGACTTCCGCGCCGAACCGACGCGCCTGCGCGCGCTGATGCGCCGTCATCGTGCGGATCCCTACCTGCACCAGCCGGTCGGCGAGCTGCTCTTCCATGATTCGGGCGAACGGACACGCATGGGAGTACCGGTCGCCCTCGAACTCATCGTACAGGTCCGGATGCGCATCGATGTGCAGAATCGTCAGGCTCGGCGCGTGGCGTCGAACCGCGCGGAGCACGGGATAGGTCACGGAATGATCGCCACCGAGCGAAACGGGTCGGGCGCCGACGGTGAGTAGCCGGGCGATCCCATGCTCGATCGCCCGACGCGCATCCGCCGGCGAGCATCGGCCGAGCTCCAGATCCCCGGCGTCGGTGATCGCCCCGTCGGCGCCGATATTGATCCCGAGCTCGCTCCAGGTGTTCGCGCTGGGGCTCCACAATGCTTCGCGAATGGCAGCCGGCGCGTCGGCCGGGCCTCGCTGATACGACGAGCTCGCGTCGTACGGCAGGCCAATGAGCGTCGGGGTGCCGCCTAACGTGGTCATCAGTCCGATTTGAGCGCCTGTTGTGGGTCGATGCGGGCAGCGGCCCGCGACGGCAGATAGCTCGCGGCGAGTGCAATGGCCGCGAGCATCAGCGGCACCGCCGAGAACGTGAGTGGATCGGTCGCCGTAACGCCGAACAACTGCGTCGAGAGCACCGTCGTCGCGTAATACGCGATCACCAAACCGATCGCAATGCCGAACGCCACGAGCGTCATTCCTTGCCGGACGATGAGTCGGACCACGCGCCCACGCGACGCACCGAGCGCGAGGCGAATGGCGATCTCGCGGCGGCTCAGGCCGATCACGAACGCCAGAACACCGTAGATCCCGATCGCCGCCAGGAGCATGGCAACGGCGCTGAAGCTTCCCAGCACCGTCGACCCGAATCGAGCCGTCGCGGTCTGCCGCGCGAGGAGATCCGACATCCGCGTCACGCGATACAATGGAATGCCGGGATCGATCGCGTTCACCTCGCGCTGCACGCCGGCCATCGCCGACGCGACATCACCGCTCGTCCGAACGACGAGCGAGAGATCGGCATCACTCAGCTGCGCGAACGAATAGAAGATGTCCGGTTCGCTCGACGGTGCGGTCAGATCCGTGGTGAGGTCGCGATAGCGCGCCGTTTCGACGACGCCGATCACCGTGACCTCCGTCCCTGAGGCGTCGCCGAATCGGAACCGACGGCCGACCGGATCGCCTCCCGGCCAGAAGCGCCGAGCCGTGGCGGCACTGATGACGGCGACGTCCTGCGCGCTGTCACGGTCGGCTACGGTGAACTCGCGTCCCCGCAGCAGCGGGATGCCGAGCGTCGCGAAGTAGTCCGGCGTTACCCGGTGGCGGTACGACCGAACCGGCTCGGGTGTGACGCCGTCCACGAACATCGGCCCCGCATTCGAGTTGCCGCCTAACGGGATGTCCGACCCGACGGCGGCACCCTGGATCTGTGGCAGCTCGCGGACGCGCGCGAGCAGCTCGTTGACGAACCGGACACGGGCCGGCGCCGGATACCGGCCACGCGGGAGTGCCAGCTCAGCCGTCACGACGCCGTCCGCGCGAAACCCCGGCTCGACATCGAGCTGGCGGCGCAGACTCCGGATCATGAGTCCACCCGCGACGAGCAGCACGAGCGCCAGGGCAACTTCGCTCACCACGAGCAATTGCTGTGCGCCGAGGCGTCGCACACTCGCGATCCCGCCGGCTGCGGATCGCGACCCGGTCTTGAGCGAGTCGGCGATCGTCAAGCGGCGGACGGCCAGCGCGGGCGCCAGCCCGAAGATGACGCCGCACACCACGGTGAGCACCGTGGCGAACACCGCGACTCGCCAGTCGAGCGAGGGATCGACGTATCGGGGCAGCGCCCCATCGGGCAGCAGTGGCAACAACGCGCCGAGTCCCCACACAGCCAGCGCGACCCCTCCGATCGCGCCCACGCCGGCGAGCGTCAGCCCCTCGACCAACAGCTGACGAACGAGCCGGGCGGCGTCGGCGCCGACGGCAACGCGGAGCGCGATCTCGCGGCGCCGGGACGTCGCGCGAACGAGCTGCAGGTTGACGACGTTCGCGCAGGCGATGAGCAGGAACAGCAGCACTGCGGCGAACATCGCGACGAGGAGCTGCCGGGTGGCACCTAACGCGGAGTCCTGGAGCGTGAAGAGGCGCACGCCCCGGTCACGGTTGGTCTCGGGATGCGCTGCGGAGAGCTGGCGGGCGACGGCATCCACATCGCGCTGCGCGCCCGGGAGATCGACGCCGGGCCGGAGGCGACCGATCGCCGCAAGCCACCGATTGCCTCGTGATTCGAGCGTCCCCTTCGATGACGTGAGCGAGATCATCATCATCGGCACCCACACGTCGGTGTCGAATGAGATGCCGTGAAACCCGTCGCGCATGACGCCGACGATGGTGAACGCGCGATCGTTGAGCGTGATCGCGCGCCCGACGATACCGGGGTCGGACGCGAACTGCGTCGTCCACAGCGCGTGGCTGATGACGGCAACCGGCGCGGCGTCAGGCACGCGATCGTCGTCTGCGGTGAACGCCCGGCCTCGCGCAGCGGAAACGCCGAGGATCCCGAAGTAGCTCGCCGAGACCATCTCCGCCTCGACGCGCCGTGGCTCGTCGCCGATGCCGAGGTTGAGCGAGATCTCATCGTAGGCGGCGACGTCGGAGAACGAGTGGTTCATCGTGCGCCAGTCGGTGATCTCCGGATACGACGCTCCGCGAATGTCGCGCTCCGGGCCTGCGACGCCCCAGAGCATCGTGAGGCGAGAGGGGTCGGTGAACGGCAGCGGACGAATGAGCGCTGCGTCCAGAATGCTGAACACGGCGCTGCTCGTGCCGATGCCGAGCGCGAGGGTGAGGACCACGGCAGCCGTGAATGTCGGCCGTCGGCGCAGCGTACGGAGCGCGAAGCGAAAGTCGTTGAGCATGAACCACCGGAAGGCACGGGTGGTGCCATGCGTCACAGTTCGGACAACTGCAACCCGCGCAACGCGTTGCGATCGAGCGGCAAGTCGCGGCCGCGTGACGGGATCGTCGCGGAGCGGGACGCGACGTCCCACTTCCGGACGACTCGGCCTCGCGTGATGTGATGCACCAGCCGGACGCAACGCCTGCCTCGTACCGCGAGTGCGGCAGGCCCCACCGCGGCACCGCAGGTCGTTGTTATCGTAAGCGGACCGAGTGCACCACCCCTGCAACGGAGTAGCCCCTATGCGTCGCGAAGCCGTCATCGCAGCGATGGGAAGTCTCTTGGCGTTAGGCATCGCCTGCGCGGGCGACTCGACCCTCGGCCCAGACATCACGGCCGACGCCAAGAAAGGTGGCGGGGGGGGAGGTGGTGGCGGCAGCACGGGTGGTGGAGGCTCCACTGGCACACGGACCGTCTTTCCCGCCGACAACGCGTGGAACACGGACATCTCCGCCGAGCCGGTCGATCCCAACTCCACGACGCTGATCAACAGTTGCGGCGGCGCGACGAAGCGCGTGCACCCGGACTTCGGCACGGTCTGGGACGGCGCGCCGAACGGCATTCCGTATGTTCTCGTGAGCGGGGCGCAGGCCAAAGTGGCGGTGTCGTTCGACTACGCGGACGAGAGCGATCCTGGCCCCTACCCCATCCCCGCGAACGCCCCGATCGAAGGCGGGCCTAACGCGACGGGCGACCGTCACGTGATCGTGGTGGACACGACGGCGTGGCGGCTGTACGAGTTGTTCGACGCGCATCCGCTGAACGGCGGTACGAGCTGGCATGCGGGCTCGGGCGCGATGTGGGACCTGAGCTCGAACGCGCTCCGGCCCGCGGGGTGGACATCAGCCGATGCCGCGGGCCTGCCGATCCTCCCCGGTCTCGTCCGGTACGACGAGGCGGTAACGAAGGGCGCGATCACACACGCGCTGCGCTTCACGTGCCCGACGACGCGGAAGGCGTACCTCGCCCCGGCGCGTCACTGGGCGAGCTCGCAGACGAGCGCGAGCTACATGCCAATGGGCGCGCGCGTGCGACTCAAGGCGAGCGTGGACATCTCGACGTATCCGCCGGAGGTGCAGGTGATTCTCACGGCGCTCAAGAAGTACGGGATGTTCCTGGCGGACAACGGCAGCGGCTTCTACTTGAGCGGCGCGCCGGACTCCCGGTGGAACGACGACAATCTCGCGAAGCTCGGCCAACTCATGGCGTCAGACTTCGAGCTCGTACGAATGGGAACCATCACCGCACCATAACGGCGGACTGCCTAACAGCCCCGACTTCCATAGGGCGCGAAATCACGAACGGCGCCGTTAGTGCACTGCGCCTCCCGATCTGAACATGAAGTACACTGCCCCGATGATGCAGAGGCCTGCCCACAGGTAGTCCCACTTGAGCGGCTGGCGCATGTAGAGGACCGCGAACGGTACGAACACGCCTAACGTGATCACCTCCTGCAGGATCTTGAGCTGCGCAAGGCTCAGCTGCGTGTAGCCGATCCGGTTTGCCGGCACCTGCAGGAGATACTCGAACAGCGCGATCCCCCAGCTCACCACAGCGGCCACGTACCACGGCCGGCCGCTCAGGTTTCTCAGGTGAGCGTACCAGGCGAAGGTCATGAAGACGTTCGAGCAGATGAGCAGGAGCGTCGTGCGAAGCACGACAGCCGAACCAAAAACAGGCATAGCGATTCAGCGATTGCTCGTGAAATGAAAAATGAAGTGGCCCGGACTACTTCCAGGGATTCGCCAACGCCGGATTCCGAAGGAAGGTCGTGTCCGTCAGACTCTCGAGAACGCGACGACGTCGCGTTTCTCGGCATCCGTGATCGCGAACCAGTGGACGTTAGGCGCCTTGTTGCGATTCTCGCGACCCACACCGGCGAGCGGTCCGTCCTTGATCGCCCGTCGGCCGGCGGCATAGTGGTCCAGGACGTCTGACAGCGTGGCGATGCTGCCGTCGTGCATGTACGGCGCGGTCATTGCAACGTTGCGGAGCGTCGGCGGGCGAAACTTCCCGACATCCTCGTCACGGCCGCTGACCCGATGGAGCCCCGTATTCGGTGGCGGATAGGAGTAGCGCCCAACGATGTTGTACGGCCCGGTGATCGCACGGAGACGATGGTTCGCTCGAACGACGCGATGGCACGCACGACGTTGCGCATGGTGAACGGATCACTCGACCCGGGAACGAGCTCGGGAAGAGCCGTTGATAGAGTGTGTCACCACTGCACGACGTTGAGCGATGTTAGCATGCGAATCGATCGCGCGCCCTGCTTGTCCGTGGGGATCACGAGACGAAACGAGCCGGTTTCTCCGAACAAGGGTTTCCCGTTCGCCCTGTCGGCGAGGAGGAACTTCCCGTCGGTCATCTCCGGGTCG
>JAJKIV010000437.1 GCA_021154285.1 Gemmatimonas sp. | reverse complement strand
TCAGCCATCAGCCATCAGCTATCAGCTATCAGCTATCAGCTATCAGCTTGACTTCGCTCGAGCGGCGGTGGTGGAGTCGATTTGCGATGCAGTTTCGTTCCGGGCAATGAGCGCTCCGCCGCGGTTGCCGATACGCGTTCGATCGAGGCCAGCATTCGGCGGACTTCCGACAGCGCGTCCTGCAGCTCGTCGCGTCGAGTGACTGAGGTGTAGTCGAGGTCGTGGGCAAGAATCAGGTAGTACGACAGCTCGCTCCCAGATCCCATCGATAGCCGCGCGTGCTTCGCGAGCTCGGCATCGCTGTTCTTGCCACAGCCTTCCGCAATGTTTGCCGGAACCGATACCGCGGCGCGACGCGTTTGAGACGTTAGGCCGTAGAGCTCCTGCTTCGGCCAGGTCGACGTTTCTTTGTATACGTCCAGCGCCAGCTCGTGCGCTTTTTTCCAAACAGCAAGCTTCCTGAAGTCTCCCATACTGGCCTCGAAATCGAACCGAGGCCAATGTGGAGTCACAGAGAGTGTTGTGCGCAACCGATCCGCCGCCGTGACGCGCAGTCTATCGCAGTCTTAGCTGATGGCTGATGGCTGATGGCTGATGGCAGCCGGCCGGGGGTCGGCCAACGCCGCCTGCGCAGCGGCCAGACGGGCAATGGGAACCCGGAATGGAGAGCACGACACGTAGTCCAGCCCCAGCTCGTGGCAGAGGTTCACGGACCTTGGCTCTCCACCGTGCTCGCCGCAGATCCCGACCTTGAGATCCGGACGCACGCGTCGGCCGTCCTGGACCGCCATCCGCACCAGCTTTCCGACGCCCGAAGCGTCGAGCACGCGGAACGGATCATCCGCAAGAATGCCCTTCTCGACATAGAACGGCAGGAACCGGCCTGCGTCGTCGCGACTCAGGCCGAACGTGGTCTGCGTGAGGTCGTTCGTGCCGAACGAGAAGAACTGTGCGGTCTTGGCGATCTCGTCGGCGGTGAGGGCAGCGCGTGGCAGCTCGATCATCGTGCCCACGAGGTAGTCCACATGCTCGCCCATCGCGCCCAGCACCTGCCGCGCCACGTCCTCAATGATGGCGTGCTGGTTGTCGAACTCTCGCGCCGTCGCGACCAGGGGCACCATGATCTCCGGCTGCACATCGATCCCTCGACGGGATGCGCGTACCGCCGCCTCGAAGATCGCGCGCGCCTGCATCTCGGTGATCTCCGGGTACGTGATGCCGAGCCGGCATCCCCGATGACCCAGCATCGGGTTCGTCTCGCGCAACGATTCCACGATCCGGTTCAGCTCATCGCGCGCCATGCCTAACGTGCGGGCCAGGAGCTTGGATTCCTCACCGCCGTGCGGGAGGAATTCGTGCAGCGGGGGATCGAGGAGGCGAATGGTCACCGGACAGCCGGCCATGGCCTCGAAGATCCCTTCGAAGTCGGCACGCTGCATCGGCAACAGCTTCGCCAGCGCACGACGCCGCCCCGACTCGTCGCGCGCGACGATCATCTCGCGCATCGACGTGATGCGATCGCCCTCGAAGAACATGTGCTCCGTCCGACACAGCCCGATCCCTTCGGCGCCGAACTGCCGGGCAACGCGCGCGTCCCTCGGAGTATCGGCGTTGGCTCGGACGCGAAGACGACGGACTTCGTCAGCCCAGCCCAGGACGTGCGAGAACGCCTGATACATCGGCGCGCGGGAAGCAGGGAGGCTTCCGTTCGTGACGCGCACGATCTCGCTCGGGATCGTCGGCAGGTCACCGACGAACACTCGGCCGGTGGCGCCGTCGAGCGTGATCCAGTCGCCTTCCGAGACCGTCGTCCCGTGGACGCTGAACGTGTGCTTCTCGGGATCGATCGCGATGTCCTTGCATCCGACCACCGCGCACTTGCCCATTCCGCGCGCGACGACGGCGGCGTGACTCGTCATTCCACCACGCGCCGTGAGCACCGCGCGCGCAGCCACGATGCCGTGGAAGTCCTCGGGCGTGGTCTCTTCGCGGACAAGGATCACCGCCTCGCCCTTCGCGTTGCGCCGCTCCGCACCGTCGGGATCGAACACCGCAATGCCGCTCGCCGCGCCGGGGCTCGCCGGCAGTCCCTGACACAGTGGCTCAGCACGCGCCTGCGGATCGATGATCGGGTGCAGGAGCTGGTCGAGCTGGTCGGCGACGATACGGTTGACGGCTTCCTCACGCGAGATGACGCCCTCCTCGACCATCTCGCGCGCGATCCTCACGGCGGCGGCAGCGGTGCGTTTTCCCGTGCGCGTTTGGAGGAGAAACAGCTTGCCGCGCTCCACGGTGAACTCGAGGTCCTGCATGTCGCGGAAGTGCTGCTCGAGGCGATCCTTCGTCTCCAGCAGTTCCTCGTACGGACCGGGAAGTCGATTCGCCATCTCCTCGATGTCGAACGGCGTCCGAATCCCCGCGACCACATCCTCGCCCTGCGCGTTCACCAGGAACTCGCCGTAGAACTTGCGCTCGCCGGTCGATGGGTTTCGCGTGAACGCCACGCCGGTGCCCGAATCGTCACCAAGGTTGCCGAACACCATGGCCACGACGTTGACGGCCGTGCCTAACGTTTCGGAGATGCCGTTCACCCTGCGGTAGTCGACGGCCTTCTTGAGCGTCCACGACTTCCACACCGCCTCGATCGCGCCCCAGAGCTGAACATCCGGATCCATCGGGAACGTCTGCCCGGTGACGTTTCGGACGACCGCCTTGTACTCCTCGACCAGATTGCGCAGCGCGTCCTCTGCGAGCTCGGCGTCCGTCTCGACGCCCTCCGTCATGCGCTTCGCCCGGAGCAGGTGCTCGAAGTTGTGGATCGGCACGCCCAGCACGACGTCCGCGTACATCTGGATGAACCGCCGGTACGAATCGTAGGCGAAGCGCGCGCTGCCGCTCTGACGCGCGAGCGCCAGGACCGTGCGATCGTTCAGGCCGAGGTTGAGGATCGTCTCCATCATCCCCGGCATGGATACCGGCGCACCGGAGCGGACCGAGACGAGCAGGGGGTTCGTCGTGTCGCCGAGCCCACGACCCGTCGCGGCCTCGAGTCGCGTGATGGCCTTGGCGACTTCGCCGCGCAGCGACTCCGGGAAGGTGCCGACGCGCAGGTAGTCGACGCAGACGGAACACGCGATCGTGAACCCCGGCGGAACCGGCACGCCGAGGTTCGTCATCTCGGCCAGGTTGGCGCCCTTGCCGCCGAGCAACGCGCGCATCTCGCGCGTGCCTTCGGCCTTCCCATTGCCGAAGAAATACACGAGCATGGGCTGCGGCGCCTCGTCGGGCGCTACGGTCGGTTCGCGGTCAGCATCCGCAGCCGAACCGGAGCTTGTCGGGGTCTGTGGGGGGCGGTGTTGGGTAGTCACCAGAGAAGCAGGCGTGGCAGAAGCCGCGAGGGCCGTCGGGCACGGACTCGAGCATCCCATCGAGCGACAGATAGCCGAGCGAATCGACGCCGATGTGTACGGCGATCTGCTCGGTGGTCATATTCGCCGCGATGAGCTCTTCGCGGTTCGGCGTGTCGATCCCATAGTAACACGGACCGGTGATTGGCGCCGACGATACGCGCATATGCACTTCTCGCGCCCCGGCAGCCCGTACCATCGCGACCAGTCCGCGCGTGGTCGTACCTCGCACAATGGAATCATCCACCATGACCACGCTCTTACCGTCGAGCACCTCGCGGACGGCGTTGTACTTGACCTTCACCTTCGCATCACGCCCAGCCTGCGTCGGCTGAATGAACGTCCGCCCGACGTAGTGATTCCGGATCAGCGCGAGCTCGAGCGGAAGCCCGGATTGCTCGGCGAAGCCTAACGCGGCGGAGTTCGACGAGTCCGGAACACTGAACACGAGCTCGGCGCTCGGTGCAGGGCATTCGGTCGCGAGTCGTCGCCCGAGCGCGCGCCGCGCTCGATCGACCGAGCCACCGAATACGCGGCTGTCGGGACGCGAGAAGTAGACGTACTCGAAGACGCAGCGACGCGATTCCTTGCGATCGAGTGGCTTCAGCGACCTGATGCCGGTGCCATCGAACGCGACGATCTCGCCCGGCTCGACCTCGCGCACAACGCTTGCGCTGACGATGTCGAGCGCACACGTCTCGGATGCCGCGACGTACGCGCCGTCAGGGGTCCGACCAATGACGAGCGGTCGCCATCCACGCGGATCGCGCGTGGCAAGCAGCGTGTTGCCGATGACGACGAGCAGTGAATACGCGCCCTCGACGCCCTGCAGCGCCTCGGCAAGCTTGGTCGCGGGCGCCTCGGCCGACGACTTGGCGAGCCGATGGACCAGCACCTCGGAGTCCATCGTCGACGAGAAGATGGAGCCTTCGTTCTCGAGCTCGTGTCGGAGCTCGGTCGCGTTCGTCAGGTTGCCGTTGTGCGCGAGCGCGATGTGTCCGCCACGGAAGCGCACGAGCACCGGTTGCGCGTTGTCGATGGTCGACGAGCCCGCCGTGCTATACCGTGTGTGCCCGATCGCCAACGATCCGTCGAGCGATCCGACGGTGGCTCCGTCGAAGCCATCGGATACGAGGCCCATCTTCCGGGCGACTCGCGCAGTCCCGTCGTCATCGATCGCAACGATGCCGGCGGATTCCTGTCCGCGATGCTGCAATGAATAGAGGCCCAGGTGTACAATCGATGCCGCGCCCGGGACACCCTGAACGCCGAATATGCCACACATGTGTCAGCTGCCCACGGTCGAAGGAGCGTCAGCGGCCAGTGCATCATCCGCAACGGCCACGCGCGTCATGATTGAGGGAATTGCGTTGTGGTAGGCGCTCGCAAGCTGCTCCAGCGGAGCGACGAGCTGCCCGCCTGCATACTCGATTCGAAACGGCCGATCGGCTGCCTCGACGATACCGATCCGCCGCACCGGGACGCCGCGTGCCGCGGCAATCCGCTCGACTCGAGCCGGCGAATCCGTCGACACGACAACGCGACCCTGCGCCTCGCCGAAGAGCATGGCGCGCTTCGAAATTCCGGACCACGACGAGAGGTCCACCGTGGCGCTGAATCGCTGCTCGCGGTCGGCCATCGCGCATTCCGCGAGCGCCACGGCAAGGCCGCCATCGCTGCAGTCGTGCGCGGACGACACCACTCCGGCCTGGATGGCCTCGAGCAAAAGGTCGATGAGGCGTCGCTCGACCTGCAGGTCGCACCGCGGCGGTGCGCCCGCGGTGACGTTGTGAACTCGCGCGAGGTACTCCGACGCGCCCAGCTCGGACGTCGGCTCGCCCAGCAGCACGATCGTATCGCCGGCCTGCTGGAACGTGGCGCGGGTCACGTGGTCGACATCGTCCGCGAGACCAACCATCCCGATTACCGGCGTCGGGAAAACGGCGCCATTCGGGCTCTCGTTGTATAGCGAAACGTTGCCGCCAGTCACGGGCGTGCCTAACGTCTCACACGCCTCGGCCATGCCGCCGACGGCCTCCCGGAACTGGAAGAAAACCTCCGGCCGTTTTGGATTGCCAAAGTTGAGACAGTTCGTAATCGCCATCGGTCTCGCGCCCGTGCAGGCGACGTTGCGCGCCGCTTCGGCCACCGCGATCCGCCCGCCGACACGCGGCTCGAGGTAGACGTAGCGTCCATTGCAGTCGGTCTTCACGGCGAGCGCCTTCCGCGTACCGCGCAGTCGGAGCACTGCCGCGTCGCCGCCCGGCCCAAGCATGGTGTTCGTGCGAACCGACGTGTCGTACTGGCGGTAGACCCAGGCCTTGCTCGCGATCGTGGGCGACGAGAGCAGCTCACGCAGGGTCCACGCGGCGTCGCGCTCCTCGGGACGCTCGCGAATCGCGTCGACGTCGCGCGCCCTGAGCGCGGCGATCGTATCGCTTTCGCGCGCATCGGGATGGTAGACCGGACAATCCGTTACGAGACGCGAGCCGGGGAATTCCGCGACGACACGATCGCCTTCGGTCACGCGATACACCGGCTCCGCGATGACCTCGCCGATCACCTCGGCCGAGAGGTCCCACTTGGCAAGGATCTCCTTGACCTGCGCCTCGTGTCCGCGTTTCGCGACCACGAGCATTCGCTCCTGTGACTCGCTGAGCAGGATCTCGTAAGGCGTCATGCCTTCTTCGCGCACGGGCATCTTCGTCACGTCGATCGTGACGCCGACGTCACCGCGTGCCGCCATCTCCGCAGATGACGACGTTAGGCCTGCCGCGCCCATGTCCTGAATCGCCACGATGTGCCCGCTCTTGATCAGCTCGAGCGACGCTTCCAGCAGCAGCTTCTCCGTGAACGGATCGCCGACCTGGACGCGAGGACGCTTTGCGTCGCTCTCGTGGGAGAGATCCTCCGACGCGAACGACGCGCCGTGAATGCCGTCCCGACCCGTGCGAGCGCCGACCGCGATGATCGGGTTGCCGACACCTTCGGCCTTTGCCCGAATGAGATCGCGCTCGTGCATGACGCCAACACACATCGCGTTGACGAGCGGGTTCGTCTCGTACGCCGGGTCGAATACGACTTCGCCACCAATCGTCGGCACGCCGACCGAGTTGCCGTAATCGCCGATGCCCTTCACGACGCCGGCGAACAGATATCGCACGCGCGGGTGGTCGAGCGACCCGAAACGGAGCGAGTTGAGCATCGCGATCGGGCGCGCGCCCATCGTGAAGACGTCGCGCAGAATGCCGCCCACGCCGGTCGCCGCGCCCTGATAGGGCTCGACGGCGCTCGGATGATTATGCGACTCGATCTTGAATGCGACCGCGAGCCCGTCACCGACCGCGATGACGCCGGCGTTCTCGCCAGGCCCCTGTAGCACGTAGGGCGCCTTGGTGGGCAGCGTCCGCAGCAAGGGACGCGAGTGCTTGTAAGAACAGTGCTCGCTCCACAGCGCACTCACTACGCCGAGCTCGGTGAACGTCGGCGTGCGGCCGAGCATGTCGACCAGGCGCTGGTACTCGTCAGGCGTTAGGCCGTGTTCGGCGACGAGCGCGGGCGTGATGACCGGATCGCCGGGGCGCGGAAGTACGGTCACGATCAGACCCCGACCTGGGCGAGCAGCGACTCGAACAACGCAACGCCATCCGCGGAGCCGACGATCGCTTCGGCGGCGCGCTCGGGATGCGGCATGAGACCAAGCACGTTGCCGCGTTCGTTCACAATGCCGGCGATCCCCCGCATTGATCCGTTCGGATCGGCCGATGGGTCTGTCTCTCCCTTCGCATTGACGTACCGGAACACGACCTGGCCGTTCTGCTCGAGGCGATCGAGTGTGGCGTCATCGGCGGTGTAGCGGCCGTCGCCGTGCGCGATCGGTAGGCGGAGAATCTGACCGGGCGCGTACTGGTTCGAGAAGCGCGTCTCCGTCGTCTCCACGCGCACGCGGCAAAGCTCGCTCACGAACTGCAGGCTGGCGTTCCGCAACAGCGCCCCGGGAAGGAGTCCCGCCTCGCACGCGATCTGGAAGCCGTTGCAGATGCCCACAACAGGTCCGCCACGATCGGCGTGAGCAACCACCTCGCGCATGATGGGTGAGAAGCGCGCGATCGCGCCGGCGCGCAGGTAGTCACCGTAACTGAAGCCGCCCGGCAGAATCACCACGTCCACGCCGCGAAGGTCGTGGTCCTTGTGCCACAGCTTCACGCCTTCCTGGCCGAGCACGTCGGTGATGGCGAGAAACGCGTCCTCGTCCGAGTTGGAGCCAGGGAAGGTGATGACGCCGAATTTCATGCCTGCTCCACGTTGGCGATTTCGAAGTCCTCGGTCACCGGATTGGCGAGCAGCTTCGCGCACATGTCGCGAACCACGCGCTCCGCCGATTGTGGCTCGGGCGCGTCTGCATCGATGACGAGATGGCGGCCGACACGGACATCACGCACGCCGTTGAACCCGAGCGAGTGCAGGGCGTCAGCGACCGCCTTGCCCTGCGGATCGAGCAGCCCGCGCCGGGGCACGATGTGAACGGCGACGCGATATCGACTCATGTTCCGCGATCCTCGTGCTTGGGATGACTGGGAGGCGGATTGGGACGCTCGCCGCGGTGACGGCGACGCCGACGCCGCCGTCGGTTCGTCGGCTCCTGGACTTCCCCTGCCTCACCGTTGAGCGACCCAGTCGGCATGACTTCCCGCATCGTCGCCGCTTCGTGTTCGGGGAGGTTGTCAGCGAGCGTTGGATCGACATCGGCTTCTTCCTCGAGAAACACCGACCGACGGTCGGGGACGATATCGAGGAAGCCGAGAGCCGCCCACTTCACCGCACCGAACAGCACGTAGGCTACCAATGCGGGAAAGATAAACTCGCGGGGAAGGAAGATGAGCCCGAGAACGCTCCCGACGACGATGGACGTCCCAACGATCTGGCGCGCCGAGCGGTAGCCGACCGTTGGCACCGCCGGGTAGGGCACGTCGCTGATCATGAAGTACGCGAGACCGACCATGAGCCATCGGAGAATCGTGTGCCACGGCAGCTCGGCTATGGTGCGATCGTGGGTGAAGAAGATGACCGTATCCGTGTACAGCGGCGTCTGGCTGAACCAGTAATACGTCGCCAGCGTCATCCCCGCGGCGGGACTCGGGAGCCCGTGAAAGTGCGTCTTGGGGCGGCCCGCCTGCTCGACGTTGAACCGCGCAAGGCGGATGACGGCGCACGAGGCGAAGATGAAGACGTAGATCCAGTCGTTGCCGTCGGTCTTGAGCGCGGCGAAGAACATGATGAGCGCCGGCGCAAGCCCGAACGAGATCGCGTCGACGAGTGAGTCGAGCTCTTCGCCGAACCGACTGCCGGTGCCCGTCGCCCGGGCAATGCGTCCATCGAGTGAGTCGGCGACGCCGCCAAGGACGACGAAGAACGCAGCGGTGCCGAACCTGCCACGGGACGCCAGCACGATGGCGTAGATGCCGCAGAACAGGTTGAACAGCGTGAAGCCGTTAGGCAGCAGCACCACCGCCCGGCGGACTTCAGGACGGCGAAAGCGCACGCGCTTCATTTCGCTGGCAACTCCGCGAGGACGGTTGTTCCTGCAACCGTGATCTGCCCGACCTTCACCCGCACACTCGACGAAGGGGGCACGAACACGTCGACCCTGGACCCGAACCGGATGATTCCCATCCGCTCGCCCTGTTCGACGCGCTCGCCTTCACGGCTGTAGGTGTGAATGCGGCGCGCGATCAGGCCGGCGATCTGGCGAATCAGAATCCGCTGGCCGCTCGCCTCGAGCCCCACCGACGTCTGCTCGTTCTCGAGGCTCGATTCCTCCGCGGCGGCGTTGAGAAACTTGCCCGGGCTCCGGTGGACGTATTTCACGGTGCCCGACACCGGGTACCGGTTCACGTGCACGTTGAACACGTTCATGAAGATCGACACGCGCGTCGCTCGGCCATGCACGAACGTCGGCTCATCGACTTCCGTGACCATCACGACTTTCCCGTCGGCCGGCGCGATGATCAGCTGGTCGCCGCGGGAGCCGGTGCGCTCCGGATCGCGGAAGAAATAGGCGACCCACAGCGCGACGAGCGTGAGCACGAACGCGAGCAGCCACAACGGCCACGAACGTCTCGTTAGGGCCGCCGCGTACGCCGCGGCGGCGATCAGGGCCGCGATGATGATGAACGCGAGACCTTCGCGGGCAAAGTTCATGAGAGCTCGGTCACGTTCAGGTCTGATCCCGTGATGCGCCGGAATGCGTCGAGGTACCGCGTGCTCGTCGCCTGTACGACCGCGTCGGGCAGCGGCGGAGGTGGATAATTGCCTGACCAGCGGCCTGCAACGCGCTCGCGGTCCAGGTAGTCTCGCAGCGGCTGCTTGTCGAAGCTCGGCTGCGACCGGCCCGGCGCGTACTCGCTCGCCGGCCAGAATCTGGAGCTGTCCGGCGTCAGGACCTCGTCCACGATGATGATGCGGCCGTGGCGCACGCCGAACTCGAACTTCGTGTCGGCGATGATGATGCCGCGGGGCTCGGCGATCGTTAGGCCGCGCGCGTACACTGTCCGGGTGAGCCGCTCGAGGTCTCGGGTTTCGGCCTCGCCGACGATGCTCGCCATGCGGGCGATCGTGATGTTTTCATCATGCCCGGTCTCCGCTTTCGTGGCCGGGCTGAAGATCGGCGGCTCGAGGCGGTCGCTTTCCCGCAGACTCGCCGGCAGCGCTTCACCGGCCAGTGTGCCGTGCGTGCGGTATTCCTTCCATGCTGAACCGGCGATGTAACCTCGGATTACGCACTCCACGGGAAACACGTCGGCCCGCCACGCGAGCATGGCGCGGCCGCGGAGCAGGTCGCGGTGGGGCTCGAGCGCGGGAACCTCGCGAATGATCTCGTCGGCATCGGCGGCGATCATGTGGTGCGGTACTTCGGACGCGAACTGCCGAAGCCACCACGCGGTGAGCTGCGTGAGCACCGCGCCCTTGTACGGCACCGTTTCCCGCATGACGACGTCAAACGCGCTGACGCGATCCGTCGCCACCACGAGCAGGCGATCCGCGTCAACTTCGTAGACGTCGCGGACTTTCCCTCGCCGGAGCACGCCGAGCGGCAGCGTGGTCGTCGCAACGCCGGTCATACTCGCACCTCCGCCACGTCTCGCACATCCACGGCCGGTGTCCCCGCGAGCAGGGGATCCACGATCTCGTCGAGAAACTCGTCCACCTGCTCGGCGGCACGGCCGATGAAGCGCCGCGGGTCGAGCGCCTCACGAAGGTCGCCGATCGGCACTCCGTACTCGGGGTCCGCGGCCAATCGCTCGAGCATGTCGTTGGGCTTGCCGTCGTCCTTCATGGCACGCGCAGCCGCGACGCTATGTCGACGAATCACCTCGTGCGCGGCCTGACGATCGCCGCCCGAGCGCACCGCCCGGACGATCAGGTCCTCCGTCGCCATGAACGGCAGCTCATCGCGCACGCGTTGCCGAATTCGCGCGGGATGCACTTCGAGCCCGCTCGCGACGTTCACCATGAGAATTAGAATAGCGTCGGTGGCCAGGAACGACTCGGGGATCACCAGGCGCCGGTTGGCGCTGTCGTCGAGCGTCCGCTCGAAGTACTGGACGCCATGCGTCTGATTGGCGTTAGGCTCGAGCGAGCCCACGAACCGTGCGAGCGACGCAATGCGCTCGGATCGCATCGGGTTGCGCTTGTACGCCATTGCCGACGACCCGATCTGCTCCGTCTCGAACGGCTCCTCGATCTCGCCGAACGCCTGCAGCATGCGGATATCGCTACTGAACTTCGCCGCCGAAGCGGCGACACCCGAAACGATGCCAAGCACCTGTGCGTCGAGCTTTCTCGTGTAGGTCTGACCGGTGACGCTCAGCGAATGGGTGAAATCCATCGCCGACGTCACGCGACGATCGAGCTCGCGAACGCGCTCGTGGTCGCCATCGAATAGCTGAAGGAAGGTCGCCTGGGTGCCCGTCGTCCCTTTCACGCCGCGAAACGGCAGCGTGGCGCGACGGTAGTCGAGATCCATCAGGTCGAGTACGAGATCCTGCATCCAGAGCGTTGCGCGCTTGCCGACGGTCGTGAGCTGCGCTGGCTGCAGATGCGTGTAGCCCAGTGTGGGCTCGTCCCGCCACTGTCGCGCAAACGCGGCCAGCGCACGGAGCGCGGTGATCAGCCGCCCCCGCAGCAGGTCGAGGCCGCGCCGCATGAGAATCAGGTCCGCGTTGTCGGTGACGAACGCGCTGGTCGCGCCGAGGTGGATGAATGGCTTCGCCGCTGGCGCCACGTCGCCAAACGCGTGCACGTGCGCCATGACATCGTGGCGGAACCGGCGCTCATACGTAGCGACGGCCTCGAAATCGATGTCATCGAGGTGGCGACGCATCTGCGCGAGGGCATCGTCAGGAATCGGAACGCCGAGTGCTTGCTCGGATTCGGCGAGCGCAAGCCAGAGCTGACGCCACAGACCGTGTCGCGTCGCCGGCGACCACAGACGGAGCATCTCCGCCGACGCATACCGCTCGGCGAGTGGGGAACTGTATTGTGTGAGCCGATGTTCGGCGTTGTTCGTCACTGGATCACGATGTCGTTGTAGTAGATGCGGCCCTCACGCTCCCACACCACGCGCATCGCCGAGCGGCCCGCGTACGTGTCTAGCGCGCTCTTCACGTCGTCGGCGGTGTTGATCGGAATGCGATTGATCCGCACGATTACATCGCCCTTCTGAATTCCAACCTCGTTGGAGATACGATCACTGACGTTGTAGACCACCGCGCCTTTCGACGATCGTATTCCTCGCTCGGCGCGAATGGCTGGGGTGAGGGTCACGAGCTCGAGCTCCTTCACCACAGCGACCTTCGGCGCGCTCACCTCCGGCAGGTCGGACACCTGGACGTTCATGTTGATCTCTCGACTGCTGCGCCGGATCACCATGGGTAGTTGTTCGCCCACTCGCAGATCGAGACGCTCCGCTTCCCAGTCGAATGCGTTCTTCAACGTGCGCGTTCCGGCGCGCACGATCTGATCTCCCGCCTCGATGCCAGCCTTCGCTGCGGGCGACCCCGGCACAACCGAGGTCACAATGACGCCAGCGTTGAGCGACGCGCGCGGGTCTCTGCCGCTTGGCTGCTGCACCTTGACGCCAATCCACGGCTGCCGCAGCCGGCCGTGCGCCACGAGGTCTTCCGCCACACGCTTGGCGCGGTTGATCGGGATCGCGAACCCGAGTCCCACCGACCCGCCGCTTGGCGAGTAGATCGACGCATTGACTCCGATCACGACGCCGTCGGCGTTCACGAGCGGCCCGCCCGAGTTGCCGGGGTTGATCGACGCGTCCGTCTGGATCATGTCGACGTAGGCCCCACCGCCTTCCGCCTGACCAATCAGGTTCCGGCCTGTCGCGCTGATCACACCGGCCGTGACGCTCGGCTCGCTGTTTCCGAGGAGGAAGCCATACGGGTTACCAATGGCGATCGCCCATTCGCCGATGATGATATCGTCCGAGTTGCCTAACGGTGCAGTGGGCAGCGCTTTCCCGTCGACCTTGAGCACCGCCAGGTCGTTCTGCTCGTCGACGCCGAGCACCTTGGCCGGGAACGTCTTGCCATCGCGCATCGCGACCGAGACGCGTGTCGCTCCAGCGACGACGTGCGCGTTCGTGATGATCGTCCCGTTAGGGTCGGTGATGAAGCCGGACCCGAGTCCGGCACCGACTCGCTCGCCCGACTGCCGTCCAAACAGCATGTCGAACGGGTCGATCGGCACTCGCTCTACGACCTCGGTTTGCACAGTGACGACCGCCGGGGCGACTCGCGCGACCGCCTCGGTGATCGCCGTGCGGCGTGAAGCCGATACGGCTTGCGGCGGAGCTGCCGTCGTCTTGGGTACCGACTGCGCGAGCGAGTCCGCCGGACTCGCTCCCTGACATCCGATCAGTGACGCGGCAGCGAACGCCGACGCGATGAAGGGCTTCACGAACATCACTTGACTCTCGTGCGATGAGTTCGGCTGAGATCGGTGAGGAATTGGTCGATTCCCCGATCCGTCAAGGGATGCAAGAGCAGGGCGCGCAATACCTCGGGCGATACCGCGATGGCATCGGCGCCGGCGAGCGCACATCCCGTAAACTGCGCGGCGTTGCGCGGCATCGCGGCGAGGACGTCGCACTCCACACCGTGCATCTGGAACACGCGGTGGATCCCGGCGATCGTCTCGACGCCGTCCTGTCCCTGCGCGTCGATCTGATCGATGTGCACGCACACGGTGCCGGCCCCCGCCTTCGCCGCCAGCAGCGCCTGCGCGGCGTTGAACACGAGCGTCGCCGTCACACGAATACCTTCGGAGCTCAGCCGTCGAATCGCCTCGATCGCGTCCTCGACGAACGGGATCTGGACGATGATCGAATCGGACAGCTTGGCCAGCTCGCGGGCGTCGCGGTATACGTCGCTCGCATTGACCGCGCCAACCGTTGCCGCGACGGGGAACGCCGCGAGCCCACAGATCGCCGCGAGGAGGTCGCTCGCGCCGGCGGGGTGGACCTCTGCCGTCAACAACGTTGGCGTCGTGAGCACACCATCGACTAGTCCATGCGAGTGCGCCCATCGGATGTCGTCGAGCTTCGCCGTCGCGATGAAGATCTTCATTCGGTCTGCAGGTACAGTTCGGGGGGATACGTCACGCGATCGAGAAACAACCCGTGAGGCGGCGCTGGCGGAGAGACTTCGCCGTTGGCCGACGCGACGAGCAATCGGTGCACACTGTCGTCGTCGCGCTTGCCGGATGCCACCTCGAGGAGCGTCCCAACGAGAAACCGCACCATGTGGTGAAGAAAGCGATTCGCCTCGACCTCGAAGACGAGACCACCCACTCGATCTCTCCAATCGGCCGAACGAACGGTGCATCGATGGTCATCACGTTCGGGTGCAGTGCCTCGCACCGCGAATGCGACGAAGCAATGGTCTCCGATGAGGATCGCCGTCGTGCGATCGAGCAGGGCGCGGTCGAGCGCGCGGCCGTACGGCCATTCTGTATGGCGGCGAAACGGCGAGCGGGCCTCTTCGTCGGTTCCAACGTAGTAACTGTATCGGCGGGAAAGAGCGCTGTACCGTGCGTGGAATTCAGGCCGCATGTCGTACGCCGCGCTGACCCAGATGTCGCGCGGCAGCAGTGCGTTCAGTGCGCGTCTCAAGCTCGCGGCGGACCATCGTTCGCTCACCCGAACACCGACTGCCTGGCCGCGGGCGTGCACGCCCGCATCGGTCCGACCCGCACCAAGAGCCGCGACGTGACCGCCCGAAAGGCGCGTCAACGCTCGCTCCAGTTCGCCCTGCACAGTGCGCTCGTTCGGCTGACGCTGCCATCCCGCGAAGGCAGAGCCGTTGTAGTGCAGCACGAGCTGCACGGTGCGCACTGTCATCGCTCGGAAACTAGCCCGACCCACCCCTCTGTCAAGCAACGCGCGCGCGTCGAGCCCAAGGGCGGAAGCGATTGACTTTGCGAGACGTACGCCTCAACATTCGCGTCGCCGATCGAAGCGAATTCGCGCCCGCCGACGGCTCCCCACTTCATGTCTTCGCGGAACCTTCCCTCGCTCGCGCACGCCCTGAGCGTCGCGCCCGACTACGATGCTGCCCTGGTGGCGCTCGGCGAAGGTCTCGCTGACGTCGACCGCACCGCGCACCTGGGATTGCTGCGCTACGATGCTCGGCGTGAGATGCTCCGCGAGCGGCTCACGCCAAACGGCGGCCGAGTCGTGAAGACGCCGGTCGAGACCACGTTCGACCACCTCTCGGCGACGATTCGGACGCAGGTCGCCGCCGGCGGCCAGTTCGTCGACCTCGGTGATCGGTCTCCCGACTATGCGCGCATGTTCGGTTTCCCGGTATTCACCGACGGCGGGATCCTATCGCTCCGCGGCGTGCTCGTGGATGGCTGCCTCGCCGCGGTAGTCGCGCTCTACGAACAGAAAAAGATGTTCGGCACACGGTCGATCGAACGCTTCGCTCCGTTCGTTGCATTGTTCGAGCTTGGCTACACGCGATTGGCCGAACGCGAAGCTCGCGAAGAGGCGGTGCGCACACTCGAGGATGTCACCCAGCGAGTTCACGGCGAATACGTACGCCGCCTCGCCGAGCTCGAACACGAGCTGATTCGAGCAAAGGACGAAGCTCGCGCGCCAACCACGGAAGAAGTGTCCGCCCGTATCGTCTCGCTCGAGCGCGAGCTCGCGAAGGCGAACGAGCAGGCGCGGAAGGCGAAGCGTCATTCCGACGAGATCGAAGGGCATGTCACCGCCGCCGTGAGCCAGCTCGAGCAAGCGCACGTGGAGCTGCATCGTCGCAGTGAGTCGCTGCGCCAGCGGACGCGCACGCTCTACCTCATAGAGCGCGTGCTCAAGCTCGACGCGACCGTCGCGGATCCGCGGCAGCTCGTGGACGGCCTGCTCGCCCTGGTTGGCGACGACATGCAGGCGCAGCGCTGCTCGCTCATGCTCGTTGCCCCCGAGCCTGGCTACATCTTCCTCGCAGCGTCGCGCGGCCTCGCGCCGTTCATCGCCGAGGGATCGCGGATCAGAATCGGGCAGGGCGTGGCCGGCCGCGTGGCGCAGGCGCGCGAGCCGCTGCTCGTGCAGGACGTGAGGCACGCGACCACGCACCCGTTGCTGCTCGACCAGCATTTCACCACCGGATCGTTCATCAGCTTTCCGCTGGTCTACCAGGGCGATCTGGTTGGCGTCGTGAACCTCACGAACCGCGCGCAGTATGGCGTGTTCGTCGACGAAGATCTGGAGCGGGTGCAGGTGTTGGCACTGGTCATCGCGCTCGTCGCCACGAACGCGTCGCTCGCGAC